>DAOUCM010000383.1:0-3757 GCA_034431895.1 Anaerolineales bacterium
ATTGCTACACGCAATCACGGCATGGCGATTGACCCCGCCGGTCTCGATCTCACCACCGCCCTTCACGCCCTGCGCACCGGGCGCTCGCTCGACTTGCTCAGCAAAGCCCCGCTCCAGGATGCGTTGGAGTTCATCCAAAAATGCGGTGCAGACGTACTGTTCGAGAACACGCCCGTCAATCACGTGGATGGTCAGCCGGCGGTGACGCACTGCCGCGCCGCCCTGGAACAGGGAATGCATGTCGCTACTGCCAATAAAGGTACGGTTGTTTATGCCTATCGCGAACTGTTGGATTTGGGACGCGCCAAAGGCCGCAAGTTCTACTATGAATCGACCGTGATGGACGGCGCGCCCATCTTCTCCTTGTTTCGCGGCGCGCTCCCCGCGGCTCAATTGCTGGCGTTCAAAGGTGTGCTGAACTCCACCACCAATCTCATTTTGACGCGCATGGAAGAGGGCCAATCCTTCGATCAGGCGGTGGCCTATGCCCAGCAAATTGGCCTGGCCGAGACCGATCCCTCCGCCGATGTAGACGGGTGGGATGCAGCCATCAAGGTGGCCGCCCTGATCACGGCGCTGATGGGTACCCAGTTCACGCCCCAGCAAGTGGAACGCGAGGGCATCCGCGGCATCACGCCTGAGATGATCGCGCGCGCAAAAACTCATGGTATGCGCTACAAACTGATTTGCTCTGCCGAGCGGCAGGCAGAATCCATCCGCGCCCGGGTGGCGCCGGAACTTGTCCCGGCCGATTCTCCCTTCTATAATATCGAGGGCTCGACCTCCATCATCCAGTTCAAAACTGACGTGCTGGGCGAGTTGTCCATAACGGAAGCAAATCCGGGTCCCGCCACGACCGCCTACGGTCTGCTGGCAGATTTCATCAATATGGTCACAGGATGGTGAGGCATGGAGCGCATCACTCTCGGTCAAATCATTCAAACGTTGGAAGAGGGCTGGGCCAATTACGTTCCCCGTTTTCGACAGTTGACGCCTGAAGAACAAGCCGCCTTCTTGAAAAAGCAAGGCTTCGAGAGCCTGCACGACTTGTTGGCGCACATCATCGGCTGGTGGGAAGAGGGGATGAAAGTCATCAACGGCATCCTCGACCAGCCTGACTATACCTGGGAGGGACGCGATACGGATGAATTCAACCGCGAACTGGTGGCAAAATACCGTTCCTGGCGCGAGGAAGACTTGCTGGCGCATTACGAAAATGTGCGTGCCGCGATGCTCGAACTCGTGGCCGACTTGCCTGAAAATGCGCTGGATAATCGGGAAATTTACGATTGGTTGGCAGCGGATGTCGTCGTTCATTTAGAAGACCATAAAATCTCCTGACCGATCCAACCAAACCGCCGACTATCAGCCTATTAGACTATCAGACTATCAGACTCACTTGGGAGGGCAACATGGAAGAGAGAGACGTTTTCATTGTATCGGCCGTGCGCACAGCGTTGGGCGTGGGCAAAGCCAGCGGGGCCTTGTATGAATTTCTGCCAGTGGATTTGGCGGCGCTGGTCATGCGCGAAGCCGTGCGGCGCGCTGGGGTGGACATGGCGCGCATCGAGGATGTGTTGTGGGGTTGTGTCACGCCGGTAGGCGACCAGGGCGCAAACGTGGCGCGGCTGGCGGCGCTCAAGGCTGGTTTTCCGGTCGAGGTGCCGGCCATCACGATGAATCGTATGTGCAGTTCGAGCCAGAGCGCCATCCATTTTGGGGCGCAGGCCATCCTGGCAGGCGACATGGACCTGGTGCTGGCCGGGGGCATCGAGATGATGTCGCATCAGCCGATTGGCGCGGATTATCCTGCCGAATGGCCCAAGGACTTCCCCTACAATCTGGTTCATCAAGGCATCAGCGCCGAGATGATGGCCGAAAAATGGCAACTGACACGCGAGGAATTGGACGACTTTGCCTACGAAAGTCACTTGCGCGCCGGCAAAGCCATCCAGGAGGGATATTTCGACTCGCAGATTATGCCGGTCAAGTTGCCCAATGGGGAGACGTTCAAGGTAGACCAGGGGGTACGCTTCCCGCCGGACCGGGAGAAGATGCGCTCGTTGAAGACCGTTTTCAAGGCTGACGGGGTGGTGACGGCGGCCAACGCCAGCCAGATTAGCGATGGCGCTGCCGCGTTGGTGCTGGCTTCTCCGGCAGCGGTTGGACGTTATAACCTGACGCCCTTGGCGCGCATCGTGGCGCGCACGGTCGTTGGCACCGACCCGGTCTTGATGCTGGATGGGCCTATTCCGGCTACGCGCATGGTCTTGCAGAAGGCTGGCCTGTCACTGGATGAGATGGACATCATCGAAATCAACGAGGCCTTTGCCAGCGTAGTGCTGGGCTGGGCAAGGGAAATCCGGCCAGACATGACCAAAGTCAACCCCAATGGCGGCGCCATCGCCCATGGGCATCCGGTCGGCGCGACCGGGGCCATCTTGATGACGAAATTGGTCTACGAGTTACAGCGGCGGGGGGCCAGGTACGGCTTGCAGACCATGTGCGCGGGGCATGGCCAGGCGACGGCGACGATCATCGAGGGGATTTAGTTCGTTCACCACGAAGGCACAGAGAACACAAAGAATATTTTTATGTTCACAAAGAAAACATTTGAGTTCTTTGTATCTTGGTTGGTGACTTTTGGAAAACAATATGGATACGAAAGAGAAGGCAAATTGGCTTTCAAACCAGATCATCGGTGCAGCGATTGAGGTGCACAAATCGCTTGGGCCGGGGTTATTGGAATCGGCCTATCAGACCTGTCACCGCCGGGAACTTGAGCTACGCGGCGTTGAGGTCGAAACAGAAGTTCCTCTACCTGTTGTTTACAAAGGAGAGAAACTTGATTGTGGCTATCGGATGGATGAAGTGGTTGGGGGATTGGTTGTGGTTGAATTGAAATCGGTCGAACGTCTTGAGCCAATCCACGAGGCGCAATTGCTTACATACCTGAAACTGTCCGGACTGTGGCTTGGACTGTTGATTAACTTCAATGTTCCCGTACTTAAACAGGGTATCAAACGCCTCGTCCACGGCCAACCTTTGTGAATTCTCCAAAAATCTCCCTGTCCTTCGTGCCTTCGTGGTGAGCCAGCATGTGAGCCGGTCTACCTCAATTCCACGCGCGATAAAACCATGGCTTGCTGGCGGGCAACATCGCTGCGGAACGTGCGCAACAGGAACAGGCATACGATGATTCCCAGGAAGAACATCAGGATCACAGCGCCGCCAAACGCCAGGCGCAACTCGGCTGCGTCGCTGACCAAGCCGATCAGCAGCGATAGAACGGAGATGACCAGATTCAAGACCACATTGCTGGCCGAGATCGTGGTGGCTTTGGTCTCCGGCGGCACCACGCTGAACTGGATGATGCTGACCGCCGGCATGACCATGTAAGCGACCAAGCCCATAAAGAAGGCCGTCGTCATCAAAGCCGTCAGGTCGAATAAATTGAACAGAAGAAAGGCGATTGCCAAACCGCCGCTCATTGCAGTCAGCGCCACCCACACCGGGGCGCGATCTGTCTTGCGGCGCAAGCGGTCGATCAGCCAGCCGCCGATTAATGCGCCAACCACAAATCCAACGATAGCGGGCAGGAGGGCCAGCGCAGCCGACTCGGCGTCTGGGGCAATATGATAACGGATCAAATAAAGCGGCGCCCAAAAGGCAAAACTCCAGTTGACGGAGGCCTGGCAGGTATCCAGCCCAAAGGCCAGGAGCAGGCTGGGGGTCGTCATGATGCGGCGAAATTCTT
>DAOUCM010000384.1:0-14464 GCA_034431895.1 Anaerolineales bacterium
TGTTCTATAAACTCTACGCATTTTGTCACTGCGAGCAAAGCGAAGCAGTCTCCTGGCTTGCAAGGAGATTGCTTCGTCGCAAAAAACGCTCCTCGCAATGACAACTATACGAAAAGATGACATTGTCAAACTATTCAGTCCATCGCCCATCAAAAGGAAAATCCATTTTCAAGAGGAAACCCATGCCAAGACGTAAATCATCCCGCCGCACGTCCCGTTCCCGGTCCGGCCTGGGCGCAACCCTGCGCCGCCCGCTGGTGCAGATCGCCATCCTGGCCGTCGTTGCTGTGATCATCTTCCTGATCGCTTCGGCTGGCGGTCGAGCGGGTAGCGACGCCCTCCCGGCTTCCGTCAGCGTGGAGGAGGCCTACCAGATGTACCAGGATGGTATGTTCGTGCTGGATGTTCGCACGCCCGAAGAATGGAACGACTTCCACATCCCGAACACATCCCTGATTCCGTTGGAGGAATTACCCTCCCGCCTGGGTGAACTTCCCAGCGGGCAGCCTATCCTGGTCGTCTGTCGCTCCGGCAACCGCAGCCAGCCCGGGCGGGATATCCTGCTACAAGCCGGTTTCGAGGCTACCAGCATGGACGACGGCTTGAACGAATGGCGCGACCGGGGCTATCCGGTGACCAGCGGGCCGTAGATACAGATACATTGGACTACGCAAGAGGAGGCCGGAATGAAATCCCAGATCAATGACCTGGTTGCCATGCGGGATATCGAGTCCCTGCTGGATGTGATGGAAGAGCACGATGACTGGATCGTCCAGTTGGACGCCGCCGAAGGCCTGGTCAAATTGGGTGACCGGCGCGGCCTGGAATTTTTGCTGGTCGCGCTGGAGGGCGAAGACTACGACATGCGCGAGGTGGCCAAGGAAATTCTGGCAGACCCGGTTGTGACAAGGATGCGGGAAGAGATCGAAGCCGAAGAACGCCGGGCGCTGGTTGCCTCTGTCGAGCAGGCCAAAATCCGTTTGCAGAAGGGCAGGAAAGTCTTTACCTACAAAATGGTCTATCTGCCGGCGGGAGAGATTCTCAGCGAAGACGCCTCCGAGGACGGCTTCAACATCCTTGGCCTGGACATGGCTGGGCTGGCAGGCTGGGAGGTGGTCAATATCATCCCGCGGCGCCGCCAGGTGCTGGTCAATGACATAGACGACCATTTCGTTGGGGCATATTTCCTGCTCAAAAAAGAGTTGGCTCCAGAAGAAAGCGCCGAACTGGACGGATTGTTGTAACTGTACCAGCCCGAACTTATTTCGAGGTCGTTGTGCCTTTTCCGTGGACCAACAGCAGGGAAAAATAAGCCGGTTCCCGGCCATCCCAGGCAGACAGGGTATGGATTACAACCTGCTCAGGCAGGGAGGCCTTCTCCACCAGCGCGGCTCTATCCAGGCAATTGGCTTGTTTTAGAATCTCGATCAGGAGGGGCAGAGAACGAAACACTTTGAACAGAACGATGACATCGAATTGTTCCAGCCAGGCGCGCATCTTTTCGGGCTGCGCCTGGGCAGCCGATGCAATGACCATGCTTTCGTTTTCCAGGGCCAGCGGGAAGCGCGCCGCCGCAGCCGAGGCAAAGACCGAACTCACGCCAGGGCAGATTTCTACAGGCGCTTCGGGAGGCAGAGCCAACAGGACATGCTGGAAGGTGCTGTACAGCAGCGGGTCGCCTTCGGTGAGGAAGGCCACGTCCTCCCCGGCAGAGAGACGTTCCAGCAAGCGGCGGGCAGCCTCTCGTCGGGCAACCAGGCGGTGTTCCCGCTGGGAAGACATGGAAAAGCCCAACGGCAATTCCTCCGCCGAGGCCGGGATGTGCGCCGCGGCAACCTGGCGGGCAAAACTATCCCCTTTTTCGTCTACCACATACGCAATCAGGCGGACGCGCTGCAAGATGCTGGCCGCCTTGAAAGTCATCAATTGCGGGTCGCCGGGGCCAACGCCCACGCCGAAGAGCGTTCCAAATGTCATGGTATCACTCCATTGAGAATGAACACTGGATTGATAGGCGACAGGCGCGTTCCCTCGGCAATCGCCGTCCCATAGGACGCCTGCACTTGCGCCAGGGCGGGATACCAAGCGGCTTGTTTCATCCATTGCTGCGCCCGGAGTACGTTTTCGAGCAGCGTAAAGGTGGCCGTCATGCGGCAGCCGGGAGCGGCAGACTGCGCCACTTGCTCCAGAATCGCTTCGAGTTTCCCGCCGCTGCCGCCGATGAAAACTGCGCTGGGGGCCGGCAAACCTGCCAGGGCTTTGGGCGCTTGCCCGGCAATGACCTCCACGTTCAGCGTTCCAAAGCGTTCGATGTTCTGACGCAGATAGCCCAGGTTTTCGGGGTCTTTTTCGATGGCAAACACGCGCCCGCGCCAGGCGATTTCGGCCATTTCGATGCTGACTGCGCCGCTGCCCGCGCCGATGTCCCAGACGACATCGTTCTCCCGCAGCGCCAGGCGGCTCACGCACAGGGCGCGGATATCTGCTTTGGTCATCAATCCCCGCCGATGAGCGTAAGCCTGGTCGTCGCGAGGGGCAAAGGCCGGCCAGGGCTGCCAGCCGGGGCTGTGGACCAAGAGCATGACGTTCAGGGGCGCAAATTCCTGCTCCAGGACATTCGACAAACAGGTATCCACCACGCGCTCGTCCCCTGCTCCCAGGTTTTCGGCCACAATGGCGCGGCAATCTTCCACGCCCGCGCGGAGCAAACGATTGGCAATCATCGCCGGCGTATGGGCGGGGTCGGTCAAGATTCCGAGTTTGGGAACGCGCCTGGCCCAGCCGATCACCTCCGCCAGCGAATGGGCATGGGCGCTGGTGAACACGGCGTCGTTCCAGTGCAAGCCGGCCCTGGCAAAGGCCGCTTGCAGGGAACTGACGTTTGGCAGGATGCGCAGTTCCTCCGGCGGGAAATGTTCCAGCAGCGTCGCGGCGATGCCATGAAAACCGGGGTCGCCCGAGGCCAGGACGACAATCCTTTCGTCGTCGCGGCGGGCCTGGAGGCGGCGCATCGTCTCATCCAGGTTACGCCCGATGGGTATTTTCTCGGCAGGGTGAGACCCGAAAGCATTCAACAACCGCTGCCCGCCCATCAGCAAACTGGCCTGTTGGATGACGGCGTTGGCTTCGGGCGACAAGGCCAGCCTGTCGCCCAAGCCCAGCCCTACTACCCAAATCGGCTGTTTCATGTTCCCTGTTCCAATCTCTTGCGCGCCAACAACTTGCCTCCGATGGCAAAGAGCAAAATTTCGACTTCCCGTAAGGCAGGAGCATATTCCAAACACGTCCGGGCAGCCATGTCGGCCAGCGCGTCTTCCAGCCCAGGAATGCCAGCCTGGTTCAACATGGCCTGAACGTGGTGGGCGGTGTTGGCCGAGCGGATTTTTTCGAGCAGGTCTTCGGTGGCGCCCAACTTTCGCGCCGTTTCGGCCAGGAAGTCGAAATCCACCTCCCCCTGGCTGACGTGAGTCTGCATCCGCCCCTGCGCCAGTTTGGACAACTTGCCGATCATGCCCGAAACGACGACTGCTCCGGTACCCAGGCGTTGACTCTGCTTGAGGGCGTAGCCGATATGGTCGCCGACCTGGATGAAGGCCAGTTCCGGCAGGCCGGGGTACAGCCGCATGGCGTATTCCTCGCTGCGGTTGCCGGTGGTCAACACGATGCGGGTCGCGTCGTTCGACCGCGCCACTTTCAATTCCGTGTAGATGCTGGCGCGGTAAGCGGAGGTGGAGAAGGGTTTGAGGACACCGGTTGTGCCTAAGATGGAAATGCCGCCCAGGATGCCCAGGCGGGGATTGAGGGTCTCCTGCGCCAGCCTTTCCCCCTCCGGCACGCGGATCTCGACCCGCAGGCCGCGCTCCGCAAGCGCCTCCGCGTCGAACGCTTCGAGGACGCGCTGGATCAGCCGCCGGGCGCCGGGACTGATGGCCGCTTCCCCAACGGCGACCGGCAAGCCGGGTTTGGTGGCTATGCCCACGCCGACGCCTCCCGCGATCACGAGGCCCGCTTGCTCCTGCCAGGACACGAAACATTGGATTTCGGCCCCGTGCGTGACGTCCGGGTCGTCGCCCGAATCCTTGAGCGTGCCGCACAAGACGCCCTCAGGATGGAACTCACAGCGCGCCATTTCGAAGGTTACGCCGCTTTCGCCGGGCAGGTCAATGGTCACTCGTTCCACCGTCTTTCCGCTCGACAGGGCCCGCCAGCCCGCCACAGCGCACGCCGCGGCACAGGCGCTGGTGGTGTATCCATGACGCAAATCGGGCTTACGCCAGGCGTTATTGGAGTGACGTTTCTTGGGCCGGTTGGTCATTCGCTTCTATTCTTCGGCCGCCAGCCGCAAGAGGGCGTTGAGGATGGCCGCCGCCACCGTGGAACCGCCTTTGCGGCCTCGAACCGTGATGTGCGGCAGGTCGCTTTGCTGGAGGGCCGCTTTGGATTCTGCGGCGTTCACGAATCCAACCGGCACGCCGACGACCAAGGCCGGCCTCAGCCCTTCTTCTTTCCACAGGCGCAGCGCCTCGAACAAGGCGGTCGGCGCATTCCCGATGGCAACGATTGCGCCGGGGATGTCCCCTGCCATGCGCCGGATAGCAGCCGTAGAGCGGGTGACGCCCTCGGCGTGCGCCAGCGAGAGCGTTTCCGGCTCGCGGATGGCGCAGCGCACCGAGCAGGAAAAACGCTCCAGGTAAACCAGGCTGATGCCGACAGCGGCCATCTGCACGTCGGTCAACACCCGGCAGCCCCCGCGCAGGGCGCGAATCCCATCTTGGATGGCGGTCGGTGAAAAGGCCAGCAATTGGGCGTACTCGAAGTCGGCGGTGGCGTGGATGACGCGCTGCACGATGGGCAATTCCTGGGACGAGAAAGAATGCGCGCCCAGTTCCTGTAAGATGATGCGAAAACTCTCCGTTTCAATCTGGTCGGGTCTCATACTTGTTCCTGATGAAGGTTGGCAAACTGATACAAGGCTGGGCGGCGCTGCTGCAAGAACCTGCGCCGCCTGCGGGCCGCCTGGACCCGCGACAAATCCAGGTCTACCACCACTTCGCCGGGCTCGGGGCTGCACCATTCGGCGATGGTTTCGCCATCGGGGTCGAAGGCCAGCGCCATGCCGGCAAAACGTTTGCCGTCTGGCGCCTGCCCGGCCTGGTTGCAGACCAGCACGAAGCAGCCCGAATCGTAGGCGCGCGCCGGCAGGAAGCGCAGCCAGCGGACGCGCAGCGTCTCTGGGGTATCCATGGGCGAGGCAAACGAGATGAGCAAAACCTGCGCCCCTTGACTGGCTTGCGCCAGGCTCAATTCGGGAAAGTGGCTGTCGAGGCACAGTTGCAGGCCAAACGTAATCGAATGCCAGGAGGTCAATCCCATCTCATTGCCGGCCGCAAAGGCTTCTCGTTCGCTCTGCCGCAAGTGGGCTTTATGGTAAATGGCGGGGACGGCGGCTGGCGCGCAAAAGACCTGTGAGATGTAGGGACGTTGTTGCAAAGCGGTTCGAACGGGCAGGCCGGCAAAGATAGCCACTCGATAGGCTTCGGTAATGGCCTGCAATTGCCGAACGACCCAACCATCGGCGGGCTGCGCCAGGCTGACGATTTCAGGCGCACGGCTGTAGCCGGTCAGGTTCATCTCCGGGAAGCAGACCAGTTCCACACCCAGGGCGCTCAGGCGGCGCACATGCCCTTCCACCAGCGAAAGATTGCGGGAGATGTCCCCGTAGAAGGGAACCAGGCTAATCAGGGCGGCGCGCAGGGAGGTCATGAGCGGCCCTCCAGGTCATATTTGCGCTCGTAGCCGCGCGGCGTGACCATTTTACCGTGCAAGAGGCGCGTCGTGGGGTTGCCAACCAGCACGATGCTGTCCATGCCGATTTCGAGCGTGGGCAGGTCGGACAATTTCATGCGCCGAACTTCTTGCTCGGGGCGATAGGCGGCTTTGACTACGCCCACAGGCGTATGCGGGGGGTAATGTTCCAAAAGGATTTGGCAGGCGCGTTCGAAAGGTTCGCGGCGATGATGGCTGCGCGGATTGTACAGGCAAATCACGAAACCAGCCTGGGCAGCCAGGGATAACCGGCGCAGGATGTCTTCCAGCGGCGTCAGGTGGTCGCTCAGGCTGATGGCGGCAAAGTCGGTCATCAGCGGCGCGCCCAGCAGGGCGGCGGCGGCGTTGAGGGCCGAGATGCCGGGCAAGACAACGACCGGGAGGCGCTTGCCCTGCTCCTCGGTCAACAGTTCGAACACCAGGCCGGCCATGCCGTAGATGCCTGGGTCGCCGCCGGAGACCAACGCCACCCGCTTGCCGCTGTGGGCCAATTCGATGGCGCGGCGGGCGCGCTCGACTTCGTGGCGCATCCCGCTGCTCTCGCGCGCGGCCTGGGGCGCGATTGTCTCGATTTGTTGCAGGTAGGTTCGGTATCCTAAAATCACGTCGGCGTCTTCCAACGCCAGGCGCGCGGCAGGGGCCAACCAATCCAGCGAGCCCGGACCCAAACCGATGATGTGGATGCTGCCTGTCATAGCGCCTCCTTTTTCAACGCCACGGCCACTGTGACGTTGGGGAATTTGCGTTTTTTGACCAACAAGATGTCGCTGCGGGCCGTCAGCAGGGCGGCCGGTTCGGCCACGCCCGGCACGCCCAGCGCTTTTTGCGCGTGGGGCGATGGATTGGGGAGTTCCCCAATTTGTTGGATTTGCTGGCGGCTGACCACATTCAACGGCCAGCCATTGCGCACTGAGACCTGTAACAGGCCGGTTTCGTTGGCTTTGTCTTCCACGCTCGCCAGGCAGGCCACGCTCTCGCGCGCCAGGCCAGCCTCTTGCAGGGTGGTCTCGATGGCTGCCTGGATTTCGTCGGCGGGGGTGTTTCGGTTGCAGCCCACGCCCACCGCCAGCGCCGGGGGGTAGTACACGGCCATTTCAACGGAAGCAGGCCACAGGTCCGGAGGGGAAGCGCGGAAGGTGACGGCAACCAAAGCCTGGGGAGGATTGTCGCGCGCGTCTTGCCAGGAGGCGCAGGGCCGCAAATCCGCCGTTTCCTCAGCGGTCATCCACTGGCATTGCGGGTCTTGCAGCAAGGCCACGGGGTCGCCGTTCACCCGTGCGGCCATGACGCCCGCCAGGTTGCTGCGCGGGTCGAGTTTCCAGCCCCGCTCGCGCGCCAGTACGTCCAGGGCAGGGATGTCTTGCAAGTCGCTGGCGGTGGTGATGACGGCCTGACCGCCGGTCAGCGCTGCCAGGCGACGCGCCAGGCGGTTCGCCCCGCCCTCATGCCCGCTCAACAAACTGACGGCGAATCGCCCCTCGGTGTCCATCACGACTACGGCCGGGTCGCTGTGCTTGTTCTCCAGCAGGGGCGCCAGTTCACGGACGACGATGCCGGCGGCCATGATGCAAACCAGGGACTCGTGTGCGGCAAAGGCGCTTTGCAAGGCCTGGCGGATGGATGCGCGGAACGGGCGAATGTTTTTTGGGTTTCGGTCGGACGCTGCGCCCAGCCGCTCGGGCAGGTAGAGGGTCGCTTCGGGCAGTTGCCCCAGCAGCCGGCGTCCCAGTTCGACAGCGGGTGCGGTCAACGCCAGGATGCCCGTCCCTGAGCGGCGCGCCGTTTTCTCCTGGAAGCCGCCGTAGAGATGGGAGGCCTGCGGCGCCGCGCTTTCGAGCGCCGGGCTGACGATGATGAGGCCCTGGTGGGTGAGTTCTTGCGCCTCGGCTTGGGCGGCGATGTCGGCCAGCGTGCCGCGCAGGATGCGCTCGTCGGGCCAACTGGCGCGGTAGACCAGGGCAAGGGGGGTGTCGGGGGGGTAGCCGGCGGCGCGCAGTTCCCCCGTCACTTCTTGAATCAACCCTGTGCTGAGAAAGATGACCAGGCTGGAACGGTGCGCCGCCAGGGAACGCAGGTTTTCCCGTTCTGGAACCGGCGTGCGACCGGACATGCGCGTCAGGATAAGGGTCTGGGTGATGTCTGGCAGGGTATATTCCAGGCCAAGCGCAGCGGCGGCGGCAAAGGCGGAACTGACGCCGGGAATCACCTGGTAGGGGATTTGCAGTTCGTCCAACGCTTTCATCTGTTCGGCGATAGCGCCGTAAATGGACGGGTCTCCTGTATGCAGGCGGGCAACTACCTTGCCTTGTTTCGCGGCTTGGGTCATGAGCGCGATTTGCTGTTCCAATTTCATCCCGGCGCTGTTGTAAATCTCTGCGCCTGCCGAGGCGTATTTCAACATCTCTGCCGATACCAGTGACCCTGCATACAGGATGACATCCGCGCTGGCGGTCAGACTTTGCCCTTTCACGGTGATCAATTCAGGGTCGCCGGGACCCGCGCCAATGAAATAAACGATGCCGGTCGAACTCCCTTTCATTTGTTTTCTTTCTCCAGCGCCGCGCGCGCATGGGAGATGTAAATCTGGCGGATTTTTTCGATTTCTCCCAGCCCAATGATCCTGGCTTCCACTTCGTACCCTTTGCGCGTCAGGATGGCTTTCCAACAGTCTTCATCGTCACAAGCCATGTCGTTTTGGGCATGGTCGCCGGCTACGAGCATAAAGGGGATCAAGGTGACTTTCCTGATTTTACCCGCTTCCAGGCGTTTGAGAATGGCTTCCAGCATCGGGTAGCCTTCGACCGTGCCGACATGCACGTTTGGCAACCCTTCATCTTTGAAGACATAATCGAGCGCGGCGTAAGCGGAATCAGCGGGATGTTCACTGCCATGTCCCATCAATACAACAGCCTCATCGGGAGCGGTTTTGGGAAACACCTTGCGCAACGCATCCACCACGTCAACATAATCTTGATGGCGGGTGAGCAGCGGGCTCCCAATGGCAAGCCTGGTGAATACCTGCGCATATGGTTTCAGGTCGGTTAGAACCAGATGGTATTCCATACCGTTGATGATGTGCAGGGGCTGGGCAAGAACCTCCTGGTACCCATCAGCGATAAGTTTCTCAACAGCCTCGCTCACGGTGTCTATGGCAAGGTTGTCGCGTTCCTTCAATCTATTGATGATGACATTCGAGGTGAATGCCCGTTTCAGGGTATAGCCGGGGAAGGCGCGCGCCAGGGCATCTTCGGTTGCCGCGATGGTTTTTTCACGGGTCTCGGCGTAACTGGAGCCAAAACTGATGACGAGCAGGGCTTTGTTTTTCATCTTTTGATTCACGACTTTTACCTATCCAACGCCTTTATACGACGTTCCTCTATATTTTTTTCGGGTCAGGGCTGGCATGAATCCGATGCCAGCCCCGTTCCCAAAACCATCAAACGCAAACCTAGGAGGGAGGCTTACGTCCGATTTCAAATGCCAAGCATCAACCCATGATGCGTTCACTACCATCGGTGGCCAAGGAATGTGGACCTTTTTCCTTGCCAACCATCTTCAAATCGTTGTGGGGATGGTCTCGGGTAAACATGGCTCATCCTCACAGAGGTTGATTTCGATCGTGACGTGCGCCAGGGCGGGTAAGCCAGCCAACAAGTCGCGGTAATGCGATACCGGGCGAGGATAATGCGTCACCAATGAGATGATGGCAGCCGCGTTGTGATCGCTAACCTGCCAGACGTGTAAGTCAGCCACACGAGTATCGGCGTCTGCTTCGAGAACAGAGCGAATCCCGTTTGCGATCTTTTCATCGGACTGTCCATCCAGCAGGATGTAGCCAGTTTCACGCAATAAGTCTACTGCCCATCGCACGATCACCAATCCGCTGAAGATTCCCATGACGGCATCCAGCCAAACCCATCCCAAAAACCTGCCTGCTACCAGGGCAATGATTGCCAGCAGGGAAGTCAGGGCGTCGGACAGTACGTGCAAGTAAGCGCCTTTCAGGTTGCGGTCTTCGTGCTGATGCTCTTCGTGGTGATGGTCGTGGTTTTCGTGATGGTGATCATGGTCGTCGTGAGCATGATGATGGTGATGGTCGCTGCCCCCCAACAGGCGCACACTTGCCAGGTTGACGATCAGCCCCAAAACTGCCACGACAATTGCCTCACTAAAAAGGATGGGGCGTGGCAGGAACAGGCGTTCGACCGATTCGAGCATGGTGAAAATGGCAATCGCCAGCAGCGCGTTCGCGCTGGTAAAGCCGCCCAGCACACTGATCTTGCCTGTGCCAAAGGTAAAACGCGGGTCGTTGGCGTGACGCCGGGCGTAGCGGTAGGCAAACAGGGTAATCCCCAGGGCGGCGGCATGGGTGCTCATGTGCCAGCCGTCAGCCAACAGCGCCATCGAGCCGGAAATCATCCCGGCAATGACTTCCAGGACCATCATCCCGGCAGTGAGGATCACCACATTCAAGGTTTTGCGCTCGTTGGATGGGTCGACGCCGGTAAAGTTGTGGCTATGCTGCCACTTGGTGAGAGAGTGGATGTGCATAGGACGTAATTGCAACCTCTTTGTTCTGAACTTGGTATCTCTTGGCTTGCCAGGCTGCCAGTTTCACATTTTGTGCCATTGGTCAATTTCTTCGGGAAACGCCGGGTCAACCTTCCACCAGACCTGTGAAAGGTCGGTACTATCCAATACAGCCTGGTCGCTCAATAATTTCCTCGGCGTGCCACTGAAGGCAACCCGTCCCGATTGTAAGACCACAACAAAGCTGGCCCAGTAACGCACAACCGACAGGTTGTGCGTCGCCATCAGGATGGTTTTGCCTTGATCGTGAACGCGTTGCAAGATTTCAAATATGCTCAATCGCACCCAGGGATCCAGGCTGCTGAGGGGCTCGTCAGCGACCAACACATCCGGCTCCATTGCCAGTACCCCGGCCAGGGCCACCCGCGCCTTTTCGCCCCCGCTCAGGGCATGGGTGGGGCGCTCCAACAGGTGGGCAATATCGCAGGCCTCAGCGACCGATTGTATGCGGCGGCGCACTTCCTCCTCGTCCAGTCCCAGGTTGAGCGGCCCAAAACTGATGTCCTGGGTGACATTGGCGCTGAAGAGTTGGTCATCCGGGTTTTGGAAGACCAGGCCCACCTGCTGCCGCAAGCGCCGCAAGCCTTTGCGGTCATATGCCAGCGGCTCTCCCTTGAAGAGGATCCGGCCTGATTGGGGTCGATACAGCCCATTGCAGTGCAAGAAAAATGTCGACTTGCCAGATCCGTTGCGGCCTACCACGGCAATTTTTTCGCCTGCGGGCAGGGTTACATTAAAACCCCGTAGCGCAAAAACATCGTCGTGACCTGGATACTGATAACAAACCTCCTCGAATTCAAAGATAGGTTTCATCCCAGCCTCCAAATAACGATCAGGCTGGCCGCTATGGCCAGGCCAAGCCAAACCAACCTGGAATCAACTTGATAGGGTACAGCTACTACGCGTAGATCGCCGCCCTCATAGCCGCGCGACTCCAGGGCAATTTGCAGGCGGCGGCTGCGCTGGAAAGCATCAATGAACAGGCGGCTGCCCAACAATGCAGCGCTGTTCATTGCCCGCCAGTAAGATGTGGTGTATCCTAGTCGGCTGTCCTGGGCCATAGACATGGTAGTAAAACTGTCGAGCAGGACAAAAATAAAACGATACATAATAACGGTCAGATCAACCAGGATGGCGGGCGCACGCCAGCGTCGGGATAATTCCAGCAGGTCTACCAGGGGTGTGGTGAGCGTCAGGAAGTTCATGGCTGAAGCCGCGCCCAGCGCCCTGGCGATCAGGCTTCCACCATTGATGAGCGCTGCAGGCGAACTGGAAAACCATATCGGGCCCACTTGCACCGCCCATAGGGAGAGTTCTCCAGGATCGAGCAGGCTCACACTGAGCGCTACCCCGATCGTGGCCAGGACCAGGAAGGCCCCTTCCACCAGGATCACTTGGCGGAACGCGCGCGCCTCTATTCCGGCCACCCGCACGACCAGCACGTGCATCCAGACAACAGCGGCCAGGCCAACCAGCGGTTTATTCAACAGCAAGCACAAGAACAATACGCTAAAAGCCAGGCCAACTTTGTGGGCCGGATCAACGCTGCGGAGGCGGTTGTTGTAGGCATACTGGTCAATGATATACAAGAGATAATTCCTCATAAACAGTCAGCCAGGAATTTTTCTTGACTGACTGTTCAATTCGGTTTGACTAACGTTTGGCTTTTTCCTCGCGCCCTTTTTTACGACCGTTCAAGAATCCAAAAAAGTAGCCGATGAAAATGCCGCCAGCGGTGGCCTGCAAGGCAAATAACATGCTTTCTGTTTCGCCGCCGGGGGGCGCCCACCAATTGGTAATCCATTCGGCGTTATAGTCGGGGGCAATTTCAGCCACAACGTCAGAACCAGCGCCATCCGAGCCGCCGAATTCGCTGTCCTTGATCGTTGCAAGTGGGTATGCCATCAGCAGGATAATTGCCAGGACGCCCAGGATAACGACCCAGGTGCTATATCTTTTGGTTTGTGCTGTTTGTGCGGTCATTTTATACTCCTTGCAAACCAAGTTCTCTTAACTCATTGCTGGCAGTGGACTGCAACGAATTGAAGATCAGCACAATCAGAATGGCTTCACCGATCGCAAGTGGGATTTGCGTGACCGCAAAGATTCCTGCAAAGGTCAACCATGAGCCCGCAAAGCCGCTGACCGGGTCGGGGAAGGCCAGCGCCAATTGGGTGGTGGTGATGATGTAGGTAAACAGGTCGGCAACAAAGGCGGTCAAACCCACGCTCAACCAGGTTGGGGTCCTCCCTTTAAGGGGCAGCCAGACCAGGAAGTAAGCCACCAGCGGTCCGCCGATTGCCATACTCATCGAGTTTGCGCCCAGTGTGGAATACCCCCCATGCGCCATCAGCGTTGCCTGGAGGATCAAGGCAATTGTGCCTAAGATGCCGGTGATAAATGGGCCAAATAGCATTGTACCAAGACCAGTGCCGGTGGGGTGGCTACTTGAACCGGTCACGCTGGGGATTTTCAACGCGCTGAGCACGAAGATAAATCCGCCAGCCAGACCCAGCATGATTCGTTGCTGCGGCTTCTCTGCAATCAACTTGCGAATTTGGATGAAGCCAATCACCCAGAAGGGAATGGCAACCACCCACCAGAAAATTGCCCAGCCAAGCGGTAAAAAGCCTTCCATAATGTGCATCTCAGCCGGGCGGTTCAGTGCGCCGGCGTAGGCTGCGCGCACACCAGCCATCAGGGCCATTGCAGCGAACAGCAAGCCCCATTTTTGAATACGTTGCTTAAACATGAAAACTCCTTTCGTTCGATTGGATCTTTGCCAAGAGAATTCCTTTACAAAAGTTCCTCGATAGCGACACTCCTTTCTGGAAACAAAACATCCCTTGCCGCGCGAGCAAGGGATGGAAATACACAACCGCCGTATCTACCCATGAACGCGAGGGCGTCACAAAACAGGTCGAGCGGTCGTCCTGGCTTCTGGGGAATCCCAGTTACAGTTGCGCGTCAGCGCCGGACTTACACCGGCTTCGCCTTTAACCTTCCCATCCGGGAGATAAGGCACTCGACCCAATCATTATTCTGTTATGAGACCCCTGATTACAAATTATTTTATCGTAAGCCGGGATACACAAGATAGTGACAAATGACCTGAATAGCATAAACTTTTTTCTGCTCTCGAAAAACTCTAACCTTTTTCCTACATTGACTCTCCCCTCTTTTTGGTAAAATCAATCTCGATAGTTTCTGTCTGATTGATTTTAGAGCGCTGTGTAAATATCTAAATCACGTTCGTTGGTGTTGTCCTGCATTTGGCTCCATCGAGTTTAGAGATTTATGCACGGAGCAGTAGGAGTATATATTTATGGCTGGCATGGAACGCTTTACGCAACGTGCGCGGCGGGTGTTGAGTTTGGCCCACCAGGAGGCCGAGCGCGCCCGTCAAAATAATATTGGCACTGAACATTTGTTACTTGGCTTGATGGATGAAGACGGCGGAGTCGCCGGGCGCGTCCTGCGCGAATTGGGGATGCAGGTCGACCGGGTGCGCGAAGTAGTCGAGCGGGTCAACGTAGAGAGCCGGGCGCTTCCCACCGGTAAGATTGAACTGGCCCCCGATACCCAGCAAGTGCTGGAATATGCCGTAGAGGAAGCCCGTCGCCTGGGGCATCACTACATTGGCACCGAACACATCCTGCTGGGCCTGGTGCGGGTGGAAGGCAAGGCCATGGATGTATTGCGCCGCCTCGGCGTCACGCCCGACCAGATCCGCCGCCAGACGCGGCGCGTGCTCAACGAAGGCGCGGCCTCGCCCACCCCGGCCGGCCCACCCCAGCCCCAGCGCGCCAACCAGCCGGGACAAAAGACCCCCCTGGTGGACCAACTGGCGAGCGACCTGACCTCCCAGGCCGAAGAAAAGAAACTCGACCCGGTCATTGGGCGGCAGAACGAGATCGAGCGCGCCATCAACGGGCCTTTCGATCCTTACAGTATCGAATTGTACGACTTCATCAAGGAAAAGACCCCCCCCGATAGCGTCATCGTATTCTTCAAACCGCGCGCGCTGCGCCTGATGACCGGGCGCGAC
>DAOUCM010000385.1:0-3776 GCA_034431895.1 Anaerolineales bacterium
TCTACCTCCGCAGGCAAGACGCTGAAGCGCCAGCCGCCCAACGCCAGCAATTGACGCCGGCGCGGAGAGTTGGAAGCCAGCGTCAGAGAAACGGGTTCGCTCATAGGCAGGAATTCTAACACAATCTCTCGGCTAACTCAGGCGGCTTGGCCAAGGGCGATTCGAAAGGGCGCCCCGCTCGGAGATTCGCGTTGCGCTACTCCAACGAGCGGGGCTTTTTTATATTTGCCCGGCCGCTCCCCCTCCCTTCACCCTTCTCCCCTCGGGAGAGGGGTCAGGGGTGAGGGCGCGGGCAGGACTCGGCCGCGCTTTCTCTCCTGTTTTGCCTCGGCTTCCGTCCGTGAACGGAGAGCATTTCCGGCGGAAGTGGTAGCGCAAGATTATGAATTTTAAAAAATTATTACCGTAATCTGGCAATCTGCGACTATCCACCGTCGTACCACCGACCTTTGGTCGGTTTGACCAGGCAGAGCCTGGTGATACGCTGTTTGCTCCGCCCTGCGCTCGCATTTTGAGGCGGGGTAAAAGCCTTTTTGGTCATGGTCAGGCTAAATGAAGTTTAACAAATGATTGCCGTAACCTTGTACCACCGACCTTGGGTCGGTTCGACCAGGCAAAGCCTGGTGATACGCTGTTCGAGCCTAGAGTCGGCTTCCAGCCGACTTTCATGCGCTGAGACGGGAGATTCATCCCCCGGCGGAACCGCAAGGAAGGTTACCGAATTATTTTGTTAAATTCCATAATCTTGCGTTACACGCATGGGGGAGAAATGGGACGCCGCCACACGAAAACCGAGGTTGTTGTTGAGGTCCTCTGGCTCGTTGTGGTTGCGGTACGCGCAGCGGGCGTTCCTACGATTGTTGTTGAACGACCCGCCACGAACCACGCGGCGTTGACCGGCTGGCCCTGCGCCCGTATAGCGGGCGCAAGCGCATTATACCCCCGCTTTCTTGCGCCAGCCGCCCAGGATTTTGCCGATCTCAACCGTCATCTTGCTGACATGCTCATATTGACCCAGGGTGAGGAACTTGAAGTACACACTCATGCGAATATAAACCTGCAACTGACGCAGGCGGATATCGGCCTCCTGCAAATGGCGCGCCCGCTCGATCCCCAATCCTGCCGCGATGATCTCCTCCTGGAATTCGAAGGCTTTGTCCTGGATGCGTTTCGCCAGGACAAAACGCTGATCTTTGGGAAATTTTTGCGTGGCCGCGACGAGCCAGAGCAGGAGGTCGTAGGTCTTGGTGAAAATGGGTGATTCTTCCATAACTTTTCAATCCAATTCAGAATCCAGAATTACAGAAATCAGAAATCAAGAACGTTCAGGAGAGAAAGGGGACGCCGCCACCCGAAACCCGAGGTAGTGGGCGAAGGCGTCGAGGTCGAGGCGGTCGCGAAACGCACAGCGGGCGAGCCCACGATTGAAGTCGAACGACCCGCCACGAACCACGCGAGCGCCAGAAGCCGTTTCATCTTCACGGCCGTCGTCCGCCTTGTACGGATAGGGCTTATACAGCGAATGACACCATTCCCAGACGTTCCCAATCATGTCAGCGCAGCCATAAGGCGAATCGCCCTGCGGCGAAAACTGCCCGACGGGCGTCGTATCGCCAATACCCGCTTCGTCAGTGTTGGCGTTCTTTTCGCCAAAATCGTTTCCCCAACTCCAAATGCGCCCATCCGTACCGCGGGCGGCCTTCTCCCACTCGGCTTCGCTCGGCAGGCGGTAATTCTTGCCGGTTTTTTCGCTCAGCCACTTGCAATAGGCAACCGCATCATGCCACGAAACGTTGACCACCGGGTGCGCGTCCTTGCCCTGCGGGAACTGGTCGCCGTCCCAGTCCTGCGGCGGCTCGCCCCCCTCGCGCACGAAGGCCTGGTACTGCTGGTTGGTGACGGGATATTTGCCGATGAAATATTCCGGCAGTTCGATGGTATGCTGCGGCTGCTCATTTTTCAGCCAATCTGCCGGTGCGCCGTCTTTGATAGCGCGTTTTGCCTGCTCGGGCGTAGAACCCATCAGGAATTTTCCGGCCGGGATGCGTACCATCTGCGGTTCGAAAGGCAGGAGCGGCGCAGCTTGCGCTTGAACCGGCTGGGGGGCTTCGGCGCGTTTGGTCAGGGTGAAATAGGCTTGCAATTCCAGGTAGGGAATCTCCCTGAAATTAGCTTCGGGCAGTTCGGGAAAAAGTTTCAGAATTTGCGCCAGCGAGGGTGTTTTGCCCAACAAGGTGATCAAGTCCTGCGGCAATTGCACGGAGGGGGATTCCTGCCGCGCGGCCTGCTTTTCGCCGGGCAGCGCGCCTTCTGCGGCCAGGCTTTCGCCGCGCTCGCTTCCTTGCTCCTGGTAATACGCTTCCACGTCGCGCAAAAGGGCGTGATTCTTCTTGAGCAGTTCATAAAAGCGCGGCGCAACGGCCTGGATAGCAACCACCTTCGCCAGCCGAATGGGTTTCACCATGTCCTGCAATTGGCGCTTCTCTGCCAGGCCCCAAAGCAGGAGAAAGGTATTTACAGTGCGCTTCACCTGGCGCGGGTTCTCGCCCAATCCTTTGGCGAACACTTCAGGGCATTGGGGACGCGGCCATTCCGCCACCAGGCTCGAAACGAAATCACCCATGTCGCTGGATTCGATGGGCGGAATCTGGAAGGGCAGTTGGATGATCTTTTCGAGGTACTTCGCGCCGTCAATCGGATTGTTAACCCCGCCATCTTCGGCCTTGTTGAATTCCTTGTAACGGATCTCCACACCGCGGGCGATGACCTCCTGGTCGAGGCCGAGCAGGAAGACGCAGCCGGGCGCATCCACGAACAACTTGATGGCTTCCAGCACTTCGATGGCCTTCTCCGGCAGGCAGCGGTCGAGGTCGTCCACGAAGACCACCAGCCGTCCGTTTTGCGCGCCGATGCGCTGGGCCACCAGTTGGGCAAACTGCTGCTGGAACTGTTCCAGGAAGCGCACCTGCTCGATGTGAATCTTCGTCCGCTCGCGCTGGATGGCCTCGAAGGCCGTCTCGCTCAGGTTCTGCGCGCCGGTTTTCTGCAACTCCTCGACCAGTTTGCCCAGCGCTGCCCCGCCCGGAATGAAAGACAGGCCAATTTGCACCGCGCCCTGGGCCACTTTTGCGCCCAGTTTTGCCAGGTCTATCGTCACCCCGCCGGATTTCTCCAGGTCGAGGGCGCGGTAGAGCATGGCGGTCAGTTTGCTGAGTTCGTCATCGCTGAGTTTCTTGTAGAGATGCAGGGCAGAAAGGATGCTCAACAGAAAAGCCCGCCAGAGGGTCTCCTCCTTGTCGTACTTCCAGGCGTCGAACCAGGCTACCGTGTAACTCTTCGGCAGTCCTTTCTTCACCATCCGCATCAACGAGGTCTTGCCCGAGCCCCACGTGCCGAACACGCCGATGGTCAATGGGGTGCTGGCCGTTGTGCACACATCCACCAGCGTTTCGACATACGGGGTAAAGTCGAGCAGGTCCCGATCGGTGGGCAGGTCATCGAGGATGTAAGATTTAGAGGGCAACATACAAGATTCTCCTTTCAGTAATCAGGCTTTCAGCCTGACCGAGAGGTTTTTAGCCTGATCCCCAAAACCGGCATGGGCAAGGGCGACTTGAGACGAGCGCGCACCTCCTACCCGGAACCTATTTCATCCACTCATCCATCGTCAGGCACGCTTCTTGCAGCGGCAGGACGGTCACGTCCTCCACGTACATTTTCCGATTCCCGCCGTACAGCAGAAACAACTCTGCTTCGGGGTAATCGGCGCGGAATTT
>DAOUCM010000386.1:0-19396 GCA_034431895.1 Anaerolineales bacterium
GCTTTCAGGCCGGCAGTCATGCTCTCCAGAAACAGAACAGGTTGTACGGCCAGGTCGGAGACGCGCTGGATTTGACCAGCAGCGCGGTGGACGTAATATTGCGCCTTGGCTGAGTAGGACGGGATGATTTGGAGCGCCCGCGCCAGCGCATAGACCAGGCCAAGTGAGATTGTCAAGAATAGCAAGCCAAATCCCATTAACGGGATGACCAACCAGATGGTAGAAATAGCCGCCCAGCGCGGCGAATCGCCGTCTTCGCTAAAGGCTGCTAGCCCGGCCAGCACGGCTACGGCGATCACCAACACAACCGCCAGCAAGAAGGGCAGGAGGATTTGACGCCACAACTGGCGGCGATGATTTCGATACGAAAAATGGGATTCAGGGAGATGAATGGGTGTTTTCATTGCCTTTATTGTAGCATAAGGCGGCCTACAATCGCAATAAAAGAAAGGGCTGGTGATTGCCCACATCTCTATCGCGGGGCTACCCTCGCAAGATGGGGCGGCCAACCGCCGTACCGCCGACCTGCCTGTACCACCTGTGCCATAAATGGTACGAAGTGGTGCGGTCGGCCCTTGCTAGACCAGGCAGAGCCTGGTGATACGCTGTTTGCGTCCGCCCTGCTGACGCCTGGAGCCGGCTTCCCGCCTGCCGAATCAGGCGATACAAAAATGTGGGCAATCACCAGAAGAAACGCACAGGGCGGCCTGCACATGCCTCGCCCAGGCACGCACTGGCCGCCCCAGCAAAAGGGAGGAACCTACTCAGCACAATGAGCGGATTCTGCTCTTACAGCGTATCACGCCCCATTGTTCACAAAACATCCGATGGTTGCCATCGCGGACTGCACGATCTCCAGAAGATACTCGAAAGTCGAGAGACTTTCGGCTCCGCGCAATCAGCGCCGGTTGCGCAAGAAAGTCGGAATATCCAGGTCATCGGAGGGGATGGTTGAAGGCGCAGCGGGCCGCGCTTCACTTCCCGCAGAGGACGTCGCTCCACGCTGGACTTCGACGCCCACGTTGACCGATTCGTTTGGTTGAACGAAATGCAGCGGCCGCTGTTCGGTCACGCGCGGAGTTGCCAACCGTTCCAACACCCGGCGCGGCACGCCATTGCGCTCGAAGCCCGTAGCAATGACCGTGATACGGATGTCGTCACCCATATTCGGGTCAATGACGGCGCCAAAAATCATGTTGACATCTGGATGCGCCGTCTCGCGGATGATGGCCGCTGCCTGGTTGACCTCGAAGAGCGTCATGTTCGGGCCGCCGGTCACATTGAACAGCACGCCGCGCGCGCCATCAATGGTGATGTCCAGCAATTGACTGGAGATGGCCTTCTCGGCAGCCGTCTTGGCGCGGTCTTCGCCGCTGCCCACGCCCACTGCCATCAAAGCCGCGCCGCCTTCGGACATAATGGCGCGCACATCGGCAAAGTCCAGGTTGATCAGGCCGGGGATGGTGATGAGTTCAGAAATGCCCTGAATGCCCTGATGCAAAACATCGTCTGCCAGGCGGAACGCATCTTGCAAACTAGAGCGTTTGTCGGCAATTTGCAACAGCCGGTCATTGGGGATGACAATCAGGGTGTGGGCGTGTTCTTTGAGTTTGTTGATGCCGGTCTCTGCGCCTTGCATTCGGCGGCCGCCCTCGAAAGTGAACGGGCGGGTGACCACGCCAATGGTCAGCGCGCCGCACTCCTTGGCTACCTGGGCCACCACCGGAGCCGCACCGGTGCCGGTGCCGCCGCCCATGCCGGCCGTGACAAAGACCATGTCTGAGCCTTTCAGCACGTTGTACAGTTCGTCAGCCGATTCTTCGGCCGCCTTGCGTCCCACTTCGGGGTCGCCGCCCGCGCCCAGGCCGCGCGTCAGTTTTTCGCCCAAGCGCACCCGCACCGGCGCTTTGGAAAGCGTCAGGGCTTGTGCGTCGGTGTTGGCGGCGATGAATTCTACGCCTTGGATGCCTGCCTCCATCATGCGGTTGACGGCATTCGAGCCGCCGCCGCCTACTCCGATGACTTTGATACGGGCGAAGGTTTCATTGACTTGTTGTTTCTTGGTCGAATCCATAGGTTCCTCCTTGCATGAACGTTACTATTTCGTTACTGGCTCCGAAGTCTACGGACTTCGGGCGAAATCGCGCCTTTCGAAGAGGATAAGATTTTGCACTCCACAAACGCTATCTGAGCAGTATCGAGGCTTAGAGCGATGTGGAACATCGCATTACGGCAACAATCTTTCGAGCCATTTCTTCAAAAAACCAAAGTTCATCCGTTGTTCTCCTTTGCGGCGGGGGGTAGGCATTTCGTGACTGTGCATGGTCAACGCCCAGCGCAGCAAGCCGACGCTGGTGGAATAAGCAGGCGAGTCCAGGCGGTCTACCAACCCCACCAGATTTTCTGGCCCGGCGGTGCGAACAGGCAGGCCCAGCACTTCGCTGGCAACGCGCTTGATGCCGGGTAGGGCGCTAGTGCCGCCGGTCAATACCAAGCCAGCCGGCAGTAAGCCGTCGTAGCCAGAGCGTTTGATTTCCTGCAAAATCAGGCGGAAAATCTCCTCTACACGCGCCTCGATGATATGCGCCAGGTCCTGCCGGTTGACCTGCACCGCGCGTTCTTCGCCAAAGGGGCGGATGGCGAAATATTCGTCGGCGCCCACTTCGCCGCGCACGGCATGGCCTTGTTGTTTTTTCACTTCCTCGGCTTGTGCTACCGGCAAGCGCAGGCCATGAGCAATGTCTTGCGTGATATGGTTGCCGCCCACTGCCAGCACCATGGTATGCCAGACATCGCCGTCCACGTAGATAGCCAGGTCGGTGGTGCCGCCGCCAATGTCGCATACGGCCACGCCCATCTGTCGTTCCTGGTCGGTCAGTACCACTTCACCAGAGGCCAGCGGATTGAGAACGAACTGCTGTATCTGCACTCCGGCCGCATTGACGCACTTGCGCAAATTGTCTACGGTAGCCGAGGCGGCGGTGATGATATGCGTCTCCACTTCGAGGCGGTAACCGTGCATCCCAATGGGCGAGCGGATGCCGTCTTGCCCATCCACCGAAAAGCCGCGCTGGATGACATGCACAATCTCGCGGTCGTGGGGAATGGCTACCGCGCGCGCCTGCTCCAGCGCTCGCAGCACGTCGTATTCTTCGATCAAGCCGCTGCTCACGCCCACCGAGCCGCGACTGTTGACCGACGAGACGTGCGCCCCAGCCACGCTGACCAGCGCAGCGGTAATTTCCAGGCCAGAGGTGCTCTCGGCACGTTTTATCGAGCGGATGATGGCCTGTGTAGCCGCTTCCAGGTCTACGATCACGCCTTTGCGGATGCCTCCCGACGGTTCGATACCCACGCCCAGGATACGGATGATCTCTGGGCTTTCGATGCGCCCAACCAGGGTGCAAACTTTGGTGGTGCCGACGTCGATGCCTACGACAATTTCTTCCATCTCGCTATTCTTCCACTACGACAGATTCCGAATCTTGCGCTTCGCTCCCGACTTCGGCCTGCTCCAGACGATAGAAGGGAGCGTTGGAATAGGCGACATTGATAAGCACAGGCCGGATGCCGCGCTCCATCAGGGAATCTACCAGCGCCTGATAGATGCGCGCTTTGACGGCTATATCCTGCACATTGCTGCCAAAAACAGCCTGCCAGCCGCGTCCATCGTGCCAACTCAGACCCGTTTGTGGATGGTAAAGGATGGGCGTGCCGGGCGGAGCGATGGTTGCCAGGGTCAGGATGGCGTTCACGGTTTCTGGACTGATGTAAGGGCGCGCTGTCAGCGAGGCGGCGTCCAGCGCGGGCCAGGCTGGCGGCGGCGCAAGCGCCTGCACCACTACCAGGCCGGCCATCTCGCCGCGCGGATGGAAGGCTACGCCGTTTGCATCTATCCAGGTGTAACCGCTGTCTTGCTGCCACAGGATGACTGGTTGCCGCTCGACCACGTGGACGGCGACGCGATTCGGCAAGGATACGCTGGCGGTAACGGAAGCAAGTTCCGGGTAGTTGCGAAGCGTTTGGGCCTCGATGTCGGCCGGGGTCAGCAGAAAGATGGGATATCCGTTCAATCCCAGCGCGGCGTTGATTTCGTCCGCCGAAAGGCGTTGGTTGCCGCTTACTTGCACGGCGCCAACGCGGAATTGCGGCATACTCCACAGCAGATACAGGGCAGCAGCCAAAAGAAGCGTCAGCGTAAAGGACAACAGCCGCCAGCCAACTTGTATGCGCGGCAGTGTCAGGGGACGAACCGCTGCGTGCGGCAGGCTGAGGGTGGCCTGGAAGCGGCGCCGTCCCAGCTTTTTGCGGCGCTGAATGGCAAAGTCGTTGACCACGCCGCGCGCGGTCAAGGGCGGCAGTTCGCGGACGGCCGCTTTCTTTTTCAGCGACCGGCGCGGCTGGGGCAGTTTTCGAGCCGGGGCGGCCGGGGGCTGCTCTTGCGCTCGCCGCATTTGCTCCCAGCGGCGTTGACGCACCAGGTCGGCGCGGGTGTGTCTTTCCTTCTCGCTCATGCGACGCTCCGATAGGTCCTTTTGGTGCGGTCGCGCTCGGCCTTGCGCTCGAGGGCCAGTTCGATGAGACGGTCTATCAGCCGCGGGTAGGGCAGGCCGCTGGCTTGCCAAAGTTTTGGATACATGCTGATTTGGGTAAAGCCGGGCAAGGTGTTGATTTCGTTCAGGTAGATGGCGTGCGTGTCTTTTTCTACGAAGAAGTCTACCCGTGCCATGCCTGCGCAGTCAATCAATTTGTAGGCGCGGACGGCCAATTTGCGGATGCGCTTGCTGATTTCCACCGGCAGGGAGGCCGGGATGACCAGGCCAGAGGTGCCGTCCACGTATTTGGATTCGTAGGAATAGAATTCACGGCTGGGCAGCACTTCGCCCGGCACGGAGGCTTGCGGGTCGTCGTTGCCCAGCACGCTGACCTCGATTTCGCGCGCGTTTTGGATGCCGCGCTGAATGAGGACGCGCCGGTCATAAGCCGCCGCCTCGAACAGGCCCTCTTGCAAGTCGGAACGGTTGTGGCATTTGGTCACGCCTACCGAGGAGCCCAGGTTGGCCGGCTTGGTGAAGAGCGGGTAGGGGCTCAACGCTTCGGCGCGGCGGATGACCGAATCGATATCCTGTTCGATTTCGCGGCGCAAGACGAGCAAGGTTTCGACCACCGGGATGCCGTTGGCGCTCATCACTTCTTTGAAAATGGCTTTGTCCATGCCCACTGCCGAGCCGGTCACGCCTGCGCCCACGTAGGCCACATCGGCCATTTCGAGCAAGCCTTGCAGGGTGCCGTCTTCGCAGTATGTCCCGTGCATGACGGGGAAGTAGACATCAATGTCGGTGAGTTTTACGTAATTCGTGCCGCGTAAAACGTAAAGGCCGCGTTCAGAGGGATCAGGCGAAAGGATGACGTGTTCCAACCCCTGCGTGGAGCCTTTCTCCAGCGCGCCAATGGCATCTGGGCCGGTAAACCAGCGTCCATCCAGCGTAATGCCCACTTGGGTCACTTCGTATTTCGCCCTGTCCAGCACCGAAAGCACCGAGCGCGCAGACATGAGCGAGACTTCATGCTCGCCGGAGCGTCCGCCGAAGAGGACGGCGATTTTTAGACGGGAGGGGTTGGTTGATTTCATATTGCGTGTTGCGTGTTGCGTATTGCGTGTTGCGTAATATTTATGGTAATGGAGCGTGTTCGAGGAGTTGAGCAAGGGTTAATTCTGGGCCGGTGGTGTAAGGTGCTTGTTCTTCACGAATAGTTCGTCCACGCTCCTTTGGCGTCATGGTCAATAGCAGGCGAATGATTTGTGTCAATAATTGTATGCGGTGTTGTGCAACCTCATCCGTCAAAACATGGCGGCCTTTGTAGTACCAATCACGACTTTCGCGGGCTGAGCCAAGCGAATATTCCATAAATCGAGCGCGATCTTTCCCGGAACTGCGGGAGTAACCTTCTGCAATATTCGCGCCGACCGAACCAACGGCTTCATAGAGTTGTTCTGATAATCCAATTGTGCGGTGGTCTTTTACAAGTTTCGTCACATCGAACCAGGACAAGTCGCCAATAAAAAGGGCAATGCGATACACGCTCATCTTCCAAAGGATATCGCCTTTGAAATCTTCAGGAACCGTCTTGATCCACTCATCAAAATTTGTAAAAGACTCTGCCATCATCGCTCCTTACGCACTACGCACTACGCACTACGCACTACGCATTACGCACTACGTACTACGTGTTCTCCCATTCACCGATCATCTCAATCTCCAGTTCCAATCGAACTCCAAATTTTTCTTCCACAGTCTTCTGCGCCAATTCGATTAGTTTGCGAATGTCGCTGGCTTTTGTATCGCCGTGATTGATGAAAAAATTGGCGTGCAGCGGGCTGATTTCTGCCGCGCCGATGCGGGTACCTTTCAGGCCTGCGGCTTCGATCAAACGTCCAGCAAAATCGCCCGGCGGGTTCTTGAACATCGAACCCATACTCGCGCCCGCCGGCTGGGTCGCTTTGCGGCGCGCGCTGAATTGAGCGATTTTAACCGAGGCAGCCTCTTTTGTGCTGCGTTCCAAACCAAATTCAGCCGAAAGTACTATGCCTTTCGAAACGCCGCGTTTCAAGGCCGAGGTGCGATAACCATAGGCAAACTTCTCTACCGGCCAGGTTTCACGCCCGGCCTCGGTCCACATTTCGGCTTGTAGCAGCGAGGCGGCCACATCGCTCCCAAATGCCCCGGCATTGCCATACACTGCACCGCCGACGGTGCCGGGGACGGTGGCTGCCCATTCCAAACCGGCCAGTCCATGCGAGGCGCAGCGACGCGCTAAATTGGCGAACATCGCTCCCGCTTCTGCCCACACCCTCGGCTTGCTCCCGTTGTCGAAGCGGACGGCCTTGGCCCGGTTCAGCACCGCTACCCCCCGCAAGCCGCGGTCGCTGACCAGCACATTGGAGCCGCTGCCCAGCAGCGCCCAGGGGACGTTCATCTCCCACAGACGAGACAGGGTATCGGCCAATTCATCCGCCGAGGTGACCGTTACCAACGCATCCGCTGGGCCGCCAATGCGCGCGCTGGTATAGGGCGCAAGCGGCACGTTCTCTTGCAGCCGGTCGCCAAAGGCGGCACGTAGAGCAGGCAGGGGCAAGGCAGGCATCATCATTCCTTTGCAATCAACCTCTCGATCAACCGCAGCACCACCTCTTCGCGTACGGCATCGTCCGCTTCCACGTTTGCACGCCCGGCGTTTGCCTTGCGGCTGAGAGGCTGGTCTTGTCCACGAGGCTCGCTTAGCACCATCTTCAACGGCGGCAAGGCCAACTCTGATTCGAATGTGCGTTTCTTTTCTTCCTTTGTCGTCATCTTACACCTCTTTATAGCACGGTTCCTGGCGGCCAATGTGGGCAGGTCTCTGACCTGGCTGGGCAGGCCAAAGGTCTGCCCTATGAAATGCCCTGCGAAATGTATGCTACTTCAAACCGGCCAGCACCTCCCGGCTGACCTGGTCGGCATCTCCGGCAGAGAGAACCAGTAACACATCGCCGGACTTCAAATGTTTCAAGAGATATTGCGTAATCTCATCTAATGTAGGAATATAATGCGCCGCAGCGTGCGGCATGGCGCTGACCACTTCGGCAGAGGTAAACTCTTGTTTTGGCTCGCGCGCTGCATAAACTTCGCTGACGATGACTTCATCTGCATCCTTGAAGGCGCGGCTGAACTCGCTGAACAATGCCTGCGTGCGCGAGTAGGTGTGCGGTTGCCATACCGCCCAAATGCGCCGTCCGGGGTAACGCGCCCGCGCAGCCGCCAGGGTTGCCCTGATTTCGGTGGGATGATGGGCATAGTCGTCAATGACCGTCACCCCTTTGGCCTGGCCTTGCACTTCGAAGCGCCGTCCCGTACCCTGGAACGCTTGCAAGGCTTGGGCGGCTTTCTGGGTAGAAAGGCCGAGCGTCTCTACCACCGCCAGCGCCGCCAGCGCATTGCGGACATTATGCTCGCCCGGCACCTGCAACTCGACCTTGGTGGCGCTCAATCCGCCGCTCAGGTTAGAGACAACCTCGAAACTAAAACCGCCCATGAGATTTGACTTCAGCGCGCGCGCCTGAACCCATTGCGGACTGTTGATGGTCAATTCGCCCTGGATGCTGTAAGCCACTACGTTTTTCCCATCCTTGCGGGCGCGGGAGAGCAGCGCCACTGCATTGCTGTCGTCGGCGCAGGCAACCAAAGTGCCGTCAGCAGGCAGTAAGTCCACGAAGGATTCGAAGGCAGAAACCATATCTTCGAAGGTAGGATAACAATCCGGGTGGTCATGTTCCAGGCTGGTTACAACCTCGATGCGCGGTTTCAGCCCCAGGAACATCCGGTCGTACTCGTCTGCTTCGATGACAAAGATATTGCCCTTGCCGGCGCGGGCATTGACGCCCAAATTGGTCAGGGTGCTGCCGACGATGAAGGAGGGGGCGCGTCCCAGTTCGCTCAGGATCCAGGCGATCATGGCAGTGGTGGTGGTCTTGCCATGCGTGCCGGCAACGGCGATACCGGTCTTGTCGCTCATCAACTGACCGAGGAAGTCGGCGCGCTTATACACCGGGATGCCCGCCGCGCGCGCCGCCCGCACTTCGGGGTTGTCGTCTGGAATGGCCGAGGAGCGCACGACCCACTCGGCGCCGGCGATGTTACGCGGATGATGCCCAATGTAAATCGTGACGCCCGCCTTTTGCAAGTCGAGAGCAAACGGCGAAAGCGCCCGGTCAGAGCCGGTCACACGATAGCCGCTTTCTAAAAGCAGCCGGGCGATGGCGGAAAGTCCGCTGCCTCCGATGCCGATGAAGTGTACCTGAGTCATAGTTTTCTCTTTATATCGTCAGGCTTGGCCGGGCAAAGCCAAGCCCGGGTCGGCGGTACATGCTAAATGAAGACGACGATGACAAAAATGAAGCACAACAACACCGCAAAATAAATGCCGGGTTCGCCCAATAAATGCGGCGGCATCCAATTCATCATCGTCTTGACGCTTTCCAGCACGTCGCCGCTGGGCGGGATGACTATATCAGGGAAGGGGTAATTGGCCTCGTGCATATAGAACAGCACCGTCCCTGCTACCAGGTAACCGTTGATGGCGCCCATGAAGACGCCAAAGAGCGTATCTTGCAGGCGCTCGCGGGCAGCCCGCGAGGCCAGACGTTGGATGCTGATGACCGTCTGATAGCCAAAATACACCAGCGTAATCAACAACAGCGCGCGAATCCAAAAGAGCGAGGAACTATCGGCCGGCAGCGCCTGGACCAGCGGAATGTACTTGCGCAGCACATGATTGGTGGTCAACGCCAGTATGACACTAAAACTGACCATCAATTCCTTTACCCAGCCGCGCATCCCGCCGATGACAGCAAACAAAATGACATACATCCAAAAAACATACACAATGCTCATCATAGGCTTTTCACTCCGGCCAGGTCTAGCAACTGATGGGCGATGGCTTGTGAAGCCTGCGGGCGGGCCAGTGAACGCATAGCAGCCTGCATGGACTCGCGTTTGCCCGGATTTTGGAGCAGCACTTGTACTGTATCGAGCAAATCTGCCTGCAAGCGGCCGTCTTCCAGGATGATTGCCGCGCCATGCCGCGCCAGGGCTTCGGCGTTGACCTTTTGGTAACGCCAGGCATAAGGATAGGGTACCAGCACTGCCGGAAGCCCAAAGAAGGGCAACTCACCCAGGGTAGACGCTCCCGCGCGACAGACGACCAGGTCGGCGGCTGCCAGCGCCTTGCCCATCTCGTGCAGGTAGGGAAAGGTATGGTAACGCTTCTTCAATTCAGACGGCAGGCTGGCTTCTGCTTTTTCGATTTCTTCCCAGTCCAATTGACCGCTGATATGCACCACTTCGGCCAGTTCCAGCAAGGCCGCTAAATGGGCCAGCACAGCCTGGTTGATCGAACGGGCGCCTTTGCTGCCGCCAAAGACCAACAGCACAGGTCGGCGGGAAGAAAGCCCTAGCGCCGCGCGCGCCTTTTGGCGCGACCAGGCCATCAGGTCCGAGCGAAGCGGGTAACCGGTCACAATCACTTTCTGGTCGAAATAGGCCTGCGAGTCCGCGGCGGTAACGGTAATACGGTCGGCAAAACGCGCCAGCGCCTTGAGCGCCAGGCCCGGCTCGATATCTGGCACATATAGCAGGGTGGGGATGCGCCGACCGGCCCATGCCATCGGCGCCGCCAGGTATCCGCCGGTAAAGAACAGGGCATCTGGCTGAAAAGCGCGTAGAATGCGCCGCGCAGCAAAATAACCGCGCATCAGTTGACCGAGATTACGCGGCAGCGCGCGCAAGCCAACGCCATGCAGACCGGCGGCCGGGATGGTATCGAAAGGGATGCCGGCGCGCGTCACCAGGTCTGCCTCCATGCCGCCTTCTCCGCCCACCCAGAGAACGTCGCATGTCGAGCATTGAGCGCGCAACGCTTCAAGGACGGCCAGCGCCGGATATACGCCGCCGCCGGTTCCGCCAGCGCAAATCAACAACCGCACCGAAAGACCTCCATTCGTCTCCTGCTTGTACCGTGACGCTGGTTTGGCGTGAAACGTTCAACAAGATACCCATCGCTGCCAGCGAAGTGACCAGGTTCGATCCGCCTGCGCTGATGAAAGGCAGCGCATTGCCCGCAAAGGGCATCAAGCCTACCATCACGGCCATATTGATCAGGGCTTCGATCCCGATCCACAGCGCCATGCCCGAAGCCAGCAGGGTGCCGAGCATATCGGGCGCGCGGCGGGCAATCACCATCCCGCGCCAGACCAGCATGGCATACAAACCCATCAAGACCATCGCGCCTAGCAGCCCCAGTTCCTCCACCACCACCGCAAAAATGCTGTCGGTGGGCGGAACGGGCAGCCCCAGCAACTTGGTCTGACCGCGGCCCACCCCCACGCCCAACAAGCCGCCGTTGACAATGGCCTCGAACGATCGCCGCACATGGTAAGAGGCCTGCATGGGATCCATGATGCCGGTCACGAAATCGTTCACACGCTGCTGGCCGGTGGGGCTGAACTGCACCACCACCCATCCGATTGCCAGGGCCGCCAGCAGCAAGACTGTGATTTGTTTCAAGTCGCCGCCTGCCAGGAAGAACAGCAAGCCGCCCATCATCAACACGGTGCCGGCTGCGCTCAAATCGGGCTGCAAGTAAATGAGGCCGCCCACGATACCCATGATCATGCTCAATGGCAGCAACCCCAGTTGAACCTTATGCAACTGGTCGCGTTTGCTGAACAACCATACCACGAAATACAAAATCGAAACCAGTTTAGCCAGTTCGGAGGGCTGCACCGAGCCTTCCCAAACGGCGCGCTTGACATTGAAGCGCACTTCACTGGTCAACAGCACGAGCAGCAGCAGCACAATCGTCAGCGCCATGGCTGGCAGCACCAGTTTGCGCCAGTGGTGATAGTCCAGCCGCGACAGGCTGAACATCGCCGCCAAGCCCAGCCCCATCCACAACAGCTGGCGGCTGAACATGTGCATTGGGTTTTGGTATGCGCCCAGCGAGAAATCCCACGACGCCGAAAAGAGCATCACCAACCCAAACACCAGCAGGCCAATGACCGTTAGCAAGAGCGGAACGTCTATATCCAGCGCAGGCGCTCTGACAACTTCCTGGCTGTGCGGCAATTCCAGCGGGCGGTCTTTTACGAAAGTTCCTGTACCCATGTTCTAAACCTTTCTCCTCGCTCTGCAAAATCGTTGAACTCATCGAAACTCGTGCCGCCCGGCGAGAGCAAGACGACATCGCCCGCCTCGGCCACTTCTGCCGCCCGCAGGACGGCCTCCCGCAGGCCGCTGCAGCGTTGGATGCTGAACGGACGCTTCTTTCCACGCCTTGGCTTGCTTGCTGAACCCGAAGCGCCCAGCGCGCTCAGAATTTTTTCTGCTGCCTCCCCGAAGACCACCACATGGTCTGCGCGCTCGCGCACCAGCGCAGCCAGGTCTTCCCAGGGCAGGTTCTTGTCCTTGCCGCCCAGCAGCAGCACGATAGGTTCCTCGAACGAGCGAATGGCCGCCATGCTGCGCTCGGGGGCGGTGGCAATCGAATCGTTGTACCATTTCACGCCGCGCAATTCGCGCACCAGTTCCAAACGATGCGGCACGCCATGGAAATGCTCGATGGCCTCTAACATAGCGTCCAGCGAAAGGCCAGCGGCGTGACCGATCGCCACAGCAGCCAGCACGTTCAAGCGGTTATGGTCGCCCCGCAGGTGAATGGCATTTTGGATGGGCAACAGAACATAGGCGTTTCCATCTCGCAGGTGGTACAGTCCCTGGCTGACATACACGCCAGATTGGTCCTCGTGCAAGTCGCTCAGCCCAAACGAAAACAGCCTGCCTTTTACCCGTGCGCGCAATTTCCAGGCGCCTGGGTCGTCGCGGCCCAGGATGGCGGTATCGCTTTCATGCTGAAAGTCCAGAATGCGCGCTTTCGCTGCGGTGTAGGCTTCCATACTGCCGTGCCGGTCGAGGTGATTGGGCGTGACGTTCAACACCGCCGCCACGTTGGGCGAAACGCTCATCTGGTCGAGTTGGAAACTAGAAATTTCCAGGATAGCCAAATCCTCTGCCGTCATCTCATCCAAATAATTGAGCAGCGGATCGCCAATGTTGCCGCCAACGTATACTTTTGGCTGGCGGTCGTTGACGCTCTTGGATGAATAACTCTTGCTTGCCATCTCGCCTACCAGGGTGGTGGTAGTGGTCTTGCCGGCCGAACCGGTGATGCCAACCGTTTTGCAGGGCGCGGCCTCCAAGAAGACCTGTGTATCGTTCGAGAGCGGCAAACCGCGCCGTACCGCTTCGGTCACGATGGGCAGGTCGAGCGGAATGCCGCCAGAGAGACACAACACGTCGGTGCGGTCGAGCAGTTCCAACGGATGACCGCCCAGGACCCACTCGATGGGCAGGTCGGCTAGGGCGCGGCGGGCAGGCTCGAGGTCCGGCTCGAGGCGCTTGTCAGAAAGGGTCACATGCGCGCCGTGACGGGTCATCCAGCGCGCCAGGGCCGTTCCCTGCCGCGCAGCGCCTAAGATGAGGATGCGTTTGCCGCTCCAATCGGTCATCGTTACACCAGAGTCAACCCAATGCCAAACATGGCTGCCAGCAGACTGATCAGCCAAAAGCGCTGCACGATTTGAGTCTCGCTCCAACCCAGCAGTTCGAAATGCAAGTGAAGGGGCGCCATTTTGAACAGGCGCTTGCCTTTGGTCCATTTGAAATAGGCAATTTGCAGCGTTACACTGAGCGCCTCGCTGAAGGGAATGATGCCAATCACCAGCAACATTGGCCATTGACCGGTCATCAAGGCTACCACCGCCAGGGTTGCGCCCAAAGAAAGCGAGCCGGCATCGCCCATGAACAGTTCGGCCGGGTGGACGTTGAACCACAAAAAGCCGAAGATGGCGCCCACCAGGGTAAAACAAAAGCGCGCCAAATAGATTTGGCCTTGCGCCAGGGCAATACCTCCGTAGGCTACGAAAGCGGTTGCTGTCACCAGGCCGGCCAGACCATCCAGCCCATCGGTGAAGTTGACGGCGTTCGATTCGCTGACGATGATGAAGGCTGCAATGCCGACATACAGCCAATCGTTCAAATCCAGGCCGCCGCGCACGTGAATGCCGGGCAAGTAGATTTCTGGCACTTCGAGCATATATTTCAGCACCCAGGCGGTGCCGATGCCGAGAAAGACTTGCGCCAGGAACTTGACGCGAATGCTCATGCCTTCGCCGCGCCGTTTGCCGCGAATGCCTTGCCAGTCGTCTATGCCGCCCAAGAGGCCATATCCTACCATCACGATCATCGGCACAAGCACCGAGCGTCCGACCACGTCCAACCCCAACAGGGCCACCGCGTTGAGCAAGACGGTCAGCAGCAAGACGGGCAGGATGAACAAGACGCCGCCCATGGTGGGCGTGCCCATTTTGACGGCGTGACGGCCCGGCTCTTCTACGCGGATGAGTTTGCCAATTTTGAAGTGCCGCAAGATGCGCAGCAACGGCCCGCCCCAAATGACGGTAAGCATGAAAGCCAGACCGGCCAGGCTGAGCGCCAGAGTTGCGTCTTTCACGAGCTCACCTCCAAGGCGTTGATGATGCGATCCATCCGTAAGCCATGCGAGCCTTTGACCAGCACGCTGTCGCCGGCTGACAGGTTCTTGGAAAGCCATTCGACGATTGGCTCGATGGTCTCGAATTCTTGAATCGAATTTTTCGGCAAGCCGGCGCGGCGGGCTGCTTCGGCAATCAAGTGAGCGCGCTGACCAAGCGTGAGCAAGATGTTTGCCACTTGTGCCACACGTAAGCCGACCATTTCATGGCCCTGCCGTTCATAGGGGCCAAGTTCGAGCATGTCGCCTAGCACGGCGATCTTGCGCCCCTCCATCTCGTCCAGCAGATTCAAGGCCGCCAACATGGATTCGGGCGAGGCATTGTAGGTGTCGTCGAGCAGCAAGGCGCCGCTGCTGCTGCGCACGGCGACCAGGCGTAACTGGGTGTGTCCCTGCCGCAGGCCGTCGAAGATTTCCTGCCAGGTCAGGCCTTCCACCAGTCCAACGGCGGCGGCGCGCAAGGCGGTATGGACGGAGTGCCGTCCAATCAAGGGTACACGGGCGTGCAAGGTTTCATGTTGATAGTGCAGGCGAAAACGGATACCCTCCAGACCCAGGCCGGTGACTTCATCAGCCCACAGGTCGGCTTCTGGCGATAAACCATAGAAGAATACCTGGGCGCGGGTTTTCTCTTCCATCTTGCGCACCCACGGGTCGTCATAGTTCAAAATGGCAATCCCATGCGGGGCGGGCGGCAGGGCCTGGACCAGTTCTGACTTGCCGATGAAGATATTTTCCTGTGAACCGGCGCGCTCGGCGTGGACGGTGCCAATATTGGTCACTACGCCCACTTGCGGCAGGGCCAAGTCGCACAGGAAGGCAATCTCGCCGGGAACGTAGAAGCCCATCTCCAGCACGGCGCGCTCATAACCGCTGGAAAGCCGCAGGATGGACAACGGCAGGCCAATTTCGTTGTTCAGATTGCCGGGACTTTTCAAGGTGTGGTACCGCTGGCTCAATACTTCGGCGGTCATCTCTTTAGTGGTGGATTTCCCCACGCTGCCGGTGATGCCGATGACACGCACGTCGAGCTTGCGGCGCCAAAAGCGGGCAATTTGTTGCAAGGCTGCCAGGGTGTTTTCTACTCGCAGGCATAGGGGGGCGTCGAGTTGACCGGCTACGCTTGCGGCCCAGTCTCCGGCGGCAGGCAGGTTGCGCAAGTCAAGAGAGTGAAACGAGGCTTCCACGTCGCGTTGGATGAGCGCTAAGGAGGCCCCGCGCTTGAAAGCCTCGGGCAAGAAGTCATGTCCATCCACGCGCTCGCCGGGAATAGCCACGAACAATGAGCCAGGGATGACCTGACGCGAATCGATGGCCGCCTCTGTGATGACCGTCTTGGCGGCCTCGAGGCGGATGTTGGTCAGGGCTTCTAGCACATCGGCAAGTGTGAGCATGACAATCTCTTCACGGAGCGTTCAATTGCAGCCGTACAGCATCGGGCGGAATATCGAGCAAGACGACCGTTTTCTGGGCTACGGTGGAGAAGACAGGCGCGGCGGTCTCCGATCCCCAAATGGAGGCGCTTGGGCGCTCCAGCCAAACGTAAATCATGAACTGCGGGTCATCCACAGGTCCCCAGCCAATGAAGGAGGCGTTGGTTTGGTAGGCGTCATAAAAGCCGTAAGGCGTGGGGATCTGGGCAGTGCCGGTCTTGCCGGCCATGCGGTAACCCGGCACCAGCGCCTGCGAGGATTCGGCTTCCAGCGAAAGGGCCAGCATTTCGTTCAAGGTGGCGGCAGTTTCTGGCTTGATGGGCGAGCCGGCGTATTGAGGCGATACAGTGAATTGATGGCCGTCGCGCAGTTGGGCGTACAAGACATGCGGCGTCACCATGCGCCCGCTGTTGGCAATAGCGGTGGCGGCGGTCATCAGTTGGATGGGAGTGAGGGCAACGCCTTGTCCAAAGGAATTCGTCCCCAGGTCGACCGGATACCAGTCCGCATCGCCCGGCAACTTGAGCCTGCCGGCCGCTTCCCCGGCCAGGTCTATGCCTGTGGGTTTCCCCAGCCCAAACAAGTTCATATAACCGTAAAAAGTCTGTGGCCCCATTTGGGTAGCCAGCCAGGCCATGCAAACGTTGAGCGAGTGTTGCAAACAGCCAACCATGTTTTGCAGGCCCCAGGCTTCTTCGTTCCAGTTCTTGATGGTTTCGCCGCCCACTTGAATCGAACCGGTATCCAGGTAAGTGGTTTCGGGGGTGACCAGCCCGGAGTCAAGCGCAGCCGCCATGGTCAGTATCTTGACGACCGAACCAGGTTCGTAGGGCATGGTCACAGGGCGGTTGAATTCGCTGGCATTGTCGTAGATAGAACCGTATTGCCAGAAGGCATTCAAATCCATGCGCGGCGTAGAGGCCATGCCCAGCACCTCGCCGTTTTTGGGATTGAGGACCACGATGGCGCCATGCTGCGCCCCATAGGTAGATAGGGCCTCGTCTAAGATGGCCTCCAGCGCATCCTGGAGTTCCCGGTCGATCGTGAGAATCAGGCTGGTGCCATTGGGGATGCGGGGGATTTCTACGGCGCGGTTCGGGTCAGATGGCACCCACAATTGTACGGGCTGTCCGGCCAGCAGGTCGTTGTATTTTTCTTCGACGCCAAAGTAGCCGCGCCCCTCGCGGTTGACAAAGCCCAAGATGTTGGAAGCCAGCGCGCCCTCTGGATAACTGCGCTGCAAGCGAACGTGGAATTCAAGGCCGGCCAGGCTGGGAAGGGCGGATGGCTGAGCGGCTAATTCTTCCTTTAAGCCCTCCAGATAAGCAACGGCATGGGGATCGGCAAAATTGTCTATCACCAGGTAGGCAATTCCTTCGGGAGGGTTGAGGAGATTGGTATAAACCTGGTCATAGTCTTTGCCTAGATTGACGCTGACGGCCAGGGCGATGCTGTGCGGGTCGCGCATGGCTTCCAGGTCAACGCCCACTTCGTAGACGCTCTGGTTGCCGGCCAACAAGTGACCGTTGCGGTCGTAGATTTCGCCGCGTTCAGGGTAGTACGTTTTCCACTCGCCGGCAAAGGCGTTTGCTTGCTGGCGGAATTGCTCCGCTTCGGCGCTGGCCTGGATGCGTACCATTTGCAACACGATGGCGACCGCCGCCAGGGCCAGGCAGGCGTTCAAAATCAATGAGCGCCAGGCGTATTGCTGTCTCACGGCAGGCCTCCAGGGAGTTGCAGGCGTTCGTCTAGCCAGTCTAGCAGAGACTGATTGTATTCCTGCCGCAGCGTGGGAGCGCTGGGCCTGAGTGCTGGCGCGCTGGCCAGCAAGGCGGCCTGTGGAGCGGTATATCCTGGTACTACCAGGTATTCCACTTCCTCCGGCTGTACGGGGCGAAAGCCCATTTCATAGGCGCGCCGTTCGATTTCCTCTTGCGAGGTCAGGCGCGCCAGTTCGGTTTGCAAATCAGCATTTTTGTATTGGGTGACAAGAATTTCTTCCCGCAAGTCTTGAATTTGACGCCCCAGGATGGCGGCTTGCGAGGTCACCATCAGATATAAAGCGGCCACGGCGGCAAATCCAAGAGTGAGCGACAGGAAAAGACTCACCCATTGGCGCTGCATACGCCAGGGCGCTTGTTTGAAGGCGTGAGAGAAGGAATACACTGAGTTCATGATGACCTGAATATGGGCGATGGTCATCGCTGTCCTTGCGTATCCTTGCGAGGGCTTTGCTGCGGGGCAAGCCTTTGCAAGGGCGTAAAATGGGTGGTTATAACTTTTCGACAATGCGCAATTTTGCGCTGCGCGCCCTCGGGTTGGCGCTGATTTCGTCCGCGCCGGGGATAAGCGGTTTGCGGTTGACCTCTTTCAGCGTTGCGCGGTGCCCGCAGGTACAAATGGGCTGGCGCGGCGGGCAGAGACAGTTACGGCTTTCACGGCGGAAGTATTCTTTGACCAGACGGTCTTCCAACGAGTGAAAGGAGATGACCGCCAGCCTCCCACCGGACCTCAAACTGGCTACCGCTTTCGGAAGCGCCGCCTCGACTTGTTCCAATTCCGCGTTTACGGCGATACGCAGTGCCTGGAAGGTCTGCGTGGCGGGATGGATGCGTCCGCGGCGGGGCAAGAGAGCCTCGATAACGGAGGCAAGTTCGAGCGTGGTGCGAAGCGGCCGGGCGCCGACGATGGCGTGGGCAATGCGGCGGGCAGCAGGTTCCTCGCCGTAACGATAGAGCAAGTCCGCCAGTTCGTCTTCTGGCAATTCGTTGACCAAGTCGGCAGCGGTCAGGGCAGAATGCGGGTCGAAGCGCATGTCCAGCGGCGCGTCATGCGAGAAGGAAAAACCGCGCTCGGGCGTGTCCAACTGCATAGACGAAAGCCCCAAATCGAGCAAGATGCCGTCCACCGTCTGCCAGTCCAGTTTAGCCAACTGCTCTGGCAAGGAGGCGTAAGAGGCCTGCGCCAGGCAGACGCGCTCCCCGTAAGGAGCCAAGGTCTCGCGGGCAAGCGCCAACGCCTGTGGGTCTACGTCCAACCCTAACAGACGCCCGCCTGGCGCGCTGGCCTCCAGGATGCCGCGAGCATGTCCGCCCGCGCCGACTGTGCCGTCTACGTAGCGCCCCCCGTTTTTGGGCTGCAACGCAAGTATAGTTTCATGGTAAAGAACAGGCTGATGCGGCATGGTTGCGTGTACGTTTCACGCACCTTTACCCGATAAATCCAATGCCGAGAAGCGTTGATTGTTGGCTTCGGTGTTGTGAATTTGTTCCATTTGATTATTCCAGTCTGCCGGCGTCCAGACTTCGAAGTATTCGCCTTGGCCGGCGACGATGGCTTCTCCGTCCAATCCGATGAACTGGCGCAGGTTTTGCGGGACGAGGATGCGCCCGACTTTGTCCACTTCTATCGGATAGGCGTTGGACAGGATGAGGCGGCGCAGCAAGCGGGCGGTGGGATCGGCCAGGTTCATGGCGTTGATGCGTTGGTAGACTTGTGAAAAGTAGGCTTCGGTCATCACCATCAGGCAGCGGTCGAAGCCCTGTGTGATATAAGCGGCGTTGCCTTCCAGCGTTTGACGGAAGGGCGCCGGAATCATCAAGCGGCCTTTCTCGTCGAGGTTGTGCTGGAACTGACCCAAGAACATTAGTTCTAATACTCCATTTAATGGGCGAACGCCGGGGGACCGGCGTTCCTGCCACTTTCTACCACTTTTTCCCACATTATACTTATTTTATGGGTAAAAAGCAAGTAGTACTTTTGGATTCCCCCACCCGTTGAGCGCTTTGCGACCGATCTGCAATGCTTTCTTTTCTCGC
>DAOUCM010000387.1:0-4804 GCA_034431895.1 Anaerolineales bacterium
GAAGATTGCAAATGCCCTAGCAGCGCGTCCATCTCCGCCAGGGTGACCGGCCAGCCGCGCGCCTGTTGGATTTCGTCCATGGCAGCGGGTGTAAATCCGCTGCGCGCAAACACGGCATGATAAACTTTCCAGCCTTGGCCCTGGCGCGGTAAATCCTGCAAGACCAGCGGCGTCTTGTGCGCGATCAAGTCGCTTACGACCTGGCGAGCGACAGGCTCGCTGCCCCATTTACATTCTCCCAACAAGATATCGTGCGTATTCCAGTTCAAGGCGACTACATCCACCTGTACGCGGCTGCTCCAATGACTGCCGATTTCATCCGGCTGGAAAGGCAAGCGGCCTGCCCTGGCTTGTGTCAACACCCAGGTCCTCGAAAGTTCCTCGAAAGCGGTCGCGCCGACGAAACTGCGTAAATGGCGACGGATGGCCTCGATGACCTGCTCTCGGGCAAACGGCGAGGAGGAGAGAAACGGCTCCAGGAATTGGAAGTAGAAGCGAAAATACGGGTCGCTAAGATGATAGCGTCCGCTTTTGGAGTGAGCGCGCCGCGCTTTGGGCTGGGTGACCGGCAAGCGGCGTTCCACCAATCGTAATTCTTGCAAGGTGTTCAGATAGAAATTCAGACTGGTGATCGGAATGAAAGCGCGATCGCTTATCTCGGTCAGGGTGTGGGCGCCGCCTCCAATCGCTTTCAAAACGGCCAGGTAACTGCTTGGTTCGCGCACCTCATCGTATAGCAGGAAGGCCGGTTCGGCCAGAAAGATGCTGCCGGGGTGGAGAATCACTCGCCGGATGTTCTCGATCAAATCCAGTTGTGGATCGAGCCAGTCGAGATAGGCCGGGATACCACCCAGGATCGCATAGGCAGCCACGCGCTCATCCGCCGCCCACGACGGAAAGAACTCTGCCAGGCTGGAAAATGGCAGCGGTGCAAGATGCCATTGAGCGGTCATGCGCCCGAAAAGCGGCGACTGACGCGAGAGCAGGGTCTCCATCGTGCGGACGTGCGAACCGCACAGCACAATGACCGTGTCGGAGGCTCGAAAATGTCCATCCCACGCATATTGCAGCGCAGAAAGCATGGCCGGGTCGGCCTCGGCCAGGTAGGGTATCTCGTCTAAAATCAGGATGTGGCGTTTGCCCACCAAGAGCGGGACGGCGGCGTCCCACAGCTCAGGCCAGGAGCGATATACCGGTGCCGACTGCATGGGAACCTGCAAGAGTTTTGCCATCAAGCGGGTGCGCTGCTGAGTAGAGGTTTCTTCGACGGCCTCGAAATAGACATACGGCAACCCGCTTTGCCGCGCCCACTGCAAGAGCAATTCCGATTTGCCCACTCGACGGCGGCCATACATCAAAATCAACTGCGCCGGCCCAGGCCGGTTGCGGGAGAGCAAGTCGTTCAAGAATGCAAGTTCTTCATGGCGGTCAACGAACATCGTGGTCTCCAGAAATCATTGTTGCCACTATTATAGTCACGACTATTATTTTTACAAGCCTCCGTTCGAGGCCTCTTCCCTTGCGGAGCAGCGGGGCGTCATCCGTTTTTTCCCTGAATGCCTCCCGACCAGTGATAGAACGGCGCCAGCAGGCGCACCAACTGGGCCTGGTTGACATCCTCCACCTGCCAGTGTTCGGCGGCCTTGCGGTAGGCGCTGCGCAGGTGACTTTCCACCGTGCGCGGCGAAAGCGACAGGCGCTCGGCGATTTCGGCCTGGTTCAGACCGTCGCGCCCCAGCAGGTCGAGAACCTCCCGCTCGGCGGCGCTGACCTTGGTCAGCAGGAAAATGCGCGCCGCGTCCCACTGCTCGCGCAGGCGCAACTCGGCCAGGCGTCTGGACGCCTCGAAGGGATCGGTCACCTCGCGCAGGGCGTCGAAGACCGGCGAGAGCCGCCCCCAGGGGATGACCGGGATGGGGATGAGCCGCACCCACTCTCCGGGTCCGGCATGGAGCGCGCCGGAGGCCTCCAGGTCCGGGTGCGAGGCCAGGTGCCACAGGCGGTCCTCATCGTCGAACAGCATCTGCGCCACCGCCATCCCGAAAACGGTCAGCGTGCGCCGCCCGCCGGAGATGAGCAAATGCACGCGCAGGCCGCGCAACTTGGCGGCGCGCACCTCGGCGTACATCTGACGGAAGGCGCATTCCACCTCCTCGGGCTGGGTCACGTCGCGCAAAGGTTGAGCGTCGCCGCGCAATTCCACGCTGCGGCAGGGGGGCAGGCCGGTAGATTCGCTTTCCAGGCGCGCGAGCGCCTGCGCTGTTTCGGCTCGCTGGCGATGAGTGTGAAAAATGACCACTTCCCCCGGCGTTTCCCCCTGCTGGCGCAGACAATCCAGCGCCAGCGTAATCAATTGGGCTTTGCTCCCCAGCGTTGCCATCATGATCGAGGCTGTCATAGAGTAATTATACAGGCGTTTGTTTCTGGAGTGCAAAATTTCCCGATTTTGCCGGAAATCTGGAGATTTCGGAATCCTTGACTTCGCCGTCTCAGCCCGTCTCACCGTGATATACTCAGACGTATACTCTTGACAAGACCAGGGGAAGCGGGGTGTGGGTCATGCTCAACGCGCCCAGACAGCCCGCCTCCCGATTGCTGGAGACCATCCTTCCACTGCAACTTTCTAAATCCGGCAGGGTTAACGTTAACAACTCCCCGCCGGTAAGGTTGAAATCGTGCCGGAGCAGGAATTCAAAGAAAACGAAGTGTTGATGCGCGCCGCTCGAGGCGACAAAGACGCCTTTAGCGAACTCTATCAGCGCTACATAGACCGCATCTTCAACTACGTCTATTATCGGACGGGGAACGTTCACGACGCGGAGGACCTCACCGCGCGCGTTTTCGAGCGCGCGATGAACCACATCCACAACTACACCGACCGCGGCGTCCCGCTCTCGGCCTGGTTGTACCGCATTGCGCACAACCTGGTGGCCAACTGGCATCGTGACCGCAGCCGCAAGCAGGAAATCCCGCTCGACGACCTGCCCGTGCTGCCCGCCCGAGGCGATCAGCCGGAGACTTCGCTGGTGCGCACCGAGGAGCAAGAAGCGCTTCTGCGCCTGATCCGCAAACTGCCCTCGGAACGCCAGCATCTCCTCATCCTGAAGTTCGTGGAAAACCTCTCCAACGCCGAGATTGGGCAAATCATGGGACGCAGCGAAGGTGCCGTCAAAAGTTTGTATCACCGCACGTTATTGGCGTTGCGCGACCAAATCGGCGACCTGCCGACCACTTTAGAAGGAGAGTGAACCATGCTGAGAATCGTGACCGATGGCGCAGCCGACCTGCCGAGCGGCTGGGAGCGGGAATATGACATCCATGTCATCCCCATCAATATTCAATTTGGCGAAAAGACCTACCTGCAATTCGAGGAACTAGACAACGAGGGCTTTTACCGAATGGTAGACGAAAGCGGAAAAATTCCCAAGACCTCTCAGCCCTCGCCGCACCAATTCAGCGAGTTCTACAAGAAAATCGCCCAAGAAGGCGACACCATTCTATCCATCCACGTCACCAGCAAACTATCTGGCACCTTTGCTTCGGCGGTGGCGGCAGCAAAAGAAGTTGCCCACCTGTTCAAGGTCATCCCGTTCGATTCGGCCGGCGGCTCGATGGGCCTGGGTTTCATGTGCCGCGCTGCGCGCCTGATGGAACGCGCCGGCAAGAGCGTAGAAGACATCCTCAAACACCTCGAAAGCGTCCGCGAGCGGGTTCAAATCATCCTCACCCTCGACACGCTCGATTATGCGCGCATGAGCGGGCGCGTTGGCACGCTTTCGGCTGCTCTGGCTTCGCTCTTGAACGTCAAACCGATTGCCACGCTGCAAGATGGCCTGGTCAACATGGTGGACAAAGTCCGCACCCGCCATGCTGCCCTGGAGCGCGTGCTGGAGATGGGACAGGCAGCCGTTGGCGAGCGGCCTGTCTACGTGGGCGTGATGCAGGCGCGCGACCCTGCCGCCGGCCAATCCATGCTGGAGGCCGCCAAAAAACGCTTCAACTGCAAAGAAGCCGTGCTGGCCGAACTGTCCATCTCGCTGGCGGCCAACTTTGGCCCCGGCACGATTGGACTGGTTCTATATCCTGCTGATACGTAGCGCGAGACTGATCCCGCTACAAAGAGAGCATATGCCTAACCCAAAAGACGATTCCCCCGCCCTCGATAGCCTGGCTTCGCTCGAAGCGCATCTAGCCGGGACCCTGAGGCCGGTCACCCCTCCCTCCAACTTCGTCCAACGCCTGAGCGAACGCATCCGCATCCCCGAACACCGCCTCATCGTCAACCGCCTGCAAGATTGGAAGCGGCTCTTCCTGGTTTTTGGCAGCGTGATGTCGGGCATGGTGCTGGTCATCACCCTGGCGCGCGCGTTGTATTTTCTTGCCACCCGCAAGCGGATGGCGTAGGAAGCCATTCGTCCGCAGTGACTGGTTTGCCCCTGCTCGCCCCCAGTTGATGGAGTTCAACAAAATAACTCGGTAACCTTCCTTGCGGCTCCGGCTGGAAGCCGGCTCCAGACGCCAGCAGCCAGGCGCAAACAGTATCACCAGGCTCTGCCTGGCCGCACCGACCAAAGGTCGGTGGTACGCAGGATGCACGCAGTGTATCCCCAGGCTCTGCCTGGCCAAACCGACCCAAGGTCGGTGGTACGCAGGATGCACACAACGTATCCCCAGGCTCTGCCTGGTCGAACCGACCACAGGTCGGTGGTACGCAGGATGCACACAGCGTATCCCCAGGCTTTGTATCCCCAGGCTCTGCCTGGTCAAACCGACCCAAGGTCGGTGGTACGCAGGATGCACGCAG
>DAOUCM010000388.1:0-1946 GCA_034431895.1 Anaerolineales bacterium
TCTGGTACGCGCCGCCCTTCCTGGCGCGGCTCTACCCGCACCTGCCAGACGGCGCGCTCAAGACCTCCCTGCGCGCCGCCCTCGAAACCGCCGCCGATTCGCTCTACGAACAGGCAGGCACGCAGCCCTTCCCCTTGATGGGCGACTGGCCCTACACCGACTGGGGCATGAGCGGCGCCTATCTCAACGCTCTGAACGATGCCTACTGGTTAGATAAAGCCCTGCCGCAGCGCATTCAACAGGACGACTTTCTCCCCGCCGCGTATTGGGTGTACGGCTTGCACCCGGTCAACGACTTCACGCTGGTCTTTGGCAGCGGCCTGCCCGAACCGGCTTACCACTACCACAGCATTTTGCACGTCCGCTTTGGCAGCGCGCCCGCCAGCGTCCCCGGCGCGGTCGTGCCGGGCATCGCCACCCTCACCGACGCGCGCATCCTCTACTACCTTGACCAGCCGGAGACCTACCGCAACAACGAAGCCTGCATCTACGACGCCGCCTCCTTCCTGTTCGCCATGCTGTCATTGCATCCGCCTCTGCCGTATAGCGCTTATTTGCCATTAGTATTTTGCCATTGAGCAAGACAAAGGGTGACCGCTCACCCTCCCGCAGGTTTGGGCGCAATTTGAAGCCCAAATCGCACTTCCATGGCCACTCCGACTCGTTGCCCGGTCACTTCCGAACCTGCGGGAGGGGGAGCTGAGCAGCGACGACAAAGGTCAAAATTGCCTCTTGACTTTTTCGCAAAAATGCCCTAAAATAGAATTAGGATTCTGATTCTATTTTAGGATGTGCGATGACAGTCTCCCCTCAATTCGTCCAGCCGCCCCAGCAGGCGCGCAGCCGCGAGACCATGACCCAAATCCTGGACGCCGCGGCGCGCATCCTGGAGAGCAAAACCTTCGAGGAGCTCACCCTCACCGAAATCGTCCAGCAAGCCGGGACATCGGTGGGGGCTTTTTATGGCCGTTTCAAGGACAAGGAAGGACTGCTGCACGCCCTCGACGAGCGTTTCTTCGAGGAGTTCGAGCGCGGCGTGCAAGACCTGCTCTCCCGCCCCGGCTGGAGGCAGGCCCCGCTCGGTCAGATTATCCGCGATTTGACCCGTTTCCTGGCGCAGACCTACGAGCGGCAAAAAGGCTTGCTGCGTTCGCTCAACCTGAAGGCGCGGTTGTACGGCGATTCGCGCTTCAAGGAGCGCGAGCGGCGCGCCTGGGACGAGTTGTTCCCCCAATTCCAGGACATCCTGCTGCGGCGCGCGGACGAAATCCGCCACCCCAACCCGGCTCTGGCGGTCACGCTTGGCTTTCAGCAACTGTTCTTTGCCCTGCGCGAAATCCTGCTCTGGGAGCCGCTGCGCGGCGGGCAGACCTACGACATGGACGTGCTGGTGGACGAACTGAGCCGCGCTTATCTGGCGTATCTCGGCATTCAGGAGGCATGACATGAACCGTTCGCTGCTGCGGCTGGGCGCTTTGGGCGCGGCGCTCTCGACTGCCCTGCTCCTGGCGATGGCGTTCATCAGCCTGCCGGGCGGCATGTTTTACCCCGGCCTGCCCGCTCTCACCGGCGGCTTGCCGCTCTCTCCCGCCGAACAGAACGCCTATCTGGCCGGAATGCGTCTGCTGTTCGTGCTGGATGGCTTCTTCCTGGCCGGGTGGCTGGCCGCCTGGGTGGGATTGTTCCATCTCGTGCGCGGACGCCTGCCCCTGCTGGGCTGGCTGACGCTGGCGTTCGGTCTGACGGGCGCGCTGTTCGATTTCAGCGAAAACAGCCTGATTTGGGGCGCGCTACAAACCTTTCAGTCCGGGCAGATGATGACTCCCGACTGGGTCATCGCCTGGAAAGCCGTTCAGCATCTCAGTTACTGGCTGCCGTTTTTGGGCGCGCTATTCGCCGCCCCGGCGCTGTGGCAGGGACATTGGGCAGAGAAAGCCGCCGCCCTG
>DAOUCM010000389.1:0-15506 GCA_034431895.1 Anaerolineales bacterium
TTCTTCAAGGCGGGCGTTCCTTTCGAACTGGTAGATATTTCAGCCGAGACTCTGCACATAGACCTGGAGCAAGTCGAGGGGCGTCTGAGGCGGGGCAGTTACGGCGGCTTGTTGTATGCGCACACCTACGCGGAGCCGTCCACGCCCGAAGCCTTCTTCCAGTTCCTCAAATCTCGTTATCCTGACTTGTTGATTGTAGATGATCGCTGCCTGTGCATCCCCGACCTCGAGCCAGACCCGCAAATGGCTGCCGATGTGGCTTTGTATAGCACGGGCTACGCAAAAATCGTGGATCTGGGAAGCGGCGGTTACGCCTTCGTAAAAGACTCGCTTGCGTATCGTTCTTACCCCTTGCCTTTCGAGCCTCGAGATTACGAAAGTATCGAACGATCTTACAAACAGGCTTTGCAAGACAAAAAATTCGTTTATCAGGATAGCCATTGGCTGCAAACGCAGGCCGATTTGCCCGTTTGGGAAGATTATCGCCGCCATATCGCCGACGCTCTCGAGGACACGCTCGACCATCGCAAGGCGCTCAACGCCATCTATGCCGAACGGCTGCCGGCAGAGGTACAATTGCCTGCGGCGTATCAGACCTGGCGTTTCAACATTCGAGTCGAAAACCAGGAGCGCATCCTGACGGCCATTTTTGCCGCCGGTTTGTTTGCCAGTTCGCATTATGCTTCGCTGGCGGGCATCATGGCTCCTGGGCGTTGTCCCCATGCCGAGGCCCTGGCCAGCGAGGTCGTCAATCTATTCAACGACCATCATTTCGACCTGCAAAAAGCCAGGCGGGTTTGCCATATCATCTTGGAGAATCTCTCTTGAACGAACTGCGCGTTGATTTCAATCGCCCTGTTGCGGTGGGCCGTGAACTGGAATATATGGCTGAAGCCGTGGCGAGCGGCCATATTTCTGGCGACGGCCCATTCACCAAAAAGTGCCATGCCCTGCTCGAAGCGGAGTTGGGCGTCCCCAAGGCCTTGCTGACCACCTCTTGCACTCATGCGCTGGAGATGGCGGCCATCTTGCTGGATATTCGAGAGGGGGACGAGGTCATCGTCCCGGACTTTACCTTCGTTTCGACGGTCAACGCTTTCGTCTTGCGCGGCGCCCGTCCGGTCTTTCTGGACATTCGACCTGATACCCTCAACCTGGACGAATCTCGGCTCGAGGCGGCTCTCACGCCCCGCTCCAAAGCCATCTTGCCGGTACATTATGCGGGCGTTGGCTGTGAAATGGACGCCATCCTCGACATCGCGAAGCGTCACGACGTAGCCGTCGTCGAAGACAACGCGCATGGGCTGTTTGGCAAGTACAAGGGAAAGTATCTTGGCACGTTTGGCGCCATGGCAACCCAGTCTTTCCATGAGACCAAGAACTTCACCAGCGGCGAGGGCGGCGCTTTGCTCATCAACGATCTGGCCTTTGCCGAGCGCGCCGAGATCATCCGCGAGAAAGGGACGAATCGCTCGCGCTTCTTCCGTGGCCAGGTGGACAAATATACCTGGGTGGACATCGGCTCTTCCTATCTTCCGTCCGACATTCTGGCGGCTTTTCTGTATGGACAACTGGAGCAGCGTCAGCGCATTCAATCGCATCGTCAGGCGCTGTGGCAAACCTATGAAATGGCCTTGAAAGATTGGGCGGTGAAACATGGCGTGCGCTTGCCGGTCGTCCCTCCTCATGTCGAGCAGTCCTATCACATGTTCTATATGCTCTTGCCAGACCTGGATACGCGCCAAAGGTTCATCTTGTATTTGCGCGAGCGCGGCATTTACAGCGTCTTCCACTACTTGCCATTGCATCTTTCGGACATGGGCCGAGAGTTTGGCGGCCGGCCTGGCGATTGTCCGGTCACTGAAGAGGTCAGCGACCGCCTGGTGCGCCTGCCTTTTCACAATGCTCTCAGCAGCGCCGAGCAAGAACAAGTCATCGAGGCCATCTTGGAATTTGCTTTTTAGTCGTCGCCCCCTGATGAAAACATCTCCTCTGTATCCCGCATTACGTATTACGCATTACGTATTACGCATTACGCATTACGTATTACGCATTACGTATTACGTATTACGTATTACGTATTACATATCACCCAACCCCAACATTGCGACCCCTTTGGCGCTTTTGCTGGTGGCGTTCTTTTCCTATGGCATTTTTGCCCCTCAACAGGGGTTCTATTGGGATGATTGGGTCTTTGCCTGGACGCGCACGCATCTGGGGCCAGAGGGCATGATTCAATTGTTTTCCGTCACCCGTCCCATGCGGGGGTGGATCGAGGCCCTGCTCACGATGCTGTTGGGCGCCCGACCCATCCTTTGGCAAGGATATGCTCTCTTGGCTCAATGGTTGGCGGCGGTGGCTTGCTGGTGGTTTTTGCAGGTCATGTGGCCGGCCCGTCGCTGGCAGGCCAGTTTGGCGGCTCTCCTCTTCCTGGTGTATCCGGGCTTTACGCAGCAACCCTTGGCGATGACCTATCACTACTATTGGGTCTTTACGGCCTTGTTTTTCGTATCTTTGGGGTGGACGGTGCAGGCGGTACGGCAGGGACGCAAAGGATGGTGGAAATTAGGCGGCGCGGTAGGCTTGGGCGGCCTGGTGGTGTGGGCCATGGAATATTTATTTGGCCTAGAGATATTGCGTGTAGTCATTATATGGACAGCACTAGATTCACCTTTCTGGAACAAAAAAACACAACTGAAAAAAACAGCCGCATACTACGCGCCGTTCCTGCTAAACCTCAGCATCTACCTGTACTGGCGCTTTTTCATTTACCAGAATAACCGCTACAACTTGGAGGGGGGCAACGTCAACATACCTGGCTTGGCATCTCCTCTTGCCCTGGCCTGGAACGTTCTCCAGGCAATCCCTCTCGTCAGCGGGGGGGCGTGGCTCAAGATGATTCAGCAAGATTTTCTTACGCAGGATGTCAGCCTGGCGGTAGGATTTTTGTATGGTTTTGTTTTACTGGGCGGTATCTTTGGCCTGGGATATTTCTTCACCATCTTCCGGCATGACCCTCCTGCGCCGGCGGCGGGCCGCTGGCAGCAAGCCGGGCTGGCCATTTTGATGCTCGTGTGCGCCGGCTTGCCATTCCTCGCTGTGGGCTTGCCCATTCGCCTGAGTTACCCCGAAGACCGCTATACCCTGCCCTATGCGCTGGGTGTGAGTTTGCTCCTGGTCGTGCTGCTCGATTTCATCGAAAGTCCCGCCCGGCGTTTTACGCTGGCGGCCTTGCTCGTCTCGCTGGCAATGACCGTGCAAATGCACAATGCAGATGTATATCGCAAAGAGTGGCAATTGCAACGCGCTTTTCTCTGGCAGTTGACCTGGCGCGCGCCTCACATTCAACAGGGAACTACCTTGCTGACTGAAGATACAGGCGTCTTCTCGCACAATGACGATGAAGCCTTGACCTTTGTCGTCAATTGGGCTTATGCGCCAGATTGGCATTCGGCGGCTTTGCCCTACGAAGTGTTTTCGATAGATGCGCGCCTGGGCTACCAACTGCCCGCTTTGCGCAGCGGATTGCCCATTTCGATGAATCATTTTGCCGCCGCCTTTTCTGGCTCGACCGACCAGGTGGTGGTATTGCATTACGCGCCGCCCTCCTGTCTGCGCCTGTTGGACCCACGTTATGATGCCGAGTCGCCTCTGTTGCCGCGCGGCGTAGATGCGCCTTATGCCGCTGGGGTCCCCTGGTTTGCCCTGCCTCGCAGCACGGCCCAGGCGCTGTCCCTTTCCAATCCATCCGCCTGGGTATCTGACGGCGCCCCTCCCGCTGTTCCCGAATGGCTGTTTGGCGTTGAACCGCAGCATCGTTGGTGTTACTATTTCCAGAAGGCTGACCTGGCGCGCCAGACAGCAGATTGGGAAGAGGTGGCTCGACTAGGCGACCAGGCTTTCGAGGCGCCCTATTACCCCGACGATCCGGCGGAATATCTGCCTTTCATCGAGGCGTATGCACGGTTAGGTCGTTTCGAGGAGGCACAAAAGTTGACCGAAAAAACAGCCGATTTAAACCCCGCGCTGCGACCCATGTTGTGCGCCGTCTGGCAGCGTTTGCCTGGAGAGCCAGCCTCTCATTTGAGCGCCTGGCTTTCCGACAAAATATGCTTCCCTTAATGTGAGTCTCTGTAAATGCAAGATGTTAAGATGACCATGTTTGAACCGTCTCGAAGGCTCGATTTTGCCCATACAATTGCTCTAAGAAGCCTTCGGGACGGTTATCCCGAACTGGCGTTAAAATAAGACGACCATGAAAAACATCCTTGTTACCGGCGGCGCCGGTTTCATCGGCGCTAATTTCGTGCATTATCTACTCAAGGCTGAACCGCAAGTCAAGATTGTCAACCTGGACGCGCTGACCTACGCCGGCAGCCTCGAAAACCTGCGTGATTTGCCCGACCCGTCTCGTCACACTTTCGTGAGAGGCGACATCTGTGACAGCGGCCTGGTCGAGCTCCTGATGCGCGAACACGCCATAGACACGGTCGTTCACTTTGCAGCCGAATCGCACGTAGACCGCTCCATCTTGGGACCTGCGCCATTCATCCAAACCAACCTGGTCGGCACGTTCACGCTCCTCGAAGCGGCAAGACAGGTTTGGGGTCCGGAAAGAAGCGGCGTGCGCTTCCATCATGTCTCTACCGATGAAGTGTTTGGGTCGCTGATGCCCACCGATCCACCCTTCCGCGAGTCCACCCCTTACGACCCGCGCTCACCCTATTCGGCCTCCAAGGCCGGTTCCGACCATCTTGTCCGCGCCTACTTTCATACCTACGGTTTGCCGGTCACGATTACCAATTGTTCCAACAACTATGGGCCGTATCAGTTCCCGGAGAAACTCATTCCATTGATGATTTTGAACGCTCTGCAAGGCAAACCCCTGCCGGTGTATGGCGACGGCAAGCAAATTCGCGATTGGTTGTACGTAGAAGACCATTGCGAAGCCATTTACCTTGTTTTGCGGAAAGGAAAGCCCGGCGAGACCTACAACGTCGGCGGCGGCAATCAACCGTACAACATTGACCTGGTTCACAAGATTTGCGCCCTTTTGGACGAACTTCGCCCGCTTGCTCTTTCTCAGCCTGGACTTGCTCCCGTTAAATATGCCTCTCTCATCACCCACGTCGTTGATCGTCCCGGTCACGACCGCCGCTACGCCATGGACATTTCCAAAATTCGCGCCGAACTGGGCTGGTCGCCGCGCCACGACATCGAAAGCGGACTGCGCGCCACCGTAGAATGGTATCTCGCCCACCTCGACTGGGTGGCCAAAATTTCGCAGGCTGAAGATTTCCAGGCCTGGATGAAAGCAAATTATGGCCACCGCTAAATGGACAGGCAATTACCCCTCAAACGCTTTATAATATGGGGCGGTTGCCTCATTGTCAGAAATTTGGCGCCGATGAAGGCGCCTTATCCGCTGTCGCTGCAAGCCGCTGTTGGTCGAGCAGGGTCGGGTAGGGTCGAGTAGCGAAGTGTATCGAGACCCGCCGCCTCGACCTGAGCCCGCAACGACAGGCAAGTTGAGTTGCGGCTTGCTGCGTTGACGAACGGATGGGAGCACCTTATCCGCTTCTTATCTGCTGGTCGCTTTGGTTGCGGCTGGGGGCCGCGCTATGACCTTTAGGAGATAGCATGAAAGGCATCATTCTTGCTGGTGGGCGCGGCACACGCCTTTACCCGCTCACCCTGGGCGTCAGCAAACAATTACTGCCCGTTTACGACAAACCGATGATTTACTACCCGCTCTCGATGTTGCTGCTGGCAGGGATTCGAGAAATCCTGGTCATCAGCACGCCCGAAGACCTGCCGGGCTTTCGCCGTCTGCTGGGGAGCGGAGAGCAGTGGGGGGTGTCGTTTTCCTATCGGGAACAGGAGCAGCCTCGCGGGTTGGCCGAAGCGTTCATCTTGGGGCGCGAGTTCATCGGGAGCGATTCGGTCAGTCTCATTCTGGGAGATAATATCTTTTACGGCACGGGGTTGTGGGGTATCCTGCGCGAGGCAGCGCAGTTGCGCGTAGGGGCCAGGATCTTTGCGTATGCCGTCAAGGACCCGAGTGGATATGGCGTGGTCGAGTTCGACGAGCAGTACCGCGCCTTGAGCATCGAGGAGAAGCCCCAAAAACCGCGTTCACGTTATGCCGTGCCGGGTCTGTATTTTTATGACAATCAAGTAGTCGAAATGGCCGCCACCTTGCGCCCCTCAGCGCGCGGCGAACTGGAAATTACCGACATCAACCGCATCTATCTGGAACGCGGACAACTCTTCGTCCAACCCTTGGGGCGAGGCGTGGCCTGGCTGGACGCCGGCACCCATGAAAATCTGCTTCACGCGGCCAACTTTGTCCAGACGGTAGAAGAGCGTCAGGGACTGATGATTGGCTGCCCCGAAGAGGTGGCCTATCGCGTTGGCTTCATCTCGCGCGAACAATTGCGCGCGCTTGGGAAACAACTGGTCTACAACGGCTACGGCGCGTATTTGCTGCAATTGGCCGATGAAGAACCCGGCGGCTTGTAGAATCCTATGAGTCCCCAAAAACGCGATTTGGCAGTGGACCTGGTCATTCCCGTTTTCAACGAAGCGGGGGTGGTAGAGCAGACGCACGCCCGCATCCGTGCTGTCATAGACAATCTGCCTTATCAGTTTACGATCTACTATGTAGACGACGGCTCTACGGATGGAACGTTGGCAGTGCTGACCTCGCTGGGAGATGAGCGCGTACAGGTGTTGGAACTGAGCCGCAATTTCGGCCATCAAGCAGCGTTGACGGCCGGCCTGGACGCCGCGCGCGGAGATATTGTGATTACCATGGACGGCGACGGCCAGCATCCGCCAGAGATGATTCCGCAAATGCTGGACCTGGCGCTGCAAGGCTATGACGTGGTGCAAACGCAGCGTGTGGATGACGCCGAACCGGCCTCTTTCAAAAAGTGGACTTCTGGCTTGTTCTACCGCCTCATCAACGTCATCAGCGGCACGCGCATTTTGCCCGGCACGGCTGATTTCCGCGCCATGTCACGCCGGGCAGTGGAGGCGCTCAAGTCCATGCCAGAGTATCATCGCTTCTTGCGCGGCATGGTCTCCTGGATTGGTTTTCCTACCATCATTTTACCTTACCAGCCTGCCGAGCGCATCAGCGGTGTTTCCAAGTACTCCATGCGTAAAATGTTCAACCTGGCCATGGATGCCATCTTTTCGTTTTCCCTGATGCCGCTCTATATTGGTTTGAGCATGGGCGGCCTCTTTCTCTTTCTTGCCCTGGTCGAGATGGTGTATGTCTTATCGTTTTGGGTGACAGGGCGCACCTCCAACCTGGCGCCGGGCTGGAGTTCTCTCATGTTCGTTATTTTGATTGTCGGTGGTATGCTGATGGTCTTATTGGGCTTCATTGGCGTCTATATCGGTTATATCTTTCAAGAAGTGAAGCACAGACCGGTATACCTGGTCAAAAAAGAACATGCCTCGCATCCAAAATGACAAACCGGTTTTCGACATCATCTTCCTGAGGCACGGCGAATCGACAGGCAACGCCGAAGCGCGCTGGCAGGGACAGACCGACTTCCCTTTGACCGACAAGGGGCGCGCCCAGGCTAGAGCCCTGGCAGATCGCTGGCTGGCCGAAAAGAGAACCTTCGATGTCATTCTTTCCAGCCCGCTTAGTCGTGCTAAAGAGACTGCCGACATCATTGCCATAGCGCTGGGAGTCTCTGTAGAATGTGACAAGATTTGGATGGAGCGCAATATTGGCATTATTGCAGGCCTGACCGACGCCGAGGTAAAGCGGCATTTTCCCGAGCCAGATTTCTTTACCCCTTTCGATGCCATTGGCTTGGACGGCGAAGGCGATTGGGAATTGTATCTGCGCGCCGGCCGAGCCTTGCATGGCTTGTTGCGACGCAGACCGGGTAAATACCTGGTGGTTTCGCATGGCGGCTTGCTCAATCAAGTGATGCACGCCATCGTAGGCGTCACCCCTCAGGCAAATTTTAGCGGACTGCGTTTCCGCTTTCAGAATGCCGCTTTTGCGCATGTCATTTACCAGCCGGCCTCTCATCGCTGGCAAATCGAAAAACTCAATGATCGCCATCACTGGGATGATACAAATTCTGAGTCTACATAACGCTAGTTCGAGATAACCGTCCCGAAGGCTTTTTGGAGCAATGGTATGAGCAAAATCGAGCCTTCGAGACGGTTCACGAATTCTGAATCTGAATAGGGAGAATATGGCCACGCCAAATTCCAAAACCTTGCCGCTCAAAGTATTGTCGTTTGGGGCTGGTGCTATCGGCACCTATGTTGGGGGCAGTTTAGCGTTAGCCGGGCATACCCTGGTCTTCTTGGAACAGACGCGGGTGGCCGAAGAGTTGCGTCAGCGCGGCTTGCGGCTCGATCTTTCGACCGACCCACGCCGTAAGGCCAAAGGCGCCTACCTCGTCGAGCCGTCGGCTTTCGTGGTGGCCGCCTCTTTGGAAGAAGCCTTGCGCTATGGCCCCTTCGATGTGGCGCTATACGCCTTGAAATCTTTCGATACGCCCGCCGCTTTGGAACAGATTCGCCCGCTGAGCGAAAAACTTCCACCCTTTTTGTGCCTATCCAACGGCGTGGACAATGAGCCGGCCCTGGCAAGCGTGTTGGGAGCCGAAAAGGTCATCTATGGAACGGTCACCTCGGCCATTGGACGGAAAGGGCCTGGCGAGATTGTGCTGGAACGGCTGCGCGGCATGGGTATTGCCGCGGCGCATCCGCTCTCGGACCGCTTGCTGGCTGCCTTCGAAGGGGCCTATCTCAACGCCCAAGCCTTCCCCGATGCCTTGGCGATGAAATGGTCTAAAATGCTGACCAATCTGCTGGCTAACCCTCTCTCGGCTATCCTGGACATGACTGCCGCTGAGATTTACGCCCACCCTGGGCTGTATCGTTTGGAAATCGCCATGTTGAGGGAATGTCTGGCGGTAATGAAAGCCCAGGAAATTGCTGTGGTTGATTTGCCCGCTACGCCGGTGCGAGCGCTGGCCTTTGCCGCTTCCCTCCCGCTTTGGCTCTCGCGTCCCCTGCTGGCGCGCGCGGCCGGCGGCGGACGAGGCGCCAAGATGCCCTCTTTTCACATTGACTTGCATTCAGGGCGCGGCAAGACCGAAGTAGAGTACTTGCATGGAGCCGTGGTGCGCGCCGGCGAGCAGGTCGGGGTGCCAACGCCGGTCGATCGCTTTTTGACGGACACGTTGTCGGCCCTGGCGAGAGGAGAAATTCCAATGCAGGAATACGCGCACCGGCCGGACGATTTGCTGAGACAAATTTCTCTACGCTGATGAACGCCTCGAACCCCATTCACTTCGTCTCCTTACGCCCTACAGTAGAAATCCACTTGCCCGACGGGCGTATTCTGTCTGGCCCGCGCGGCGCGCCGGTGGGGGATTTCTTGCGCGTCGCAGCCGACGCCTATCCTGCGCCGATTGTTGCGGCAATCGTCAACGGCGAATTGCGCGAGTTGACCTACCCGGTCCACTTCGAGTCGCAGGTGCAGCCGGTTACCATGGCCGACCCAGATGGGGCGCGCATCTATCGCCGTTCCTTGACTTTTCTCTTGGAAATGGCCTTCAGCGACCTGTATCCTCAAGGTACATTGACCATTGACCACTCGGTCTCTTTTGGCGGCTACTATTGTCAGGTTGCGGGGCGTCAACCGCTCTCGGAGGCAGAACTGGCGGCGCTCGAAACCCATATGCGGGAACTGATTGCCGCCGATTTGCCTTTCGAGCGGAAGGAGGTCCCCTTAGCCGAAGCCGTTGCCTATTTCAAGCAAATTGGCTATGACGACAAGGTGCGCCTGCTCTTGCACCGTCAAAAAGATTATCTAACGCTCTACCGCCTGGGCGACCGCATGGACTACCATCATGGCTACATGGTGCCATCCACTGCCTACTTGCGCTGGTTCGATTTGCATCCTACCAACGGTGGCTTCACATTGGGGTTTCCGCGCCGCCATGCGCCAACGACGCTTCAAGAACCGTCCAACTATCCGAAATTGCTTTCGACGTTCCGCCAGTATGGCGATTGGTTGGCGCGGCTGGGCATTGACAACGTGGGTGCCCTCAACGATGCCATTCAAGCCGGGCGCGGACATGAAATCATCCTGGTATCCGAAGCCCTGCACGAGCAGCACATTGCCGATATTGCCCGCCTGATTGCGGAGCGGCAACATGAGATTTCGGTGGTGTTGGTGGCCGGGCCTTCCTCTTCTGGCAAGACCACTTTCTCCCGTCGTCTGACCGTGCAGTTGCTGGCGCGCGGTATTTCTCCCTATCCACTCGAACTAGACCGGTACTTTGTGGACCGCGACAAAAGTCCGCGCGATGAACATGGCAACTTCAACTTCGAGGCCCTGGAGGCCCTCGATTTGCCCTTGCTGGCTGAGCATTTGCAGCAATTGACCGCCGGCCGTGAAGTGCAACTACCTCGTTTCAATTTCAAAACTGGCATGCGGGAAGCGGGTGAGACGTTGCGTTTGCAGCGCGGTCAAATCATCATCCTGGAGGGGATTCACGGCCTCAACCCGCGTCTCATCCCGGCCGCTTTGGCGGGGCGCGCTTTCCGCATTTACGTCTCGGCCCTCACGCAATTGAATCTCGACCGTCACAACCGCGTATCCACCACCGACACGCGCCTGATTCGCCGTATCGTGCGGGATGCGCGCGAGCGCGGTTACACGGCCCGCCAGACCATTTCCGGCTGGGAGTCGGTACGACGCGGCGAGAAGAAGTATATTTTCCCCTATCAGGAAAACGCCGATGTCATGTTCAATTCGGCGTTGGTGTACGAATTGGCGGCACTGAAACCGTCTATCGAGCCGCTCTTGCGCCAGGTTCCACATGGCAGCCCTGAATACATCGAGGCCAAGCGTCTGCTGGCTTTCTTGGAATGGTTCCTGCCGCTCGATGCCGGCCTGATTCCCGAAAATTCGATTGCGCGTGAATTCTTGGGCGGCTCGATTCTCAAAGATTTCAAGTTGTGGAAAGACAATCTACGCTCAAAGGCAGGTAGGCGCCGCGCCGGATGACCCTTTCTACCATCTTTCTCGTTGCCCTCAGTATGGCGATGGACGCCTTTGCCGTTTCGCTTTGTTCGGGCCTCAAAATCGGCGTGGGGATACGCCCAGCCCTGCGCCTGGCTTTTCACTTTGGATTGTTTCAGGCACTCTTGCCGGTCATGGGCTGGTTTTTGGGCAGCGCCGTTGCCTCCTTGATCAGCGCCTATGATCATTGGGTGGCCTTTGCTTTGCTGGCCTTCGTGGGCGTTCGCATGGTGCGTTCGGGGTTGAGCAAAGAGGAGGAAAAGTTCACGCCGGACCCTTCGCGCGGCTGGACGATGGTGATGCTCTCGGTGGCCGTCAGCATAGACGCGCTGGCGATCGGACTCAGCCTGGGCCTGCTCGGGGTGACCATTTTGGTGCCGGCCCTCGTCATTGGCGCGGTGACGGCGGCGCTTTCTCTGCTGGGATTACGCATCGGATTGCATTTTGGTCAACGCTTGGGGAAAACGGTCGAGGTGCTGGGCGGCGTGTTGCTGATTGGCATCGGGCTGCAAATTGTGATCAGAGATTTGATGGCTTGAGAGGGGCTAAACCCCCAGTTCATGGAGTTTAACATAGCGCGGCCTCTTGCCGTAACCAACCGGCTCCCGGCGCAAACGGCGTATCCCCAGGCTCTGCCTGGGGATACCGACCGAAGGTCGGGGGTACGAGGGCTGCTGGAAGCCGACTCCCGGCGCAAACGGCGTACCCCCAGGCTCTGCCTGGGGATACCGACCGAAGGTCGGTGGTACAAGGGCTAGTCGAACCGACCAAAGGTCGGGGGTAGGAGGGCGGAGGAGGGGGCGGCTGGTTTGTTAGAGATAGTCTTTCAATTGTCTCGAGCGCCTGGGCTGGCGCAATCGCCGCAGGGCGCGGCCCTCGATTTGACGGATGCGCTCGCGCGTCAGGCCAAATTTCTGGCCGACTTCTTCCAGGGTGTACACCGTGCCATCGTCCAGGCCAAAGCGCAATCGCAGTACACGCGCCTCGCGGGGCGTAAGCGTAGACAAGACCTCTTCGAGTTTGTCTTTGAGCATGGATTGATAGGCGCTTTGCAGAGGGGTGGGGCTGACTTCGTCTTCGATGAAATAGCCCAGTTCAGATTCCTCGTCATCGCCCACTGGTGATTCCAGCGAAAGCGGCAGCCAGGAGACTTTCATGATCCATTGCACCCGCTGAGCCGGCAGCCCAATGACCTCAGCCAGTTCTTCGACAGTGGGCTGGCGGCCGAGTTTTTGCTCCAATTCGTGATTGGCTTTGTACAACTGGCGGATACGGTCAATCATGTGAACCGGAACGCGGATGGTGCGCGCTTGATCGGCGATGGCGCGGGTGATGGTCTGGCGAATCCACCAGGTGGCATAGGTGGAAAATCGAAAGCCGCGCGTATAGTCGAACTTCTCGACGGCTTTGATCAGGCCCAGGTTGCCTTCCTGGATGAGGTCCAGAAAGGCTACGCCGCGTCCCATGTACCGTTTGGCAATGCTGACCACCAGGCGGGTATTGGCCTTGATGAGATGTTCGCGGGCGCGTTGGCCGTCTTCGATGAGCAGGTCGAGTTGCCGCCGAGCGGCCTTGTTTTGGCGGCCAATCAGTTTGGCTTTTTCTTGTTGGGCGCGGTTGCCCTTTTCGATGCGGATGGCAATTTCTAACTCTTCCTCCCCCGTTAGCAAAGGGATGCGAGACATTTCGCGTAGATATAAGCCGACGGTGTCATCTTGGGTGACGGCCTCGCGGGAGTAGGTTTCGACATCGAAAACGGAGGCAGGTTCGGGGGAGAGAGAGGCGGGCTCGTCGTCCACATCGAGGATGTCCACACCGCGTCGGCGCAGCGAAGTCAGCAGTGCCTTCAAGCGGTGCGCATCTCGGCTTGCGTCTGGAAAGATATCCATCAAGTCGTCGAGCGTCAGGTAGCCCTGGAGGGCGGCCTTTTCTATCAGGATTTGCAGGGCAAATGCGCGTTTTTGTCGCTTGGCGTCCTTGGGGGTACCCTGCTCGTCCTTGGGCATGTTATTCTCCCAACAGGTCTTTCAGCGCGGAGAAGGGCGATTCGCGCGTGACAGGTTGATGACCGCAATCGTTTTGATTCAGGTTTTCGCCGCAAAGCGGGCAAAGTCCTTTGCAATCGGGTTTGCAGATGGGGCTGATGGGCAAGGCCAGCAAAGCGTATTCGCGGATGAGGGGTTGTAAGTCAATGTGGGCATCTTCGGGAAGCAGCAAACCCGATTCGCTGACCGATTTTTTGTTGAAGGCGTACATTTCGGCCATGTCCAGGCGCAAGCGATAGTCGAATGACGCCAGGCAGCGCACGCATTCCAGCACGGTGACGGCCTCGAAGTGAGCCTGTACAATGAGACCTTGCGGGGTGCGACCGATGACGGCCTGACCCTCGAAGGCGCGCAGAGTCACATCTTCCAGAAGGATTTCGTCGAACGCAAAGGGGAATTCGCGATTGTAGCCGACTTCTTCGTGGACGATGAAGCCAACGTTCAAGCGGAAGGGGCGGTACGGGGTGTGCATAGGGAGTGGCAGTGAAGAACCTATATTTTTCGATCTACGATGTAGCGCGTCAATTCTTCCAGGGCGGTGCGTTCGATGCTGGGATGAAAGGGAGCCAGTTTTTCTAGCGCGTGTTCTACGAAGGTTTCGGCTTCACGCAGGGCGCGCCGAATGGCATCGCTTTGGCGAATGGCATGTACCAGCCGTTCCATGCGTTCCTGGTTGCTCCAACCGCCTTCCGAGAGCAGTAGCACGTCTGGATCTTCGGGGTAGTCCTCGGAGAAGTAGATGGCGGGCAAAGTGACCAGGCCTTGCAACAAATCAGAGCCAAGCGGTTTGCCCACAGCGGTTGGGTCGCCGGTGAAATCGAGGATGTCGTCCACAATTTGGAAGGCCATGCCAATTTCATAGCCAAACTCGCGCATGGCTTCTACGATCCTTTCGTCTACTGGACTGACCAGCGCCGCCGCTCGCGCCGACATCTCGAACAGGGAGGCGGTTTTGGCATAGATGCGTTGATAATAATTTTCGCGGCTGATCAATCCGCGGCTGGTGAACAATTGAGTCAGTTCGCCGTTGACAATGGTTGCCAATGTACGCGCAAAATAGTCCATCAACGGCAAGTGGTCCGCTTCGGCGGCCAGTTTGGCGGCGCGCGCAAACAGGAAGTCGCCGGTCAGCACGGTGGCGGCTGGCGACCAGCGCGCGTTGAGGGTGGGAATGCCACGCCGCAGCAGGGAGCCGTCAATCAGGTCGTCATGCACCAGCGTAGCGGTGTGCAGCATTTCGATGGCGGCGCCTACCGTAATCAGGCGTTCTTCCTGGCCGCCCAGCATGTTCCCAATCAGTAATACAATCGTCGGACGTACACGCTTGCCGCCCGAGGACAATAAATGTTCCAGCGCAGCGCGCAGGTCGGGGTGGCTTTCACGCGCCTGCGCGCGCATACGGTCTTCGACGCGCTTGATTTGTTCTTGAACAGGAGTAATGAATGAAACAGTACTCAAAAGGTCTCTCCCCAGGAGAATAACTGCGTGGCGTTCCTGCTGGTTACAGCGGCCACTTCCTCCAGGCTGCGGGAATGTAATTGTGCAATTTTATCAGCAATTTCGCGCACGAAGGCGGGTTCGTTGCGCTTTCCTCTCTGGGACGCGGGCGCCAGGAAGGGAGCGTCGGTTTCCAGGAGCAGGCGTTCCAGCGGGAGAGATTTTACCACTTCATGTTTGGATTGGGCGTTCTTGTACGTCACGGGGCCGGTGACGCCGATGTAGAAACCGAGGCCGATGGCCCGCCGCGCCGTTTCCAGCGACCCGGAGAAGGAGTGCAGCACCCCGGGGCGCTCGGCCAGCGCTGCGCCGCGGGACCGCAAGCCTGCCACCCATTTCTCCAGCATGTTCAATAAGTCCGACGCGCAGGGGCCGGCGGGGGCGTCACCCTTCTCGCGCAGGTGAATGACCACCGGCAGGCCGAGTTCTGCCGCCAGGTCGAGTTGCGCTTGCAGGACGCGCTGTTGGAGGTCGTGAGGGGCGGCGTCCCAGTAGTAGTCCAGGCCGATTTCGCCAATGGCCCTGACTTTGGGGTTTTGCGCCAGGTTTCGGAGTTTTTCAAATGTTGAACGTTCGACGTTTGATGTTTCGGTGGGGTGGATTCCGACCGCGGCAAACAGCATGGGATGAGACTCGGCCAGTTCGACGGCGGCCCGGCTCGAGGTCAGGGTGATGCCCGGAATCAGGATGCGTTCGACCCCGGCCTCGGCAGCGCGTTCCAGCACGGCGGAGCGGTCGGGGTCGAATTTGTTGAAATCCAGGTGGCAGTGAGTATCGGTGAGCGTCAAGGCCTGAGGTTACCGGATGCCAGCCACTTTGAGTCCATCCTGCAAAATGGCCTGCACTTTGTCTTTGTGGGTGGTTTCGCAGTAGACGCGCATGATGGG
>DAOUCM010000390.1:0-2287 GCA_034431895.1 Anaerolineales bacterium
CCAAAGCGTTTGGTGTAACCATGCGCCCACTCGAAGTTATCCATGAGCGACCAGACGAAGTAGCCGCGCACGTCCACACCGTCCTGCATGGCGAGGCGGGTTTGGATGAAATGATTCTTCAAATAGTCGAGTCTGCGCGGGTCGTGGACTTTCCCATCCGGGCTGACTTCATCCTGGAACGCTGCGCCGTTTTCGGTGATGTAGATGGGCGGCAAGCGGTATTCGCGATTGATTTTGTTCAACATACGGCGCAGGGCGGGCGCGCAGACTTCCCAACCCATTTCGGTATACTCAGAGCCTGCCACTTCTTCCACATGTCCCTGCGCGTTGTAGAGATTGCGCGAGTAAAAGTTGATGCCGAGAAAATCCAATTTTTGCGCTACGAGCGCCATATCGCCTGCCTGAATTTCAGGCAAGCCGCCCGCAAACTCGACATATTCAGGATGGTAATAGCCCTTGAAGAGGGGGTGCAGGAAAGTCGTCTCACTGCGGTTCCATGCACTTTCGGCGTTGCGGATAGATTGCGGGTCATCGTCCGCCGCATCTGCCATCCACTGGTTGAGGACAATGCCCACTTCCAGATGGGGATTCACGCCGCGGATAGCCTGAACTGCCAGGCCATGCGCCACCATGAGATTGTGAGCCACCTGCCTTGCCTTGAGGGGATTTCGTTCGCCTGGGGCATGTTCGCCGCTGACGTAGCCGTCCCAAGCAATGACGCCTGGTTCGTTCAGGGTTGTCCATTTTGTTACGCGGTCACCGAGACATTTTGCCATCAACGCCGCATAATCGGCAAAATGATACAGGTTATCGCGGTTTGTCCAGCCGCCCGTTTCATACAAGGCTTGCGGATAATCCCAATGATGCAGGGTGAGGAATGGTTCGATGTTGGCGGCGCAGAGCGCGTCCACCAGGCGGTCATAGAAATCCAGCCCAAGCGGGTTGATTTGCCCTCGCCCGGCTGGCAAGACGCGCGTCCAGGCCGTACTGAAGCGGTAAGCCTTGAGCCCGAGGCGGCGCATCAAAGCAATATCATCCTGATAACGGTGGTAATGGTCGCAGGCAATGTCGCCCGTGTCGCCGTTCGTCACCTTGCCGGGGGTATGACTGAAGCGGTCCCAGATGGATTCGCCTTTGCCGTCTTCGTTCCACGCGCCTTCGATTTGATAGGCAGCGGTGGCTGCGCCCCAGAGAAAGTTGGGAGGAAATTTGTGGGAGGAGGTCATTCGTCAGATTCCAGATGCTTCTTCAAAACGTTAGTGATGGCTTCGTTTTCGATGCAGTTCTTCAATGCAAACGCGCTCAGCAAGTCATCTATTTTTTCTTCGGACAGGTCTTTGAACAGGTGGGCATACGGAACTTGCAGGAACTGGGCGAGATAGCCGAAGAGGGCGTACTGGGCAAACCAACGACGGTCTATCTGGACGTTGAGGTTGGATTCCGCTAAATAGGCATCTATTGCGTCGGCGGAGTTTTTCAGGGCGTTTGCCACGCTTCCTTTGGGCATTTCGCCTTCCCAGTCAGCGGCTTGCTGCTTGGCTTTCAAAATGGGCTGGATGAGTTTGACGTATTCCGAATCGGGGTCAAGGTTGAACGACCCCATCGAAGCGATGTCCTTCCACGTCCAGACCGCCCAGTGGACTCCCGCCGAGTCGAACACGCCCAACTGGTCGTCGAGCGCGGCGGCGCGGTATGGAATCGCTTCGGGGCAGCCCGCGTACCATGTCCCAAACTCGCCCACGAAGAGGGGCTTGCGATGCTGGAAGGCGCAGCGCGTACCGCTGTGCATCCCAAACTCGACGGCAACCATGTCACGGTTCCAGTACATACCGTCAATCTCGCCGGGATAGGGTTCGCCGCCGCCAGTTGGAGGTATGTAGTTGTGACTCTCGACAACGATGTTCTCATCGAAGGTCACATCCAAGCCGTCGAACTCGCAGGCGAAGTTATCGCCCTCCACAAAGAGAAGGTGATGCGGGTCCACCTCACGGATGGCTTGGGCGGCGCGGCGGTGGACGCGGTTCAAGCCGTCCCAGTTGTACTCGGGCGAGTCGTAGTTTTCGTAACGGACGCGCGTGCAGGGTTCGTTCATCAATCCATAGCCGGCCAACGCGGGGTGATTCTTGTAGCGCTTCGCCATCTCGCGCCACAAAGCCGCAAAACGGTCTTGAAAGAGTTTGTGCTGGTAGAGCAGGATGTGAACGTGGGCGTTGTCGCTGTGCCAGTCGGGATTTTGCCAGCCCTGCACGGCGTGAAAGTCGAGGATGACGTACATGCCGTGTTTGGC
>DAOUCM010000391.1:0-6599 GCA_034431895.1 Anaerolineales bacterium
GGGTGCCCCGCCGCGCGGCGGGGCCAATCTCCTCCCCCCTATCCCCTCTTTCAAGAGGACAGGGTAAGAGGAGAAAAAATCGAACGATCAGCGGAAGCCCTCCGGGTACGCCATCACCCGTCCTTTCCCCTCCAATGAAATCTCACGCTCAAGGCTGGCGGGCGACCGCTCAGACAAAAGCGTGAGAGGTGGCAATCAACCGTTTACGTATTACGGACGAGATTCTATTTGCACGTAAGACGTAAAACGCAAATTTATTTTCGGAGGGAGTCCTCTATGTGTGGAATCGTCGGTTATATCGGCCCGCGCGACGCGACGCCGATCATTCTCAACGGCCTCAGGCGGCTGGAATATCGCGGCTATGATTCGGCAGGATTAGCCGTCTACAATGGCAGCAGCCTGGAGGTGCGACGCGATGCGGGCAAGTTGTCGCAACTGATCGAACTGGTCAACAAATCCCCCGTCAACGGCGAGACGGGCATCGGTCATACCCGCTGGGCTACGCACGGCGCCCCCTCGGCGCGAAATGCCCATCCGCATCTAGGCGCTTCTGGGCGGGTGGTGGTGGTGCATAACGGCATCGTCGAAAACTTCCTGGAACTCAAGGATGAGTTGACCGCAGAAGGCGTAGTGTTCCAATCCGAAACGGACACGGAGACCATTGTGCATTTGGTCGAGCATCACCTTGCGGCAAGCGCAGATTTCGTAGAGGCTGCCCGCAAGACCTTCAATCACATCCAAGGTGCCAATGTGGTGGTGTTGATGTCGGCAGATGAGCCGGACAAGATTGTGACGGCGCGCATCGGCAATGCCGGCGGCGTAGTCATCGGACTGGGCGAGGGCGAAAATTTCATCGCCTCAGACATCCCGGCCATTCTGGAGCATACAAGGCGGGTCACCTTCTTGGAATCACGGCAGATGGCTATTGTCACCCGTGAAAGCGTGCGCATAGAGACGCTCGAAGGCCAGGCAGTACAACCAGAAGTCCATACGATTGCGTGGGATGCGGTCTCGGCAGAAAAGGGCGAGTTCCGTCACTTCATGCAGAAGGAGATCCATGAGCAAGTCCGCTCATTGACCGATACGCTGGCCGGGCGGGTAGACTTCAACGCTGGACGCATCCGCCTGCCCGAATTGAATCTGACGCCAGAAATGGCTACACGCATCTCGCGCATCTACATTACCGCCTGTGGGACGGCCGCCTACGCCGGCATGGTCGGCAAGACCCTCATCGAGAAGATCGCCCGCGTGCCGGTAGAGGTCGTCATCGGCTCAGAGTTCCGCTACAGCGACCCCATCCTAGACGAGAACACGGTTGTGCTGGCCATCTCTCAATCTGGCGAGACGGCTGATACGCTGGCCGCTATGGAAGAAGGCCGCAAGAAGGGCGCGATTTTGTGGAGCATCGTCAATGCAATTGGCTCCCAAGCCATGCGAATTGCCGACGGCTATATTTCGATGCAGACTGGCCCAGAAATCGGGGTGGCCTCCACCAAGGCCTTCACCGCTCCGCTGGTAGACCAGTACATGCTGGCCATTCTACTGGCTGACCTGCGCGGCACGCTAGACGAGAAAACCCGCCGCGCGCTGGTGTCAGATTTGCGCCTGGTGCCCGACTTGGCCGGGCGTGTTTTGGATACGGAACCAGCGGTAGAGAAAGTGGCGTATGCCCTCAAAGACATCCGCGACTGTCTGTACCTGGGACGCGGCATCAACATGCCGATTGCCTACGAAGGCGCGCTAAAACTCAAGGAAATTTCTTACATTCACGCCGAGGGCTACCCGGCCGGCGAAATGAAACATGGCCCCATAGCCTTGATTGACGAAAATATGCCGGTGCTTTGCCTGGCGCCTAAAGACCCCTGGCACGAAAAAATGATTAGCCAAATCCAGCAGGCCAAAGCACGCGGCGGTGTGGTCATTGCAGTAGCAACCGAAGGCGACGAATTGATACAAAGTATGGCCGACCACGTGTTGTGGATACCCGAAACGCCGTGGATGCTCTCGCCGGTGGTCACGGTCATTCCGCTACAAATGCTGGCCTATCACATCGCTGCCATTCGCGGCCTGGACGTGGACCAACCCCGCAACCTGGCAAAGAGTGTGACAGTGGAATAGGATTTCACTGCAATCTGAGCAATACTTTCCCTTCGTTCCACAACTCTTCCAATTGGTAATAAGCGCGCTGGTCGGGTGAGAAGAGGTGGACAACCACATCGCCGTAATCTACCACCAGCCAGCCTTCACGAGCCTCTCCCTCTTTACGGCCTTTCTTGTGATGTTGCTTGTAGACGCTTTGCAATACAGTATCGGCCAAGGCGTCCAACATGCGGTCACTGGTGCCACTACAAATGACAAAATAGTCGGTGAACGAGGCAATCTCTTTGATATCGAGCAAAAGGATATCTTCGCCCTTTTTCTCTTCCAGGGCATTTACGATGGAACGAGCCAGTTCGAGTGCGTTCAGGTGTCACCTCATGATTTCAAAGGGGCAGAAAAAAGGCGGCTATAGACGGCGCCGCTCGGTTTCAAGTCGCTTTTGAATAGATGGACGGCTTCTACCTTGCCGCTTCCCAGCACGCCGATTTTTGTCCCTTCCAATGCGGCGCGGATTTTTTGCGCCTCAGCCGGGCCGACGGTTTGTTTGACGCGCCCGATGGTCAAATGGGGAGAAAATGGACGCTCCTCGGCAGGATATCCCATTCGCGCGGTAGCAGCCTCGATACCACGCTGAAGCGCTTCGAGGGCGGACGGGGCTCGAATGCCAACCCAAATGACGCGCGGATGCCGCAGGTTAGGAAAAGTTCCCAGTTCCGCAATTTGTATGTCGAAACAAGAATGCTGGCCGGCTTCTGCCATCAGCATTTGAGTAAGCAATTCGATCGTGGCGGGGGAAACGTCGCCCAAGAATTTCAATGTCAAGTGGATATTGGCGACGGGCGTCCAGCGTACCAGATTTGCATCCAAAACGCTACGCAAGCGGGCTGTATGCTTTTCGATTGCCAGTTGGATGGGCGAGGGAATTTCGATGGCAATGAAGGCGCGCAGCAAGTTCATAACTTCAGGAGGGCTGGTCAATGGCCGAATTAGCAGCAACGTCAGACATGACCTGGTCTACCGCTTGTTTCAAGTCCAGATAACCGACCGGCTTGGTAAGATAAAGAGTTGCGCCTGCCTCTAAGCCTTCACGGATATCCGAGGGCATGCTTTTGGCAGAGACAACGATGACGGGAATTTTACTCAACTGAGGTTCACGCCGCATGAAGCGCAACACCTCCAAGCCAGAGACATCAGGCATCATGATGTCGAGTATGACTACATCCGGCAATTCTTTGGCGATCATGGAGATAGCCGGGGTACTGCTGTAGGTTTTGAGGACACGAAAACCACTGACGCGCATCATTTCAGCAAAGAGTTCAGCGGCGTCAGGTTCGTCTTCGACTACAACAACGGTCTTTTGGTTTTCTGTCATGGAAACATACTCCTGCGCCGGTAAAAATAGCACAAGATAGGCGAAAAGGCAAGGGGGCAATGAGAATATTCTGGTTAACCAACAGAAAATTCTTTATTGCAAACTATCCCACCCTATTGCGATGTTCCCTCCAATACGCGCAGCAAAGCCTGGTATTCTTCCTCGCATTCTCGGCACATTTCCAGGTGCTGGCGCAAGAGCGGTTTGAAGCGGGCAACATCCTCCCCACGTTGTTCGGCCTCGGCGTATTCGTCCACTAACGCAAAGACTTCATCGCACGATATTTCTTCGTCGTATGTATGTTCGAGCGACCGAAGTAATCTCACCAAAAGTTGCTCAGTGAGCTCAGGCTGCTTGCACCAACGTCCGAATGGCTTTCGGAGGAATTTCTTGATATTCATAAGGGCCGTTGCTTTTGACGTGTATAATGACGGAATTCTTACCCCTGCTCGAAAGCAGACAAAATTTCGTGAATATCGAATCCCTCGCCTTGCAAACGTTTTTTCAACCTCAGGCGAGCATCATGCAACAATTTGTACAGCGCATTGCGATTCGTGTTCAATTTTTTCGCCGTTTCTTCCATAGGAAGTCCCTGCATTCCTAACATGACGAGCGCTTTGCGCTGTCGTTCGGTCAGTTCCTCGTCCACGATGCGGCGGATGCGCGCCAGCAAGTCGGCTCGCTCAGCCAATGTTTCGGGTGTCACGCGCTGGTCTTGAAGCAAGCGAGCAGGAGCAGGCATGTCCTCGTTGTCCACCATTTCCTCTAAAGAGGAATCCTGCCAGCGTTTACGGCGCAGTTCCGTCAATGCAATACGGATGGCAATTTTATGGACCCAAGTGGTGAATTGGCTGCGCCCCTCGAAGGTGTGAAGTTGGTCGAGAACGCGCAATAAAGTATCTTGCGCGACCTCCTCCACCAAAGATTCGAACTGAGGCGCAGAAGAGGGAAGCCAACGCGATAGCGCATAGGGCAGCCCTCGCAAGATGATGGCGCGGAGGTCCTCGAGCGCTGCTTCGCGTAAAGTACCGCTGGAACGCAAATCAGACAGCCATTGATCGTTGGTGCGGGAAATCATGTGCAAGGAAATTATAACGCACTACGACAAAATAAAAAGCGAACTTTTCGGTTCGCTTTGGTGGGCGCGGAGGGACTCGAACCCCCGACCTCATGTGTGTGATACATGCGCTCTAACCAGCTGAGCTACGCGCCCAAGGTGATAGCATTATAGTCCAGGTGCGGGGCTTTGGCAAGGTCAACGTAAATCTAATCATTGCGCCAACGCCTGCTCAGCAGCAATGAGCAGTGTAAGGTGTTTTCTACCTCCCCTGCCCAAGCAAGAAAAAGGGGGACTGTTCATTCTCCCATGATTTGCAAGACCAATTGCCGGCTGCGTGGCCGAATATCGAAGTCCACATAAATAACTTGTTGCCAAGTGCCAAGCGTAAGACGACCATTGACAAAGGGGATGGCGAGAGAAGCGCCCAACAGTGCAGCACGCACATGACTGTGCCCATTTCCATCGCCCCAACGCGCGTTGTGAGCGTATTCGCGGTCAGGAGGCAGGATCTCATCGAATAAACGACGCAGGTCTTGAACGCAGCCGCTTTCGTACTCGATGGTTGTCACGGCGCTGGTCGAGGAGGGACAAAAGACGGTGGCAACGCCGTTTTCAAGTTGACTGGCCTGTACTGCCTGGGCAATTCGAGGAGTGATGTCTTGCACATCGCCATTGCCGCGTGTATTCAGGGGAATCGAAACTGTTTGTATCATAGTGCGGCCTCCACCCGCAATGAAAAGGCAATTTTCGTACTACCGATCCAAGCCCTGTTGTAAAAACAAGTTCGATGTTTCGTCAGCAGTTGGACTGCTAACGGCTCGCAATACAATAGCATCCCCTTTGGAAATAGTATCTTGGGAACGAAGCCAGCGCCGCAAGGAGGGGATTTCTTTGCATCGAACACTCGCAACGACAGATAAAAGGCGGTTGTCAGGAGTAGACTTTCACTTCGCCATTCACGTTCAGGAAGACGAGCCGCGTCTTGGCCTGGACGCCAAGCAGGGCCGCGACGGCCTGGGCATAGCGCTTTACCTGAAGGTGATACCCTTTGCGTTGGAGGGTCTCGCGCGCTTCGGACTCGCTCGACACTTCGTCGGTTTTGAAGTCAATGATAATCCAATCGTCATTCGTGCGGTAGAGCAAATCTATGTAGCCGCGTTCGTCGGCGGAGTAGTACGGCACTTCGTGATGGCGCTCGGCGGAGTCGAGTTCCTGGAAGAGGGGATGGGCGCGCAGTCGTTCCAACAGGCGGCGGGATTCCTGGATGGCGGCACGGATTTCCTGGGGATCGATGAGTCCCGCTTCGAGGGCGAAGGGGCGCAGGAAAGCATCCAGGTCATCGAAGCGCCAGCGGCGCAGGGCTTCGTGGACGAGGCGTCCCACCAGCCAGGCAGGGGCGCGCGGACGTTTGGCTTGCGAGACGACGCGCCAGACGCGCTGGGGCGGCTCGCTCTCATGGGTGCGGGTCTCCTCATCGGCGAGGGGAGGCGGAGGCGCAAGAGGGTCGAGCATGGCCCTCACCCCCGGCCCCTCTCCCAGCGGGAGAGGGGAGTCTGTCGAAACGGGAGCAGGTTCGGGCGAGTCCGAAGCGGCGGCAGGGGAGGTGGGATAAATCGCAGCGGAGAGTCCGTCCAAAAGGAGGGGACGTTCAGGGGTGAGGTCGTTCAAAAAAGAAAAATGTGACAGCCAGCCCGCCAGGGAGAGCGCGCCATCCTTCTTTTGCTTGACGTGGCCGCTGACGAGAAGTTTTTCTTTGGCGCGGGTGGCGGCGACGTAGAGCAGGCGGCGGTCTTCGGCGTCGGCGCGGTCGTCTTCGAGGCGGGCGGCGAACTGCCAGGCGGTGGAGTGGAATTCGTCGTCGCGCAGGTCGAGGAGCAGCCGATCGGCGAGGAGAATTTTCGCGCCTGCGCCGCGATGTTCGTAGGCGGCGTCGGCGATGACGGTAAGGGGGAATTCGAGGCCCTTGGCTTTGTGGACGGTCATCAGTTGAACGGCGCCTGCGGAGGCGGGGTCGGCAGGAGACTCGCCTTCGCGCAAGCCGACATCCCGCAGGGTCTGGACGTAGGC
>DAOUCM010000392.1:0-4433 GCA_034431895.1 Anaerolineales bacterium
CAAGGTTTTGCCGCCCTGGTCAATATGTTCAACCCAGAGAAAATTTTTATGGGAGGCCCGTTGAGTTTTGCTGGGAAGTATATGTTGCCATCCATCCAGCAAGCAATTTCGAGGCACGCCTTGCCGGAGACAAGCCATCAAGTAGAGATCCTGCTTTCCAGTTTTGGCACGGATGCGAGTTTGATCGGCGCAACCAGCATTGTGGTTCATGACATCCTCCAAAACCCCACCCACGCTGAAAGGAGGTGATGCCAACACAGAAAAAATCATTCCTCGTTTGACCTATCCAACCATTTCTCGCAACCCTTCAAATGAAAAAGGAGAAGAACACCATGTCTAAAAAATTCTTGTATAGCCTCATGGCCGCCTTAGTACTGACCGCCATTGTGCTAACTGCTTGTGGCGCCCCGGCTACCCAAGCCCCCGCTGCAACCGAAGCCCCTGCCGCCACTGAAGCCCCTGCTGCTACGGAAGCCCCCGCCGCCACCGAAGCCCCTGCCGCCAAAGAACAGGTGGAGGTTTTCTCGTGGTGGACAGGCGGTGGTGAAGCGGCCGGTCTGGAAGCCATGATTAAGGTCTTCAACGCCGAATATCCCGACATTGAATTCATCAACGCGGCCGTGGCCGGCGGCGCCGGCACCAATGCACGCGCTGTGTTGGCCACCCGCCTGCAGGCTGGCGAACCGCCCGACTCGTGGCAGGGTCATGCCGGCCAGGAACTCATCGGCACGTACGTTGCTGGCGGCCAAATCGAACCGCTGAACGCCCTCTATGAAGAAGAAGGTTGGCTGGATGTGATGCCGGAAACGTTGATTCCGCTCATTTCTGATAGCGGCAATATCTACTCTGTGCCGGTCAACATTCACCGCGCCAATGTACTTTGGTACAACCCGACCATTTTGAAAGAAAACAACATCGAAGTCCCCACCACCATGGAAGAATGGTTTGCAGCCATGGACAAACTGACAGCCGCTGGCGTTACCCCGCTGGCTCTGGGTGAACAATGGACACAAATGCACCTGCTCGAAACCGTGCTGCTGGGTTCGCTTGGCGCCGAGGCTTACAATGGCTTGTGGGATGGCACGACCGATTGGTCTGGCCCCGAGGTCAAAGCCGCGTTGGACAACTACGCCAAAATATTGAACTATACCAACAGTGACGCTGCTTCGTTGTCCTGGCAGGATGCTGCGCAATTGGTCGTCAATGGCGATGCCGCTTTCAACGTGATGGGCGACTGGGCCGAAGGCTACTTCCGCGAACTGGGCAAGGTCCCCATGACCGATTACGGTTGGGCCCCGGTTCCCGGCAGCGTTGGCGTCTTCCAATTCCTGTCCGACTCCTTCACTTTGGCCGTGAACGCGCCGCACCCCGAAGGCGCTAAGGCATGGTTGAAGATCGCCGGTTCCAAAGCCGGTCAAGAGGCCTTCAATCCAGTCAAAGGCTCCATCTGCGCCCGAACCGACTGCGACAAGACCCTGTTTGGCGAATACCTGCAATCGGCCATGGACGATTGGGCCTCTAATGTTGTCGTTGGCTCGCTTACGCACGGTGTAGTCGCCAATGACTCATGGAAGTCTGAAATTGATACGGCGCTTGGCTTGTTCATTGCAGACAAGAACGTGGAGACCTTCCAAGCCGCTCTGGCAGCCGCTTGCGCCAGTTCTGGCCCCTGCAAGTAAAACTAGTGTAAAATCGTTGAGGTTCCGTTGGTGGAGCCTCAACGATTTTTTTATTCCCTCGAAAGCGAGGTCCCGAATGTTCAAGGACAAAGATCGTTACCTATCGGTCATCCTCATCACGCCTTCCATTTTGGCAGTGTTGATTTTCATCTATGCCTTCATTGGGTGGTCTGTCCGCGTTTCGCTCAGCAAGTGGAAAGGCTTGACCCCAGACTATACATTCGTTGGCCTCAAAAATTATCTATCGTTATTCTCCGATCCTCGTTTCCACGTAGACATTCGTAACACCCTGATTTTCACGGGTGTTTTCGTCGTGGGCAGCATTGTGCTGGGTTTCCTGATGGCTGTGATGCTTGATCAGGGTTTGAAAGGGGAAGGGTTCTTCCGCAGTTTATTCCTTTTCCCTATGGCCATTTCTTACATCGTCACGGGCGTTGTTTGGCGCTGGCTGATGAACCCTGCCACCGGCTCACGCATCAGCGGCCTGAATTTGCTGTTCTCCTATCTCCATCTCGATTTCTTGATCAACAAATGGCATACCACCCCAACTTGGGGAATGGCAGCCATCGCCCTGGCGGCCATTTGGCAAATGTCCGGTTATACCATGGCGCTTTATCTGGCCGGACTACGCGCCATACCACACGAATTGCGGGAGGCTGCACAAATTGACGGAGCCAATGAAATCCAAATCTATCGCCACATTATCCTGCCTTTGCTTGCTCCCGTCACCTTGAGCGCCCTCATCATCCTGGGCCACATGTCCCTCAAAGTATTCGACCTCATCGTGGCCGTAGCCGGCAAACAATTGCCGCTAGACGTGCCAGCCATTTATATGTGGCAAACTACTTTCGACGGCCTGTTCTATGGGCGCGGCGCCGCTATCGGTATTTTGCTGCTCGTCAGCGTGGCCGTATTGATCATTCCTTACATTGTCTACACCCAAAAGACGGAGGTGCAACAATGAAAACGTTCCGTCTTAGTAAAAACTGGCTCTATTTGCCCTTGATTGCAATGGCTATTTTCTACTTGATTCCCATGTATGTGATGCTTGTTACCGGATTCAAGAGCTTTGCAGAAGTGGACTTGCAAACGATGTGGAATTTACCCAAGGGCATTCACTTCGACAATTACATCGAGGCTTACAAGCACCTGGCGCCTTCACTCAGAAACAGTTTCGTCATGGTCATTCCATCGGCCATTATTTCCTCACTGTTGGGTTCGCTCAACGGCTTCATCCTTGCCAAATGGAAATTCCGTGGCGCAGACATCATCTTTCCCTTCATCCTGTTTGGCATGTTCATCCCTTACCAAAGCATCTTGATTCCGCTCGTCCAATTCATGCGCTCAGTTGGCTTGACCGGCTTGTTGGGGCTGGCCATTGCACATATCATCTATGGTATCCCCATCACCACGCTCACCTTCCGTAACTATTACGCCAGCCTGCCTCAGGAGTTGCTCGAGGCCGCTAAGATGGACGGCGCAGACATGCTTGGCATTTATCGCTACATTCTATTGCCCATTTCTATACCCAGTTTCGTAGTGGTGTTGATTTGGCAATTTACCTCTGCGTGGAACGATTTTTTGTTTGCTGTTGTGTTGACCGGCAACCAGGACTGGCCTATTACCGTAGCACTCAATAACATGGCAGGCAGTCAAATCATTCAGTGGAACGTGCAAATGGCCGGTTCTTTGCTGGCGGCTTTGCCTACTTTGCTGGTCTATATCTTCCTGGGGCGCTACTTCTTGCGCGGCTTGCTGGCCGGCTCGTTGAAAGGATAAAATGGCCAATCAGCCCCTGCGCTGGGGATTGCTTTCCACTGCCCGCATCAATCGTGCTTTGATTCCTGCCCTGCGCGAATCAAAGCGCAACTTTTTATCAGCCGTTGCCAGCCGGTCGCAAGAACAAGCCAATGCCTATGCGAAAGAGTGGAAAATCCCGCGCGCCTTGGGCAGTTACGAGGCCTTGCTAGACGATGTAGACATAGATGTAATTTACAACCCTCTTCCCAATCACCTGCACGCAGAATGGAGCATTAAAGCCCTGCAAGCCGGCAAACACGTTCTGTGCGAGAAACCGCTGGCGCTCAGCGCCTCTGAAGCAGACGAAATGATCGTTGCCGCTAAAGAAAGCGGCCGCGTGCTGGCAGAGGCTTTCATGTACCGCCATCATCCACAGACCTTGAAAGTCAAGGAAATGGTAGATAGCGGCGCCTTGGGCGAGTTGCGGTTGATTCGCGGTGCGTTTACCTTTACGCTCACGCGCCAGGATAACTATCGCTGGCACAAAGAAATGGGGGGCGGCAGTTTGTGGGACGTAGGCTGTTATCCCGTCCACTATGCCCGTACCCTGGTGGGAACAGAGCCGCTTGAAGTGTTTGGGTGGCAAGTTACGGGGGCGGGCGGATGCGATGAGACCTTCATTGGGCAGATGCGCTTTGCAAGCGATGTCTTAGCCCAATTCGACAGCAGTTTCCGGTCATCCTATCGCGTCGAAATGGAAATCGTTGGTTCACAGGCCAGCCTGCGGATTCCCAACCCGTTCAAGCCGGGCCGCCGTGAGACGCTCCTCCTGCAGCGCGGCGACCGGCAGGAGAAAATCCAAATTCGCAGCCGCGGCGCCTTGTATCTTGGCGAGGTCGAAGATATGGCCGACGCCATCCTGCTGGGCAAAGCGCCGCGCGTCAGTTTGGAGGATAGCCGCGGGAATGTCGCCGCCCTGGCCGCCTTGGCCGAATCGGCGCAGACGGGGAAACC
>DAOUCM010000393.1:0-1950 GCA_034431895.1 Anaerolineales bacterium
GGAGCGGGGAGGCCGCCCTCACCCCCGCCCCCTCTCCCGAGGGGAGAGGGGAGGCAGCCCTCACCCCCGGCCCCTCGCCCGAGGGGAGAGGGGAGTCGACCCTCACCCCCGGCCCCTCTCCCGAGGGGAGAGGGGAGGCAGCCCTCAACCCCGGCCTCTCTCCCCTGGGGAGAGGGGAGTTGGCCCTCACCCCAGGCCCCTCTCCCCTGGGGAGAGGGGAGAATGGGTTGAACGTGGTCGCCTGCGCCCGCGCCAATCCATCCACCGCCGAGCGGGATGTCGCTGCGCTGCGCGCGTTCAAGGATGTGCTGCGCGGGCTGGTATTGGCGGAGTCGGTCTTGGGAGCGGATTCGATTTCGTATACCGATTTCTACAACGACCTGCGCGGGGCCGTGGAGGCGGCGTCGTTCACGGTTGCCAACGAAACGGGCGTGTTTGCTGCGTCCGTGTTGGATGGGCGCGGATTGTCGTTCGAGGCGGTGGTGTTGATGGGTCTCTCGGAGGGGGAGTTCCCGCAACAGGAGCGCGAGGATATTTTCCTGCGCGAAGCAGACCGCGCCGCGCTGCGCGAGCGGGGACTTCCGCTCGAAACCAAATTGCACGGCGACGAGGCGACGTTCTTCTACCAGGCTGTCACACGTGGACGGCAGAGACTTCTGCTCACGCGCCCGTATCTGGCGGAGGACGGGCAGGCGTGGGAAGCGTCCCCGTTTTGGGAGGAGGTGAAACGCCAATTTAACGGAAGCAGGCCCGCGGTCCGCGTGCGAGGCGGAGTGGGGGAGGTGGAGGCGGCCGAGGCGGCGTCGAAGGTCGAGTGGGTGGAGGCGGCGCGGGATTTCGACGTCTATATCCAAAACGGAATCGAAGCGCTGCGGGCGCGGATGAGTCCGAAGGCGCAGGGTAGGTACGAGGGCGAGTTGTTCGATTTGAGCGGGCGCTTCGGCGCGGGGCATGGCTGGAGCGCAAGCCGCCTCGAAAGTTATGGGACGTGTCCGTTCGAGTTTTATGTGGCGTATGTGCTGGAACTGGAGCCGCGCGAGGAGGCCGAGGAGGGCTTCGATGTGCGCATACTCGGTTCGATGCTGCACAAGATTTTGGAGGAACATTACAGCGGCGCGGCGTTGAAGGATGCGGCGCAGAAAGTGTTCGCCAGCGCGCCCGCCGATTATGGTTTTCGTCCGACGGCGTTGTGGGAGCGGCAGAAGGCGGAGTTGACGCGCGTGCTGGAAAAGTCGGTTGCGGAGTTGGACGCGATGTCGCAGGGATACACGCCCAAGAAACTGGAGGCGCGCTTCGGGATGGGCGAACCGTCGCTGCTGTTGCAGACTTCGGCGGGAGAGGTGCGCCTGCATGGGTACATTGACCGCCTCGATGCCGCGCCCGATGGGTCGCTGCGCGTGATTGATTACAAGGCAGGCGGCGCGGCGATTAAGGCTGAGCACCTGAAAGAAGGACGCCGTTTGCAATTGCCGATTTACGCGCTGGCAGCGCGCGAGGCGCTGGGACTGGGGAAGGTCTCTGGCGGGTTTTACTGGCACATCCAAAAGGCGGAGGCAAGCAGTCTGAAGTTGGAGAAGTTCGAGGGCGGGGTGGAAGCGGCGTTCGATACGGCTGTCGCACATATCGGGAAGCATGTGACGGGCATCCGCGCGGGGCATTTCGAGCCGCGTCCGCCTGAGGAGGGCTGTCCGAGTTATTGCCCGGCGGTGGAATTCTGTTGGAGATATAAGAAAGGATTTTGATTATGCCTTACGAACCTTTTTATAAACGATTCCGAGAATTGGCATTGAGCGAAACCCGTAGTTTTAGTATCTTACCAATGAAATTCTTGCACAAAAAACAAGGAAATCAAGACGGAGAAATCGAAGCAAAGGCCAATTCTGGGATAACGACCATCTCGCGCAACTTCAAAGCCATGCTGGCGGCTTCACGTCCGAAGTCGGTGAGATA
>DAOUCM010000394.1:0-1525 GCA_034431895.1 Anaerolineales bacterium
CAGACAATTTAAGATAAGCGTTTCCACTACTAAACGCGGATGTTTCAATGAGTGGAGCTTTCCGGCGGAGCGCGATGCGAAGCCAACTCGTTGCGATAGGATCGTCGAAGTGAGATAGCTGGCGGAGCACCCAGTGCGGTCACGATCTCTTCAATGTTAAAGATGCCGTAGCACTCTTGCGCGAAGACAATCACCGGCGCAGGACCGATCTGGCGGGTCAACTCCCGCCGCAAGCGGCGGATACCCAGCTGGGTCAACCGCCGACCCGCTGTGGTCTTGGCAATCTGCGCCGTGTTGAACGCAATGCAGGTGAAGGTCACCCGCGCCCAAGCCACGACATCGTCGTCGCGCGTCCACGGGGCTTGCTCAACGTGCCATCCTTCTTTGAACTCGCGAAAGCCATTGTTCTCAATGTGCCAGCGCTGTCGCCAGAATGTGTAACCCTGCCAGGCGGTCGAGAAGGTGCGTGTGCTCACCAACGCCCAGTCTTCGACTGCACCCGTGTCGCGGTCAACGGCGTGTAACAGACAGCCCCACAATTTTGCGTCGGGCACACCGGCGGCTTGGGTGGCTTGCACGAAACTGTCCCAACTGGTCAAGTTGCCCTCGGCAGCGGCAGAGACGTTGCGGGTCTGTTTGCGTCCCGCGAGGTAGCGGACATCGGTATGCGTCTGCCAGCGTTTCGGCTGCAAGCGAATCAATCCCTCCAAGTCGGCATAGAGTTCGCGGTCTTCGGGCAAGCGCACCAGGGCATCAATGTTCCGTTGGTATTTCAGCCAAGCCAGCAAAGGCCCATCGGCATATAACGCATCCATCAGGAGCCATTCGATAGCGTCGGTGCCGCCCACCTCATGCACTTCATCGACCATTTCGTGAACGACGGCGGCTTCTTTGCCTTTTTCGGAGGCGTTCCCGCTCAACACGCGCCAAGTGACCCACAAGGCCCGCTCGGGGTTGACGTTTAGGATGCCGACGATGCGCCAGCGCTTGCCCAGACCGCTCCCATCAATGGCATAGGTCTTGCCACGCACCAAGCGGCGTTCAAACAATGTGCGGATGCACTGCTTCCGAAACGTGTGCAAACTATCCAAGTCCAGGCGCGCCAGTTCTTGACGCAAGACCTCAGGATGGTAGGGAGAGGACTGCTCGGACTTGGTCTCGAAGGACGCATGGTGACGTTCGTTGAATCCGTTCTGAATCTCGAAGACGGCATAACCCAGTTGCAATAGAATGGCGGCATCCTGAAAGAGCGTATTCGCCGCCGCACTCAAGCCCACGGCTTCAATGAAGGGGAGCACGGTCAAAGTGCGTAAGAGCAAGTGATCGGGAATGCCTTCGCGTTCACGGTGAACCTGAATCACTTCCAGCGCATCCCAGACACCCAACTCGGCGGTGAGGTGTGCCAGTTCGTCCAAAGCGCCCTGGCTGGTGGTGGCAATTGCATCATACTCGCCGCGTTGGAGACATTCCAAGACCGTTGCGCGATCATTGCGTCGCCATTCCATCGTTCCCCTCCACCCTTGAA
>DAOUCM010000395.1:0-7109 GCA_034431895.1 Anaerolineales bacterium
AAGCGGCGACCGCGAAGCGTACCCGAAGGGTAAGCAATCCCCTTGCCGGCTGGGAGACTGCTTTCCCCACGCTACGCTCGGGACATGCGCTTCGCTCGCAGTGACATACTTTGAGAGTGTTTGCAACAGAGCATTTGAATATAATTCCTGAAGTCGGAAAGCCTTCGAACTGTCCCGAAGGCTCGATTTTGCCCATACAATTGCTCTAAAAAGCCTTGTGGGACTGGCTTTTGCCGCCTGGGCTTCTCTGCTCAAAGAAGGCAGCCGAATGCGCATCCTGTTCGCTTTTTTCAGCATTGCCATACTCGCCTATGGCCTGATAACCTATCTGGCGGTACCGCTCTGTGAGCGGTTGACCGATGCTGAAAAAACAAAGAGAGCAGCGGAAAACAATATCCTGCCCTCTCTAACCGGTTGCGCGATTTTACGGCCTGGCCCAGCGTTGGGGTGGTCATGCCCTTGCCTGGCTGTGGCGTCTCTCTTTCCTTGAGCGCGTCAACCGCTCGAAAAGAATAACAAAGCGGGGTATTTTGGGCGTGACCAACACGTCCAAAGCACCCCGCTGGCAGGTTGATGGGGATGATACGATCAATCTTCCTGGAAACTGTAGCCGCCAGACCAGGTCTGAATCAAGCCGGTTTCGCCTGCTTCTTCTTCCAATTTTTTGCGCAGGCGATACACCATGTTCTTGAGCAGAGCCTGGTCGTTTTCGCGATGCGCGCCCCATACGGTTTGGAGGATGTCTTCGCCCTTGAACACGTAGCCGGGGCGGCTCATCAACAAGTGCAACAAGCGGAATTCGAGGTTCGTCAAACGCACTTCTTGACCGTTGCGCCCAATGGCCGAGCGGTGCGCAGGGTCGAGGCGCAATTTGTCCGTCCGCCGCGCCGACATCGGCTCGCTCCATGAGCGGCGCGACCAGGCGGCCACCTTAGCCAAGAAAATGGCCGGGCTAATGGGCTTGACGACGCATTCATCTACCCCCGCTTCGTAGGCTTCCAGGATTTCCGCCTCGTTATGGGTCGGCAGAAACAACAGGATGGGGCTGCTGCTTAGCGTGCGGAACTTCTCGCATAAGGCAAGGCGTTCCTGATGAGAAGCGTTGACATCAATGATAATCAAATCGGGCAGGTCCTCTACGGCGCGTCCCATGGCGCGCTGAACCGATGTTTCTAGGATGGCTACCAATCCTTTTTCGCGGATGAGATAGCCCCAGATGGGCGCTGTATCCGTTTGATCGCAGACGATGAATACCCGCAAAGCAGCTTGCTGGGAGGGGGAAGAGATCATTGTCGTCATGGCAGACCTGAGTTCGAAAATAGGCTTTTGAGTATCATCCCAATCTTGGGTAAGCCCCAAACCCAAAGGTTTTCACGGTTGAACCTCGGCATGTCTGGCAGGCATCCCTGGCATAGCAAAACGCAGGCAGACCAGGGAAACTTGAGGGTCTCTCCGTTGATCGAGAAGATACCTATTTCGATTATATCAAAACAGTCTCGAAAAGTCACAAAATGCTACCGTAATATTACCAATGGGTGATACAGCAAACCGGCACTGGCGCGTATACTGAAACTGAAACTCGATTCTTTTGGAGGCTCACCATGAAAAAATTATTTCCTGTTTTGCTGGCAATTGCCTTGCTAGGTAGCGCTTGCCAGTTAGGTGGCCAGGCGCAACCAACGGCGATTGTGCTGCCCACTGCTGCCCCCACCCTCACGCCCATTCCCCTCAACCCTACGGCGGCGCCGTCGGGCGGCAACGTGCAGGCCGGCTCTGAGCGCGCCTCCTCTGCCGATGGCATGATCCAGGTCTACATCCCGCAGGGTTCCTTCCAGATGGGTGGTCTCGACCCGCGCGCCTCTGCGGACGAAAAACCCGTCCACAAGGTAGATATGAAGGGCTTCTGGATGGACAAAGTGGAGGTCACCAATGCGATGTATTTGATGTGCGTTTCGGCCGGCGTTTGTTCCCCGCCGCAAAACATCAAATCCGAAACCCGCAATTCCTATTTCAACAACCCAGAGTTCAACGACTTTCCGGTCGTCTATGTGACATGGGACAACGCCCGCCAATATTGTGAGTGGGCCGGCCGCCGCCTGCCGACCGAAGCCGAATGGGAATACGCCGCGCGCGGCAACACCATCAATACCTACCCATGGGGTGAGCAGAAGCCAGACAGCACACGCGCCAATTTCAATTACATGTTTGGCGATACCAATCGCGTGGGCAGTTACCCGGCCGGCGCCAGTCCGTTTGGCATCTTGGACATGGCTGGGAACGTCAACGAATGGGTCAACGACTATTATGACGCCCAATACTACGCCAGTGGGGCGGCCAACAACCCGACAGGACCTCTGGCGCGGTCGGCCAATTTCAACCGCGTTGTGCGCGGCGGCTCCTTTGCAGATGCCGAAGTGGACATCCGCGTAGCCAACCGCGCCTCGGTGTTGGGACCCAATTTCGACGCCGACCTGGGCAGCAAGGAATATCTGGGCGATTACTCGCCTCGTATCGGCTTCCGCTGTGTATCGGATAACTGATACCCCTGGCGCTGAGATTTCAGATTGCAGTTGCCTCACCCGTGGAACTCCTGACCGCCGGCCTCGACCGGCGGTCTTTTTGATTGTGCTATACTCCGCTTATGCCTATCATCCGTTCTTCCGATATTGGCAACTATCTGTATTGCAGGCGCGCCTGGTGGTACCAGCGCCAGGGCATCGAATCGCTCAACCGGGCTGAACTAGCCGACGGGACCGACCTCCATCGCCAACACGGACGCAAGGTGATGGCAGCGGCTTTGTTGCAAATGCTGGCCATTCTTTTCCTGCTTGCGGCCCTGGTTCTCCTCACCATCTCCCTTGTCAATTACGCCCTAAACTGATCACTGAACACTGAACACTGATCACTGACCACTGAACGCCATGCCTCTCCTCATCCTGTTCCTGTTTTTCCTTGCCCTGCTGTTCTTCTGGCAATCTAGCCGGCAGCGTCGCCAGGCCGGTTTGCCCGCTGGGCGCGTCATTTACAGCGATACGCGCGGCTGGGGCGCAGTGGAACGCCCGCTCTACGATCACGCTTTGGGATTGGCCGGCAAACCCGATTACCTGGTGCGCCAGGGCGGGAGCATCATCCCGGTAGAGGTCAAATCCAGGCGCGCGCCCGACTCGCCCTACGATGCGCACATCTTCCAGTTGGCTTCGTATTGCTTGCTGGTCGAAAAAACCTACCATGTCCGCCCGCCGTATGGCATCTTGCACTACAAAGACCGCGACTTTGCCATAGACTATACCCCCGAACTGGAATTTGCCTTGATGGACCTGCTGGCCGATATGCGCCGCGATGAACTCAAGGACGAGGTGCATCGTTCCCATGAGCAGGCCGCGCGCTGCGCCCGCTGCGGTTTCCGTCATCTATGCGACCAGAGCCTGGCATAAGTTCATCTTCGGTTGCCGAATTCCGAGATCTAGGGATTTCGGAGTCCAAAATGATTTTGGAGTCCAAAAAATATTGGGCGTAAGTGTATAATTGAGGCAATGTCTACGCCCTTCTTACCGCAGCGTTTGGTCGTGACCTCCTACCCCAAAATTCCTGCCGCCGTTTCCAAGGCGGAAGAAGTGGCGGAGTATCTGAAAGCCAACGGACTGGAAGCCCCGTGCGGTTCCCTCTACGATGAAGATTTGCGCAAGCGCGTCCAGGCGGGCGAATTCGACCTGCTGATTGCCATAGGAGGCGACGGCACCATGCTGCGCGCCGGCCACCTGTGCGCGCCGTGCAAAGTGCCAATTTTGGGCATCAACCTGGGCAGGCTGGGGTTTTTGATTCAGGTGCAGCGCAGTGAATGGCGCGATGCCCTGAAGCGGCTCTTCAAGGGCGAGGCCTGGATCGAGAAACGCATGATGCTGCAAGCGGCGCACATCCGCGCAGGCCAAACACTCGGCGTCTGGCAGGCGCTCAACGAAGCGGTCGTTGGACGCGGCGCATCCCTGCGCCCGGTCAAACTGACTGCCAGCGCCGACGGTCACCTGTTGACCTCGTACATTGCCGATGGCCTGATTGCAGCCACCCCCACCGGTTCTACAGCCTATGCCTTAGCGGCCGGCGGCCCCATCCTGCCGCCCGAACTGCGCAACATCCTCATCGTGCCGATTGCCCCGCACCTGTCGGTGGACCGCGCGGTGGTGTTGGCGGAAGGTTCCTCGGTCAGCATCTCTGTCCATAGCGACAACACCGTCCTCAGCGTAGACGGCGCCGCGCCGACTGGCCTGGTCGAAGAGGACATCGTCGAGGTGTGCGCTGCCGAAGACGTGGCGCGCTTCGTGCGTTTTGGCGACCCCGGTTACTTCTACCGCAACCTGACCGCCCACATGAACCAAAATCCTGCTTTTGGGATGACGCGATGACCGAAGAAACTCCCCCTCTCACTTGCTACGTCCACCCCGACCGTGGGACCAGCCTGCGCTGCAAAATTTGTGAGCGCCCCATCTGTATGTCTTGTGCTGTGCGCACGCCTACCGGCTACGCTTGCAAGCAATGTGTCCGCAGCCAGCAAAAACGCTTCGATACGGCTGAGTGGTACGATTATCCGATTGGCTTTGGACTCTCTGCGGCGCTTTCCCTGCTCACCGGCTTCATCATCATGGTCATTGCCGGCTTTCTGGGATTTTTCATGTGGTTCGTGTCCTTTGCAGTGGCCGCCTCGGCAGGCGCAACGATCGCCAGCCTCGTTCAGCGGGCGCTGCGTAAACGCCGTTCCAAACGCCTGTTCTGGCTGAGCGCGGCCGGCGTGGTGGTGGGAGCGCTGCCGGTCATCCTGTTTCTGTTGTTTACGGGGGATTGGTTTGCCCTTCTCTGGCAGGGGATTTACCTTGTCACGGCCACGCCTACTGTCTATGCCCGTCTCTCCGGTTTCCAGTTTTCACGTTAGTTATGCTCACCGAACTGCGCATCCGAAACTTTGCCATCATTGACCAGTTGGAATTGCAACTTGGCCCCGGCCTCATCATCCTGACCGGTGAGACCGGCGCGGGCAAGTCCATCATCCTCGATGCCGTCGTCATGTTGATTGGCGGGCGCGCCGATGTGACCGTCATCCGCGCCGAGGCCGAGGCAGCCTTCGTCGAAGGCGGATTCAGCCTCCAGGGTCCAGCAAAAGAAGCGGTGCTGGAAATCCTGAAACGAGAAGAACTTCTGGAGGATGAACATTTCGTAACGCTGACGCGCGAAGTCCGCCGCGAGGGGCGCAGTATAGCGCGCGTCAATGGGCGGATGGTGAACGTGGCTCTGCTCAAGGAACTGGGCGCCCGCCTGGTGGATATCCACGGCCAGGCGGAACATCTCTCCCTGCTCGATTCTCACGCCCACCTGGGCCTGCTCGACCGTTTCGCGGACCTGGGAGGCGGCCTGGACGGATACCGTCAAACCTACCGGCAGTTACAGGCCGTGCGGCATGAATTGGAAACGCTGCGGCAGGCGCAGGAAGATGCCGATCGCCGCATCGAATTGCTCACCTGGCAGGCCGAGGAAATCGAAGCCGCTCGCTTGAAACCTGGCGAGGAGGAGATCCTGCGCCAGGAGCGCGACCGGCTGGCCAACGCCGAAACGCTGGCCGAGTACGCCCGCCGCGCATTGACCGCCCTGGACGAAGGCGTACCTGAAGCCCCTTCTGCCGCTGACCTGGTAGGACAGGCCGCGCGTGCTTTGGCTGGTCTTGCCAAAATAGATAGCGCCCGCGCCGAACTGGCCAACCAGGCCGCCCTGCTGGAGGAAACGCTGGCAGACCTGGCGCGCGAGGTGCGTCGCTACCTGGAAGAAATCGAGTTCAACCCCAAGCGGCTGGAAGAGGTCGAAGAGCGCCTCACCCTCATCCACAGCCTGACGCGCAAGTACGGCGGCTCCATCGAAAAGGCGCTTGCTTTTGGGGTAGAAGCGCGCAAACAGTTGGAAAGCATCTCCCACGCTTCGGAGCGCATAGGCGAACTGGAAGCGCAAGAAAACGCCCTGCTGGCGAAACTGGCCGAACAGGGCGGCATGCTCTCGCGCAAACGCCGCGAAGCCGCCCAGCGTTTGAGCAAGGGTATCGAGAGCGAATTGGACGACCTGCGCATGGCCGCCGCGCAGTTTGGCGTAGATTTCCAGGTCCGCCCCGATGCGCGCGGCCTGCCGTTAGAGGATGGACAGCGGGTGGCTTTCGACCAGAACGGCTACGACCGCGTCGAGTTCTTGATTGCGCCCAATCCGGGCGAGGGGCTGAAACCGTTAGCCAAGATTGCTTCGGGCGGTGAGACCTCGCGCTTGATGTTGGCCCTCAAGCATGTGCTGGCGCGCGCCGATGAAATCCCCAGTTTGATTTTCGATGAAATAGATCAAGGCATTGGCGGGCGCGTGGGGTTGACGGTAGGCTATAAATTGTGGAATCTGGCGCGTAATCACCAGGTCTTTTGCGTCACGCATTTGCCGCAATTGGCTGCCTTTGGCGACCAGCACTTCCAGGTGCAAAAAGTCATCCAGGGTGAGCGCACCCTCACGCGCGTAGAAGCCCTGAGCGGCGAGGCGCGCTTGTTGGAACTGGCTCAGATGCTCGGCGAAGTCGGCGAGGGGACTTTGCGCTCGGCACACGAGATCTTGCAAACGGCCAGGCAGATGTGCAAGTCGTAGAAAGCGAACTCTCGTTCCTCTCGTTTCGCTCCGCCCGTAGTTCACGAAGTTCAACAAATGATTGCCGTAATCTGGCAAGATGCGACCATCAGCCGTCGTGCCAGTCGTGCCACCGACCTGTGGTCGGTGCGGCCAGGCAGAGCCTGGGGATACACTGCGTGCATCCTGCGTGCCACCGACCTGTGGTCGGTGCGGCCAGGCAGAGCCTGGGGATACACTGCGTGCATCCTGCGTACCACCGACCTGTGGTCGGTGCGGCCAGGCAGAGCCTGGGGATACACTGCGTGCATCCTGCGTACCACCGACCTGTGGTCGGTGCGGTCAGGCAGAGCCTGGGGAGACACTGCGTGCATCCTGCGTACCACCGACCTTGGGTCGGTTTGACCAGGCAGAGCCTGGGGATACACTGCGTGCATCCTGCGTGCCACCGACCTTGGGTCGGTTTGACCAGGCAG
>DAOUCM010000396.1:0-3744 GCA_034431895.1 Anaerolineales bacterium
TCATGCGCGCCCGATACCAATCGCGCGCCAGGGTGTAGAGACCGCGCATGAGCGGTCCTTCCACGAAACGGCTGTAAGAAGGGTAATCCCAAAAGGTTTTTCGAGGCGCGTTCATAATGGCTTCGAATTCGGCGTCCGTCAATCCAAGTTTCTTAACCACGTATTCACGGTCTTCTTCCTGCGCGGCGGGGGCATAGGTGGGTTTTTGGAGTTCGGTCAGGGCCTGCTGACGGCTGATTTCACCGGAACAAACCAAACTGGAGAAGTGACAGCGGCGCTTATCATAGCCAAACTTGACAGGTAGGATGTAACCCTGATAGAAGCGCGTGTATATGGACTCGTGATGCTTGCCGCCGTAGTAACGCCAGCCCAGTTCTTTCTCCAGGATTTTCATAGCCTCGGCCTTGTCGTAGTCAATGTAGTTGAGGATGTCCACGCGGCGATGAGTCAGCAGGCGGCGATAGTAGGTAAAGAAACCGATGTGGGGGAAGGTCTTCAAGCGCTTGTTACGCCCAAACTGCTTGTAAACGCTGCGGATATACTTCCAGTCGAAGTGACCATACGACCAGGCGCGCGGCAGGTGCGACTCGGTGCGGACATTGAAACCGGAGACAATGTACTTGACCTTGAGTTTGTCGGCCATGTTCCCCAACACGGCCCAGATGGCATGGTCGCTAGGGATTTCAGAATCAGGAGTGGAGGCTTTCAGGAACGCAACCTGTAAATCCTTGAACTCTTCCCAATCCAGCACTTCAGTGTACAGGTCGATGCCCAGGCGTTTGAGAGCCTCCTCGATGTTCTTGACGGCCAGTTCCGAGTCCCAGCCGTTGTCCATGTGGACGGCTAACGGCCGCAGCCCCATCTTCTTGACCAGGTAGGCCACGTAGGTGCTGTCCACGCCGCCGCTGACGCCGATGATGCAGTCATAGGGCTTGCCCTGCCCGTCGCGCTTCATTCGCTCCACCAGCCGTTCCAGATAGAGACGCCCCGCCTCGCCGCCGATGGCCTTCTGCGCGATCAAGCGGTCGTAGTCGTGACAATGGTTGCAAACACCCTGCTCATCGAAGGTAATTTCCGGGTCGCTGGTGTCCATCACGCAGCGGGTGCAAATGCGATAGTCTGAGGTCATTGATTCTCCAATCATAATCCGCAGATTATGCTGATTGGGCAGATTTCTATGTTTGCCTGCGCACAATGCGGGCAAAAGGCAAGCAGTTCGACTAACCACAAAGACACGAAACCAAGTTCTATGGTCTTTTCTCCGTGTCTTATCATTCCCAAAGTGGTACAAGTTCTTTTGATTTCGGCAGGGTCTCGATAAACTCGACCAGCGGATTGATCCAGCGGCTCAACCCAAGAGTTTTGGTTCGTCCAAGTTAGGCCTATGAAGTTGCAAATCAGGGATGAATTGAAAGTCTCTGAGATTCAACGTGTATAAAGGGAAACGCTGTGAAAGCGCAGTTGCAGCAATCAAGGCATCTGGCACGCTCAGCCTGTGACTCAAGACATATTTTTCCAACAAGACAAGAAAATATTGTGAAATTTCGACATCAAGAGGAATTTGCTTCAACAACAACAAGTTTTTCTTAATTTGCCTTAATTCGCGCTTGTCTCTTGCGCCAAAATATATCTCCCCCGCTGTAATCACGGAAATAGCCAAATTATGGAGACCAATTTTTCTCAATTCTCGAATTATTTCGGAATTGCCTCTGTAGAACTCAATAAGGATGTTTGTATCGCAAAGAATCATGCGCGATAAGGCCAGGCTTGCTCGCGAATAGATTGAAGGGTAATGTCTCGCCCCGCCCAAAAACCAGCCATGGAAAAAAAATCTTTTTCTTCGCTGTTTTCTGGCGCTTTTTCAGCAAATATTTCTTGCTCCGATATGCCTTCGATGAAATCCAACGATTTGAGAAAGTTCAAAAGGGTTTGGGCTTTTTTCTTGTCTTTGATTCGAAATGTAATTTGTTCCATAGTCAATCCTTTGACCCACTCATTATACAACATAGCAATTTCAATCTGTCCTCACCGCACGTATGCGCGCTTCTCGTATTTCTTTTTCCAATTCGCTCAAGGAACAATTGAAAACAGAAATGCGATAACGGCCCAATTCATCCAGGAAAGCCACTCGGCTTATTCCAGCCAATTCCGCCGCGCGCTCTGAGGAGATGCGGCCAAGTTCGTACATTTTGGCTGCAACCAGGAATTTAATCTGGCGTTCAAATTCTTCCGGGCTTTCCCCCAATGCTTCAGGCATGTCGGCAGGATAAGGAATTTCCAGCGTTCGCATGTCCATATTAAGTTACCTCTACGGAGAAGAGATCGTTTTCAAGATAGCGCCATTATACTATGTCGAAAGCAGGTAATATCAATCACCGATGATTGTGTATCCTGCTGTGACAAAATGCCGGTCATAGGCAAACGCCTCGGTCAGCCCATTTTGATCCATAAAGGCAAAACTGATTGCATCCGTTAGGCTGAAATCCTGATCTGCAAATCGGCGCAGGATACGTTTGGCTTCTGCTTCCAGGCGCGCATTGGGGTATACAATTTCGACGCGCTGGCTCTCATTGATGTTTTTCAGAAAGGTCGAAGCGACCTCCGCGCTTGCCCTGCGACGCAGCCAGATTTGCGTTTCTGCAACAACAAGGATGGTAGTGGCTAAAGTGACCGGGCTTTTCAAGAGACGCATATATGTCTTCGTTGCGGTCAGGTGATGGCTGTCGCTTGGGTCTACCACAGCAACCCACGCGCTGGTATCCACGAAGACGCGCTGCGTCATTCCTTCCATTCCTTCTCGATTTCCTGCACAAGATATTCATCGTGATTTTCGGCAATGTCGTTGACGCCCGAGGCAGCCAACCCAATGATCTGGTAAGCGGGGTCTTCTTCGACAGGCATTTGATTCAACAGCAAGTCAATTCCACGCCGAATCAACTCAGAAATCGAGGCATTTTTTTCCTTTGCCAACCGCCGCAGAGCCTGATCCTGCCTTGCCTCTAAATAGATTTGAATGGGACGCCTGGCCAGGGACATAGAAATATCCTTTCATGATATACATCATGATTTTATCATGAATTACGGCAAAACCCGCCTGAGTTCCTCCTGCGACGGATAACTGATCAGCACACCGCGCAGCGGCCCCTGGAAGACGAACATGCTGCCGGCCGCCGCCGCCGAAGCCCCGGCCCGGATGGCCTCAGCCAGATGCTCTACCTTCCCGGCGCCGCCGCAGGCCACCACCGGGATGTTCACCGCCTGCGCCACGCGGCGCACCAGGTCGAGGTCATAGCCCTGCATCGTGCCGTCGCGGTCAATCGAGTTGACGAACAACTCGCCCGCGCCACGCCTCTCCATCTCCTGGGCATGGCGCACCACATCCAACCCCGTTCCCTGCAAGCCGCTGTGTGTGAAAACCTCGTATTTCCCCAGCAGGCTGCGCTTGACATCTATCGAAATCACCACCGCCTGGCTGCCCGCATAGGCCGCCGCCTCGGTCACGAGTTCCGGCATCTCCACCGCAGCCGTATTCAAAATCACCTTCTCGACGCCCAATCCGAGCAGCGTCCTCACATCCTCCAGCGAACGGATGCCGCCGCCATAGCCCAGCGGCATGAAACACTCGCTGGTAATCTTGCTGAGCGCCTCGAACGGCGGGCGGCGCTTCTCGTTCGTAGCGGTAATGTCCAAAAAAATCAACTCGTCCACTTCCTTGTCGTTGAAAATGCGCACAATGTTGATGGG
>DAOUCM010000397.1:0-5656 GCA_034431895.1 Anaerolineales bacterium
TTTCTGTTTGCTGTGACCGCAATGCGACACCCCTCGCGCTTCTTTCGCTGGACTTTGGGCCTGCTCTTGCTCCCCGCGCTCATCCTGGGCGCCTTGAGCGGCGCCGGCCTTTCGGCGCGCGCTGCGCCGAGGGAACAGAGCACCGCGCCTGGCGATGTAGTCATCAGCGAATTCCGCACTACAGGACCAAATGGAGCAAATGATGAGTTTATCGAACTTCACAACCGCACCAACCAGACAATTTCAATAGCGAATTGGAGAGTGAGGAAATCAAGTGGATGCGGCTCGACGTTGACAGACCTTGCAACGATTAGCGCGGTTAGTTTAGCGCCAGGACAATACTATTTGTTGGGGAACTCTTCTGGATATACAGGAACCGTTGACCAGACATATACGTCCTCGGTATCGGACGATGGCGGCATTGCACTGATAGATGCTTCAAATGCGATTATTGATCAGGTTGGGATGTGTATCACGACAACGTATAAGGAAGCAACCAGTTTATCGCCGCTCAGTGGTACGACCGATCAAAGTTATCAAAGGAAAAGTAACGGCTGTACAGATACCAACGATAATGCCGCCGATTTTGTTCAAACCTCTAGTGACCCGCAAAACTCATCCGACGTTCCCATTGCCTGCTTGAGGATAACCAATGTCACCTCCACAATAGCCGATGGTACCTATGTAGCGGGGGATTCTATCCCCGTGACAGTGACTTTCAGTTCGAACGTGAATGTTACCGGCTCACCAGTCCTGTTGCTCGAAACCGGGGTAACGAACAGAAATGCTGTATATTCGAGCGGGAGCGGATCGAACACCTTGACCTTTATCTATACTGTCGTAGCAGGCGACTTTTCTGGCGACCTGGATTATGTATCCGCCAACTCGCTGTCTTTGAATGGCGGCACAATCACGGGCGCAGTAGGAGACGCGAATTTGACCCTGCCAATGCCGGGAGCAACAGGCTCGCTTGGCGCAAACAAAGATATTGTGATAGATAATCAGTCCCCCCCTAGCGTTATCTCTTTTATACGCCAGAATCCATCTGCCAATCTCACCAACGCTGACACCCTGATATTTCGTGCCGCCTTCAACGAGGCTGTAGTCAACGTGGACACAAGTGATTTTTCCGCAATCGGTACGACAGGCACTGTAACGCTCGTCACCCCTGTCAACAGCCACGAGTATGATGTAACAATCTCTGGCGGAAATCTAGATACGCTGAACGGCATTGTAGGATTAAACTTGAGCGGGGCTCAAGATATTGAAGATGCAGCAGGAAACCCCATGCCTACGGTCGAGCCAGCCATGGATGAAACATACACTTTGGATAACATCGCCCCCTCTATAACCGTCAACCAAGCCAGCGGGCAAGCAGACCCGGCCAGCGGGACGCCAGTCAATTACTCGATTGTATTTTCTGAGCCTATCGTCACCAGCAACTTCACCGTGAGCGATATTACGCAAGGCGGAACTATATCGCCATCATTGATTACATGGCTTATCACCGATTCGGGCGATCACCAAAACTTTACCTTGTCGGCGGTCTCGGTAGCAGGGAATGGGACGCTAATCCCATTGATAAACGCAGGGCGCATTGAAGACCTGGCAGGCAATGGCAATATTGGGAGCACCAGCACAGATAATATAGTGAACTTCAATGATAATGTTCCCCCAACAGTTACGGTCAATCAGGCCACAGGCCAGGCTGACCCAACGAGCGTTTTTCCAATCAATTTCACTGTAGAATTCTCCGAGCCAATCATTGCCAGTATTTTCACGACAGCCGACATCACGCAGTCTGGAACTGCCACAGGCGTTACATGGAGCATTACCGATTCAGGCGACCACCAACACTTTACCTTATCTGCTACCTCGGTGACAGGAGCAGGGACGTTGATCCCATCCATCGCAGCCAATCGAGTGACCGATACCATAGGGAATAACAACATTGCCAGCACAAGCACAGATAATATGGTGACTTATATTCCACCGCCTACGCCTACTTCCACACCCTCCCGCACCCCCACACCCTCTCGTACTCCCAGCCCCTCTCGCACTCCCACCGCACAGAAACCAGCCGCCGCCAAAGTTCCCCCCGTCCTCGGCATCAGTGAATTCCTACCCCGTCCGGGCCATGACTGGAACAATGACGGCAAAGTGGACGTGTACGATGAATTCATTGAAATCATCAACGCCGGCACGATTGACGTAGACCTGAGCAACTATCAACTGGACGACGAACGAAACGCTGGCTCCTCGCCTTATACGCTGCCTGCTATCACCCTCGAACCCGGTCAGCGCGCCGTCTTCTACGCTGCCGAAACCGGCATCCTGTTGAGCGATGCTGGCGACAGCGTGCGCCTGCTCGAAACCGATGACACGGTCGTGGATTCCCGCACCTATGGCGTGGTGCGCTATCCCGACCAATCCACCTGCCGCATCCCCGACCGCATGGGCTACTGGAACAAACCCTGTTTCCCGACCCCTGGCAACCCCAATGCCCTCACGGGGGACTTCCCGCCTCTTCCCTCGACGCGGACCGGCTCCCCCTTGCCGGTCTGTCTCCTGCCCGATACCATTCCGCAGGAATTCGTCTACGCAGAATGCGTTGCCAGCGGCGGCGGCATCTGGAATCGCCAATTCTGGGACGGCTATGGTCCCTTCGAGTTGCCCCTGTGGAACGATTCTTCGAAGTGGGAAACGATTTTCGAATAAAGTAGGACAAGATTCTATCTTGTCCTACTTTATTCAATCGGTAGCCGCGCTGGCTACTTCTTCTGGCGCAAATACCACCTCATCTTTGCCGGTCAACTTTTCCTCCACTTTCGCCACGATCAGGCGCAAATGACCCGAGTGGGCTACATAGTCCAAATCGTCGGCCGGCACGGTCAACACCGGGCAGAGCGTAAAGCGCGCAATCCAGTTCTCATATAAAAGGTTGAGACTTTTGAGATACTCTGCCGAAATCGAACGCTCGTAATCGCGCCCGCGCCGAGCAATGCGTTCCAATAGCGTTTCTACCGAAGCGCGCAGATAAATGACCAGGTCAGGCGGCGGCAAGATTTCGGTCACCGTCTCGTACAGTTCCCGGTAAGTGCGGTAATCACGCTCCTGGATATGTCCTTGCAAATACAAGTTCTGTGCAAAAATCTCGGCGTCCTCGTACACGCTGCGGTCCTGGACGACCGACTTGGGATGCTGCGTCAACTCGTAGTGCGAACGCAAGCGATGCGTCAGGAAGAAGACCTGCGAATGAAACGACCAAGCCGCCATATCGCGGTAGAAATCGGCCAGGTATGGATTCTCGGTCACCGGTTCGTAGAACGGCTCCCAATCCAGGCGCTCGCATAGTTTCTGGACCAGCGTGGATTTGCCCACGCCGATATTCCCCGCCACTGCGATAAATTTCTTCATAACCCTTACTGCGGGATTTCCCCTGCCAGTTCCTGGTCAATGACCTGCTTGAACACCTCGAGTGGCTGCGCGCCAACGATGGCCAGACCGTTGATGAAGAAAGTCGGCGTGCCGGTCACGCCCAGTTGTTTGGCAAATTGGCGGTCTTTTTCCACGAACTCTTGATAACGGCGGCTGGTAACGCACTCTGTAAATGCCTCTATATCCAAGCCCAGATCGGCGGCATATTTCAAGTACGCTTCCTCGCCTAGTCCGTATTCATCGTTGAACAACTTGTCGTGGAATTCCCAAAAAGCCTGCTGGTCGCCGGCGCATAGAGCCGCCTCTGCCGCCGAGACAGCGTTGGTGTGATTCAACTCTGGCAAAGGCAGATTGCGGTACACCAAGCGGATCTTGTCAGGGTAGGCCTCCATCAGGGGGCGATAGGTCTGGTCGTGCCAGCGTTTGCAAAAGGGACACTCGTAATCGCTAAACTCCACAATCACGATGTCTGCATCCTCTGGCCCAATGCTGGGAAAGCCTTCGGTGGGAATGTCGTAACGAGTGTAAACAGGCTCCTCAGCCGGGGCTTGCGTTGCTGCCGCAGGCGGCTGCGCTTGGGCGTTGGCAGGTTGGGCGGGGGCGACTCGTCCCCAAACCAGGTAACCCACGAACATACCGGCTGCAAAGGCAAACAACGTCATGACCGCGTAGAAATGACTACGCTTGAAAGTAACAGTATCTTCGGTAACGGGAGGAGAGGGTTGATTGTACATGCGTTGCATTATATCATGAGACAAATAGTCCAAATTCAAAGACCAAACTATAGAGGGGCTGTTCCTTTCTTTTCGAGAAAGTGCAATCGGCGGTATCCATGACAGCAAAAGTGTGTTTTAATGGGAGCATGACGAACATCCTCGTTGTTGGAAGCCTGAACGCCGACCTGGTGACGCGCGCGCCGCGCTTCCCTTCGCCGGGTGAAACCATCAGCGGCGAAGATCTGTCAGTCATCCCCGGCGGCAAGGGCGCCAATCAGGCTGTGGCCGCCGCCCGCCAGGGAGCACAGGTTGCCATGCTGGGGCGTGTGGGCAGCGACAGTTTTGGCCCTGTGCTTATCCGCAACTTGCAGCAAAATGGCGTGGATACCTCTCACATCCAGGTCGACTCGCCGGCTACCGGCACGGCCATTATCGTGGTAGATGCCAGCGGACAAAACAGCATCGTCCTCTCGCCAGGCGCCAACGCCAAAGTGACTCCAGCCGATGTAGATGCCTTCCCGATGCAGGGAGTGGACACCCTGCTGCTACAATTCGAAATTCCGCTAGAGACCGTCATCCACGCTGCCAGGCTGGGCCGCCGAAACGGACTGCGCGTCATCCTCAACCCTGCGCCTGCTCGCCGTTTCCCCGACTCTTTGCTGGCCGATGTGGATATCCTGGTCCCCAACGAAAGCGAACTGGCTTTGTTAAGCGGTCGGCCGGTGAGCGACATTTCGAGCGCCGAAACCGCCGCCAGGACCTTGCTCACAAAAGGCGTCGAGACGGTTATCGTCACGCTTGGCAGCCAGGGAGCGCTGCTGGTTACCGGCAAGCAAGCCATCCATGTCCCCGCTTTTCCGATACAAGTCGTAGACACCACCGCCGCCGGCGACGCCTTCATCGGCGGGCTGGCTGTGGCGTTGTGGAAAGGCTACGCATGGGAGGAAGCCGTGCGCTATGGAAACGCCTGTGGCGCGCTGGCAACCGCCAAATTCGGGGCGCAGCCTTCTTTGCCCACCCGGGCAGAGGTGAAGCAATTTTTGAAATCTCTTGCCCCTTGAGCGAGAGTGTACATGCAAACCTTGATTCTGTTGGCGAACATGCAGCGGCATGGGCTTTCATGCCCCTTTTCAGCGCGAATACCCATACGGGTACGATGAGTCGCAAAACGAGCGAAATGCGCGAACTTCTTCTTGTTTCGCCAGGCCGCGCACTCCACATTTGCTCGTTGATGCTTTTGGTTCGCTCCGCAGTTGCCTGCCCCTGGACACTTGTTCCACCCGCAATTCAACGGCGGGTGCACAGGAAAGCAACGCCAGTTTGGTTGCGGCTGGCTGCGCTATGTTATTCCACGTTACGGGACGAAGAACATGACAAAACGCATTCTCATTGACACCGATCCTGGAATAGACGATGCTTTGGCCATCCTCTTGGCGCTGGCTTCGCCAGAAATCGCGCTCGAAGGATTGACCATCGTACACGGCAACTGCTCCGTTGAGCAA
>DAOUCM010000398.1:0-18076 GCA_034431895.1 Anaerolineales bacterium
TTGTCATTGCGAGGAGCGTTCTTTGCGACGAAGCAATCTCCTGGCAGACCGGGAGACTGCTTCGCTATCGCTCGCAGTGACAAAAAACATAGCGTTTTTAGAACAAATGTTTAATGTGACATTGTCAAGGTAGTGAAGCCGGAGGCATGTCAGCCGGTGTGGCCTGCTGGGCCGTTCGCCAGATTCTCCAGCGTGAACGCGCCCGGCAGCAGTTCGTGGACGGTCGTCTGCTGCACCAGGTTGCCTTCCCTGTCTGCGATCAACACGACGATATCCAGGCCAAACTCGGCCAGCACCTGACGGCAGCCGCCGCAAGGAGGACCGCCGTTTTCGGTCACGATGGCAATGGCCTGGTACTCGCGCTCCCCTTCCGAAACGGCTTTGAAGACCGCCGTCCGTTCGGCGCACATGGTCTGCGGATAGGCTGCATTTTCGACGTTGACGCCGGTAAAGACCCGTCCACTCTTCGTCTTGAGCGCCGCCCCCACCGCATAGTTGGAATAGGGGGCATAGGCATTGCGCCGGGCTGCTTGCGCCAGGGCAATCAAGGATTTCTTTTCTTCATCAGTCAGTTTTGGAATGCTCATTCTGTCTATCCTCAGAGGCCGAGAGTTGGCGGGCGCGCACGCGGCGGATGCGTCGGCCAGAGACCTGCTCGATGGTCAGGAGCAGGCCCTCGGTCTGGATGGATTCGCCGCCGCGCGGGATGCGTCCAAAGTGGTCATACAAATATCCGCCCAGGGTGTCCGATTCGATTTTTTGCAAGCGGCTGCCCATGATTTCATTCACATCATCCAGGTCAATGCGCGCCTGAAAGATGTATTCGCCCGGCCCCACTTGCTCGACCAGTTCTTCCTCGCCGGCATCATACTCATCCTGTATCTCGCCGATGATCTCCTCGATGATATCTTCCAACGTCACGATACCCGCCATGCCGCCGTACTCGTCTACCACAATGGCCAAATGGATGCGCTGGGACTGCATTTCGGCCAGCAATGCATCGGCCTTTTTGGTATCGGGGACAAAATAGGCCGGGCGCAGCAACGCGCGCAGGCTGGTCTCCTTCGAGCCGCTGCTCATGGCGCGCAACAAGTCTTTGGCATATAACAGGCCAATGATATTGTCAATGTCATCTTCATACACCGGCAGGCGCGAATGCCCCGATTGCAAGAAAGCCTCCACCGCTTGCGCTAGAGGCGTGTCGGCTTCCAGGGCCAGCACGTCCATACGCGGCACCATGATTTCGCGCGCCAGGGTGTCGCCAAATTGGAAAATGGAATAAATCATCTGGCGTTCTTCGCGCTCCAGACCGCCCGCTGACTGGTCGTTTTCGACCCAGGTTTTCAACTCGTCTTCGGTCATGTGCGCCGCCGTCGCGCCTGGCCATTGAGAACGCAACAAACGCACCGGTAGAAAGATCAGCGGTGTCAGCAGTAGCACCAGGCCTCGAGCAAACGGCTCCAGGCGCAGGCCCCAGCCTTCCGCTTGACGTAAGATATGACCTTCGATGGTGAACTCGACCACCATCAGCAACAGCGCGATGAGGACAACCATCCCCAGCCAAACGACCCACGCGCTTCGGGACTCCGCCGCGGCTTGCCCGACGAACGATAAAAGAATCCCTGCGAAAACGACGCGCGCCAAAGTCTGGCTAAAACGCAAAGTGGGGCGCAAACGGGCATCCTGGATGAGCGCAAGCGTCCGTTCGACGCGCTCGGACGTTTTACCGCCCAAAGACATCAGCCGCAGCGGGCGCAGGTTGAGCAGGCTGACACGTGCGGCGGCAATGAGCAAATCAAGGCCTAGCAGGAGAAAGAGGAGCGGCAGGCTGAATTCAAGTGGAATCATGCTTCGTCAATTTTCGGATGGCCCTGGCCGGCACGCCGACCACCACCGTCTCCTCCGGCACATCCCGGGTGACCACCGCCCCGGCGCCGGTGCGGGCGCCCTTGCCAATTTTCAACGGTGCAACCAGCATGGTATCCGAGCCAATGAAGACATTTTCGCCAATTTCGGTCGGGTGTTTTCTCTTGCCATCGAAGTTGCAGGTGATGGTGCCGGCACCAATGTTGGTGTTGGCTCCGATGTGGGCGTTGCCGATATACGAGAAATGTCCCATCTTGACGCCCGGCCCTAAGGTAGAATCCTTTACTTCCCCAAAGTTGCCCATGTGAACATGGCTCATCAGGTGCGCGCCCTTGCGCAGGCGGGCAAATGGACCGACATCCACGTCATCGTCGAGGCGGGCGCCCTCTACCACAGACATGAACACCTGGCAGCGATTCCCAATTCGAGCATCGCGGATGTGCGTATTCGGGCCAATCGAGCAATCTTCGCCGATGGCGGTCTCGCCCTGGATGTAGGTGTTTGGGTAAATAATGGTATCTCTTCCTATTTTTACGCCGGCTTCGATGTACGTCGAGGCTGGATCCGTCATGGTCACGCCGCTCAGCATCAAGTCGCGATTGATGCGCTCGCGCATGTGGGCTTCGGCCTCTGCCAGGTGGACTCGCGTATTGATGCCAATCGTCTCGGACAAGTCGTCATGCAGCAGCGCCTGGACGGGTAAGCCATCTTGCGCGGCCAGTTCGACGGTATCCGTCAGGTAGTATTCCCCCTTTGGAGAAAGCGGAATGCGGCGCAAAGCCTCCCACAACCAGTCGGCAGAAAAGCAATACGCGCCTACGTTCAATTCCTTGATGGCCTTCTGCTGCGGCGTGGCAACGAATTCCTCGACGATGGCGGCGACCGTGCCATCTGGCTTGCGCAAGATACGGCCAAAGCCGCGCGGGTCGTCGGCGTTGACGGTCAATAAAGTGAGCGGGCCGCTGTTCTGCTTTTGCATCTCTACCAGGCGCTGAAAGGTTTCACCGCGCAGCAAAGGCATATCTGCATACGAGACGATGACGTAATCGGTTTTGCCCTTGAGCAGCGCCTCGGCCTGCATAACGGCATGTCCCGTACCCAGTTGCGGTTCCTGCAAAACGCAGTGCGCAGACTGCCCCACCAACTCGGAGACTTGCTGTGCGCCATGCCCCACGATCACCACCGGCTTTTCCGTAGAGGCCAGTTGGACGGCGCGCAAAGCGTACCAAAGCATTGGTTTACCAGCCACTGGATGTAACACTTTGGGCAGATTCGATTTCATGCGGGTGCCTAGTCCCGCAGCAAGCAAAATGGCAGTGACTTTCATGGCAACTCCTCGAACAAAAACAAGCCTGCGCTCCGCGGGGAGGCGCAAGGCCTGTCAGGAATCAATGAACAGCGAGCAGCATAAAAATTGGCTGGGGCGCCTGGATTCGAACCAAGAACCACGGCTCCAAAGGCCGGTGTGTTGCCGTTACACCACGCCCCAGGGTTGCCCTTGCACCCTTCTGTTCGAGAATTTCTCTTTGCGGTATCTTCTCGAACAGGAGAGAGCGATACCCTTTGCGGGCACAAACGAGCGGGCTAGATTGTATCACAGGGCGGGAAGTTGGGCAATATGGCTACGCTTTTTCATTGGGCGTCAAACCCAACTGCCGCGCCTGCTCATAAGAAATGACATCCGGGTTGGTAGGCGCATTCCCATGTCGCTCGACAGCAGCCTCCCAGTAGGCTTCCAGTTCGCCGGTAGACATTTTCTTCTTTGTGCTCAAAAGCCGCGCTATTTCCTCAGAAGTGCCTTGCGTGATTGGCTCCTGGTATTTCTCCTCTTTTTCGGCTTCGTCCTCTGAGAGGACAGGCGCGACACCCATAGATTTGAGCGCCTTTTCCACCTCGTTGCGGACGGCCAGCATGGCAGAAACGGTTTGGAGAATGTTTTCAGTGGTAGCCAGGCCATTGCCGGCCACCAGCAGCGCGTAGGCTGCATTGACCGGGATGAGCAACAGGTCATGATCGCCGCCGGCAAAGACGTGGTAACTCTCCAGGTTCTCCTGGTGCATCAACCGCGAGACCTTCAAACCGGCGCTATAAATTGCCATCAATGCAGAGAGCAGCGAGGCCTCCATGCTGTTGTCCTTCAGGTCGCCGGCGCGCGCCAGCACCCGGCCGCGGTCGCTCAAAAGGAAGACGGCCTGCGCCTCCACATCCTGCCGCAAATTGGCCAGCAAGTTCGAGAGCGTTTGGTGGCGGCCATCCTGGTCGGTTTCATCGGGCAAGATGATACGCTCCAGGTCCAGCGAACGCTCCACCACGTCCAGAAAATCGGTCAGTGAGATGGGCTTGTCGAATACAGCCGCCGCTCCGGCGTTGAGAATGTCCTCGCGGGATTTGCGGTCGGTCATGCCGGTAATCAGGATAACGCGCACATCCGGATATTTGACGCGGATTTTGCGCATCAACTCCACGCCGGTGATGCCCGGCAAGCGATAATCGGCCACCAGCAAGTCAATTTTCCTGCGCGAGGCCTCCAACAGCGCCTCTTCGCCAGAGGGCGCCTCGAAGATTTCCAACTCATGAGGCAGCGTATTCAGGGTGGAATGTAGCAACCGCAAAACTTCACGTTGGTCATCCACCAGCAAAACGCAAGGAACAGACATATGAAACCGTCTCCCGCTCTATTTCACCATCCAGCAAGCCACCCAATGATCGGGGCTGACCTCACGAAATTCCGGCTCCTGCTCCGAACAAATTTCCTGGGCAATCGGACAGCGAGGATGGAAGCGGCAGCCCTTGGGCGGGTTGAGCGGGCTAGGCACATCGCCTTTCAAGATGATGCGCTGACGCTTGAGATGCGGGTCAGGGACAGGAATGGCCGACATCAACGCCTGGGTGTAAGGATGCAGGGGATTCTTGAACAACTCATCGCGCCCGGTCAACTCGACCATCTTGCCCAGGTACATCACCGCCACGCGGTCTGAGATATGCTCTACCACGCTCAAGTTGTGCGCAATGAAAAGATAAGTCAGGCCAAATTCTTGCTGCAGATCTTTCAAGATATTCAAAACCTGCGACTGGATGGAGACATCGAGCGCCGAAACCGGCTCATCGCAGATGATGAACTTGGGGCGCAGCGCCAGGGCGCGTGCGATCCCAATACGCTGACGCTGACCACCCGAAAACTCATGCGGATAGCGGCGGGCGTGATAATCCTCCAACCCCACTTTCTTGAGCGTTTCGATCATGATCTCGAAGCGCTCTTTGGCCGTGCCAATCTTGTGAATGTGCAACCCTTCCATTACCGATTCGCCAATTGGCACGCGCGGATCGAGCGAGGCATACGGGTCTTGGAAGATGATTTGCATATCGCGGCGGATGGCTTTCAATTCATTGCCGCGCAGTTTCAACACATCGCGGCCCTCGAAGGTCACTTCGCCGGAGGTCGGCTCGATCAAGCGCAACATGCTGCGGCCTACGGTTGTCTTCCCGCAGCCCGATTCTCCTACCAGGCCCAGCGTCTCCCCTTTCCGAACCGCAAAACTCACATCGTCCACCGCCTGCACGTGCGCCACCACACGCTGCAACAAACCAGCGCGCACCGGGAAATACTTTACCAGGTTTTTGACTTCGACAAGATATTCTCTGGCAGTTTCACTCATTGTCATTGCTCCAAAGGAAACTTTGCTGTGCGCGCATCAAGCCGTCAGCGGGGCGCGATGACCGTCTGCATTTTGATACAGCCAGCAGCGCACCTTATGGCCCGGCCTCGCCTCGATCAAATCTGGCTTGGCACCGGTGCAAATCGTCAGTCCATGTTCCTGCATCGCCCGGCAGCGCGGCGCAAAGCGGCAGCCTGGCGGCAGGTTGATCAAATTCGGCACCGAGCCGGGGATCACATCCAACCGATCCTTGAGTTTGCCCAAAATGGGGATAGAGCCAATCAAGCCCTGCGTATACGGATGCAGCGGTTGATCGAACAGCGCGCCCACCTCTGCCTGTTCGACGATTTCACCCGCATACATCACCGCTACACGCTCGCACATCTCGGCCACCACGCCCAAATCGTGTGTGATGAGAATGATGGCCGTGCCGGTGTTCTCACGCAGGTTGCGCATGAGGTCTAAAATCTGCGCCTGAATGGTGACATCCAGCGCCGTCGTCGGCTCATCGGCAATCAACAACTCCGGCAGGCAGGCCAGCGCCATAGCAATCATCACGCGCTGCGCCATACCGCCCGACAATTCATGCGGATACGCCTCTACGCGCCGCTCGGCATCGGGAATGCCCACCATCTTCAGCAATTCAATGGAACGCTTATAGCCGGCTTCCTTGCCAAAGTCCTGGTGGATGCTCAGCACTTCGCCAATCTGGTCGCCTACTTTGAAGACCGGGTTCAGCGCCGTTTGGGGCTGTTGGAAAATCATCGAAATACGGTTGCCGCGCACATGAATCATCTCATTCTCCGGCAACTTGAGCAAGTCGGTGCCATCGAACAGGATTTCTCCGGCTTCTACTTTGCCTGGCGCAGAGATCAGGCGCATGATCGAAAGCGAGGTCACGCTCTTGCCACACCCCGATTCTCCTACCAGGCCCAACACCTCGCCCGGATAGACCTCGAAGTCCACCCCGTCTACGGCGCGCACAATGCCGTCTTCGGTATAAAAATACGTCTTCAAGTTTTTGACTTCCAGCAAGGGTTTCTTGGGGGTCACGGTACACTCCTCGTCCTGGATTATCCGAATTATAGCAAAGAATCCTCGTTTCGCGCTATGGATTTGGCATGGCTTTTTCTGGCGCGCCATACCCCTCGCCCAAGCCGCCGATCTTTTCATCGAAGGGATAGCGTAGATTGCGATACGCATCGAAACGGGCTTCGACATACAAGGGAATCAACGGCAGTTCCTTCATTAAGGTGGATTGGACCTCCGCTGCCTGGGCTTGCGCCTGTTCCAAGCGGCTTGTACTGGCCCACGCTTCGCACGCGGACCTCAACCTGCTTCCGTTATAAGAAAAGGGATTCTCGTCCGCGGGGGTGAACCAATCACACAAATAGGCGGGATACCTGCTCAAGCGCCAACCCAGCACCGCCAGGTCATACGAACCCGAAGCATACACGGCATACAAGAGCGTATCCCTATCAGCATCTTGCACCTGTACTTTTACCCCCAACAAAGCGGCTTGCTGGGCAATATATTCGGCGGCCTGGGCGCGCAGCGCATCTTCTTCGCCAGACGGCGCTAACAGAGTCAGGCGCGGCAAGGCGCTGCCAGAAGGGGCAATCAGCGTCTTTCCCTGCGCGAGCGGGGAGGGTTCTTTTTCCCACCGATAGCCCGCAGATTTCAACAGGCGCACGGCCTCTGCCAGGCGCGCCTCGGCAGACAGGCCCGCGCACGGCATGGACAAGCCATCGGCGCGCCAAAAATCGTCCAGCGCAAAAGCGGTCAAAGGGAAGGTTTGGTCGCCCAGCCTGCGCGCCAGAGACTCGGAATCCAGCATACAAGCCAGCGCCTGGCGTAAAGCCGCTTCTGCCAAATAGGGTCTGGCCTGGTTGAAGGCCAGGAAGCGCGCGCTGCGGCTGGGAGCGCGGCTCACTGTGATGGCCGGGTCGTCTGCCAGTTGCGCAACCGAAGCAGACGACAGCCCGTCGGGCGTCAGAATCAAGTCCACTTCATCGCCCAACAGCGCCCCCACGGCCTGTTCCTCGTCAGGGTACACGCTATACCTGACCTGATCGAACCAGGGATCGCCGTAAACTGTTCCCAGGTTGGCCGTGTTCTCGAACACGCCCTCCAGGCGGCTGGCAAATTTCCATACCCCCAGGGTGGGTTCCAGGGCATTGGGCAAGGCGTACAAGGCTGCGCGCGCAGAGGCCAGTTGCGCTTCGTATTTCTCACGGGCCTGGTCGCGCTGATGGTTGATGCTGTTCAGTTCTTCCTGGAGGGTTTTAGCCTGTTTGACGGTCTGCTGGTATGGCTGGCTTTCGGGCGCCATCTCGTTCAGCGAGAGGTTCAAGGCGTCTATCTGCGCCTGCATTTCGGCCGATTTCCCCTCTAGTTGCAAAATGGTGGACCAAAGGCTTTCTTCTGGCAGCAAGCCAAGCGCCTCGACTATGCGCGGCTGCCAGTACGCCTGATTGACCAGGGGACCTTGCAGCACGCCATACTGCCATTCTGCCACCGAAGGCTGACGCTTGAAGTAAAAGCGTACCGAGGTGGGGCTGAGCGCCTCTGCGTAATCGAGTACTTCAGGGTCATAGGCGTTGCGCCAGTCTCCTCCCAGGCGAAATTGCAAAGCCGTGTTGACGGTAAAAGCCACATCTTCGGCGGTCAGGGGGGAGCCGTCGCTCCAGCGCAAGTTGGGGCGCAGGGTGAGCGTGGCCGAGCAGGTTGCCGAGTCACATACGGGCGCAGGCGGGGCCGATATAGCGGCAGCCGGCTCGAGGCGTTGTCCTGAGCGTGTCGAGGGGTCCAGGGAAAGAGGCGAGAGGTCGTAGAGTCGCGGCCAATAGGCGGCCTGCGTCGCATAGTCCCAATAATTCATCCGCTCGAACAAAGCCCAGACGTTGGTGGTGGTCACGTCGCCTAACGTGGCAATGCGCAAGAGGCGCGCGCGTTGGGGCAGGGGCGTGGAAGTCACCGTGACCCGAAACGGCAGGCTGGTCGGTGGCGGCGTCGAAGAGGAGGCCCTGGCGCTGGACAAGCACGCCGTCAGCAAGAAGGCGGCCAGGAAGAGCGCGGCTTGGGAAAAGAAGGAGCGCATGAACCGTTAGCGAGCGCAGGTCGGGCCGTAATCGAAGGCCTCCAGGCCGTGCAAGGGGCTAGCAGTGGGATCGAGGCCGAAACCGCACAGGTCGGGGCGGGCGGCGGCAATTTGCAGACGCAGGTAAAGGGGAATGGCCGGCAAGTCAGCGGCAAAGATGGCTTGGGTGGCTTGCCAGGCTTCCAGGTAGGCCGGGTCGTCGGGCAATTGCATTTGGGCGCGGCGGCAGGCGGCGTCGAATTCGGCGCTCTTGTAGCCGCTGACGTTGGCGCCTACCCAGTTGTTGGCAGCGGTAGGGATTTGCGCGCTGGTGTACCAGGAACAGGGCGGCTGGAGGCCGGGGGCGCTCATGGCAAATTGCGCCAGGTCGAAGGAGCGACCAAACAAGGGGCCGCCGGCGCTCCCTTCGGCGTACAGGTCAACATAGGAAAGGTAAGCGACATTCACGCCGATGCCGCATTGCGCCAGAGATTGCGCCAGGATTTCACTGGACTGGCGACGCTGGGTAGCCGAACTGGTGATGTAGGTGACGGTCAAAGGGGTAAGCGGCGGAACGTTCAAAGCGCCCTGGGCCTGGCGAGGGGTAGCGGGGTTGTTGTCCAGGTCTTTCCAGCCGATTTGCTCTAAAATCTGGCTGCCCTGGGCCGGGTTGTACGGATACGCAACAACCGTAGAGTTGTAAAGCGGATGAGCGGGCGATAGGTAGGTATTGGGGACAACCGAGAGGCCAAAGAGGACCGTATCTACCACTTGCTGGCGGTTGAGGCACATGGCCATGGCCTGGCGGGTGCGCGTATCGTAGAACAGGTCGGGGCGGTCGAGGGGCGGCGAGGTGGTGTAACCGTCATCATAGGAGGCGGGGGTGAGGCCGAGCGCCAGCCATTCGAGGGTGTTGGTGGTAGCAGTGAGCGTTTGGATCTGGCCGTCTTTTTGCATTTGCAGCAAGAGGGAGAGTTGCCCCTCCAGGTTGACGGTGGGATCGAGCAGATCGCATTTGCCGGCTACCAGGTCGCTGACGGCTGTGTTGGGGTCGGTTACGATGCGGAAAGTGAGCGTGTCGAAGACGGGCAGGTTTTCTGCAGCGCGGAAGTAGCGGATATTCTTCGTCAAGGTCAAATGATCGCCTGGAATCCATTCCTGGAGGACGTAGGGGCCCCAGCCGATGGGGGCGCGTGAGGCAATGTCCACCTGGGGTAGTTCGGCGGCGCTGAAGGTCTCCCAGGCGTGTTTGGGAAGCGGCGACCAGAAATTGGTGTAATAGGTCGGGTCAACGAAGCCGGGTTTGCCCCACCATTGCAGGCTGGTTTCGTCGGCGGCTTCGTAGGTTTGGGTTCGGTCGATCAGGTATTTGGAGCCGGGCGTGGCGTTGTCGGCTGCCAGGGTAAAGGCGTAGACCGAGTCGGCAGAGGTGAGGGGTTCGCCGTCGGACCAAACCAGGTCTTCGAGCAGGGAAAAGGTGACGGTCATCTGGTCCATTTCGAGCGGGCTGGCACCGTCGTAGACGATGACGCAGTCGTCGGAGCGGCAGCCAGCCGGTCGCACGCGCAGCCCGGCCTCCAGGATGGCCAGATTCCCGTCGGCGTCTATCACTTCTTCGCCAGGGTTGACGGTGATGCTATCCAGAACGGCATCGCCGGCGGTCAGGCTGGGGATCTTTTCGAGAATGACGGGCTGGTAGTCATAGCCAATCACGTCCATCGGGCCGTCGTAGATGGCTTCGAGGACGCTGCGGGCGGCGGCGTTGGGGCCGCCCAGGGGGTAGAGGGTATTCGGTTCGGCGCCCAGGCAAATGGTCAGCGAGCGAGGCGGGGCAGGGGTGGGCGTAGAGGCGAGCGTGGGTGTCGGCTGGGGCGTGGGCGTGGCTGCGTTCCCTCCAAAGGGGAACTGGCAGGCGGAAAGGACGACGAGGAACAGAATCGAAGCCGACAGGCGGCGCGTGAGGTGGGTCATGGTCATGCCTTCGTTATGGAAGAGGTAAGATGTCCTTGAGTATGCCACAAAATTGGGATTCCGCCAAAGGGGAAATGCGGCAATATGACAAAGAACGCTCTTCTTTCCCCCTTTTTCATAGCATTACCGCGCAGTATTTTATCGTTCGCGCAAATCTTTTACCAGTGTCACCACGAAGGCACGGAGTCACGCAATTTCCCTACTTTCTCGGTGTCTCCGTGACTCCATACTTCGATTTTCACCTTTTGGCCATGGACATTCTATTCCATTCCAATACCTGCAATCATTGGATTTTGCGCAGCCGTAGCACCAACAGGACAAAAAGAGCCATCAGTAAAGTCAATCCCAATAACCAGACAACTGGATTGGAAACAGGTTGCTTGGCAGTCGCCGGTTCTTCTTGGGAGGCAGGCAAAGTGGCAGTTTGGGGAGGGAAGAGTGAGATATTTGGGGCGTTTGTAGCGTTCACTTCTCCATCCACGGGGAGGCCGTTTTCGCGCAGGAGAAAAGCGGTAATGTTCCAGGCCTCTTCTTCGGAAAGGCTGCCAGGGTCCCAGTAGGGCATAGCAGCCAAGAGGTAAGCCTGCAAATAAGCCGCTGTAGAGAATTTGGTCAGGGTTGCGTTCGGTCCAATGACCGCCGGGACGTTCATCGGCAGCCGAAACCCATTTTCGTAAGGCCGTTCTCCATGGCAACCTCTTTCCCAACAATATTGTTCTTCGGGGGGGTAGGTTTGACGGAATTCCGCTGTCAGGCCCTGACCTTTATCGCCATGGCAGGGAAGACAAAGTAACCAGTAGGATTGCGCCCCATAGTCCGCCTGCCCAGGAGAGGCAGGGAGGGTGGGTTTAGCCAGGCGCTCGAAAGGGGATAGGGTAGCCGTAGGCGTGGCTTGCAACTGAATAGATAAGGCTGTTCCATCTTGGAATAAGAACATGGCAAAAAGCAATGCCAGCCCAAGATGGAACAGGGAGAAGCGTGTCAGAAATTTGTTCAGCACAAATTAGGTCTTACCCCGCATACGTGGATCCAGCACGTCGCGCAGGGCGTCGCCAATCAGGTTCCAGCCCATAACAAACAAAACCAATGCAAAGCCCGGCCAGACCACAATGTACCAATAAGTATTCAAACTGGTAATCCAGTTACGGGCAAATGAGATTACCTGGCCCCAGTCTGCATAGCCGATTTCCGCGCCAATTCCAAGGAAAGACAGAGCAGCAAAACTCAACACCACATCGCCGATGGCAAGAGAGGCCAGAATCAGGGTGGGGAAGATGGAATTGGGCAGGATGTGTTGGAAGAGTATACGGCTGTCTTTTACGCCTACAACGCGCGCCGCCAGAACATAGTCCCGCTCTTTGACAGAGAGAATATCAGCACGGATAAAGCGCGAATAGCCCATCCATCCAAAAGAGATCAGTGCGATAAGGACGGGAATGCTGCTCTTGCCGAGTTTAGGCGTCAATACAGCCGCCAGGATCAACGCCGCCAGGATACTGGGCAAAATAGAGATTACATCCACAATACGCATCATGACCATATCCACCCAGCCGCCATAATAGGCGGAAATTGAGCCATATATGACACCAATTAGCAATGTGGAAAGGGTCACGATAATGCCAGCATAAAACGCCGTGCGCGTTCCCCAAATAACACCGTAGAAAATATCGTATTGCCCTTCAGATGTTCCGAAAATGTGGACCCATTGATCTTTGCCAGTCAAGGTTTTATACCAAACGGGCACCTCAGGAGCATTAAGTTTCCACACAGTTCCCATCGGTTTTGGAGTAGAACTGAAGCCATCGCGTGGAATTGCATACGGGTCTTTGGAAACAGGTGGAATGATGGCCGGCGCAAAGATAGCAATCAATGCAAATATGATGACCAGTGAAAAACCGGCTATGGAGGCCGGAGTTTTCATCATGCCAACCAGGATACGATAATTCTCCGGCCCGAGAAACCGTTCTAATCGTCCAATTTTGCGGGTGGAAATCGTATCGCGCAACAGAGAATTATCGGCGGATGGGGTGGTTTGTGTCATTGAAATCTCCTCTTACGATAAGCGCACGCGCGGGTCAATGAAAGCATATAATACATCAATGATGAGAGCCGCCACAATCAGAATAAAGCCGTCGAACAGCGCAAATCCCAACATGGCAACTACATCCAGGCTGGTGGCGGCGCGGGCAGCCGCCGAACCAATGCCAGGGTAATTGAAGACAGTTTCGGTGATAATCACGCCTCCCAGTAAGCCCACTACGCTAAAACCAGCCAGCGTAATGATGGGCAACATAGCATTGGGTTGAGCATGTTTATAAATGACATCATTCTCAGGCAAACCCTTGGCGCGCGCCGTGGTAACATATTCCATGCGCAAGGTTTCCAGCATAGAACTGCGCGTCAGACGTAAGAACGTCGCCCAATTGATATAAGAAAGGGTCAAAATAGGCAAGATCATATGTTTGAGCGCATCAATGAAAATATCAAAACGACCGTTGAGGAGAGAATCGATGGTGAGAAGACTGGTGTAGTGATGAAACGCCGCCGAATCGACAAAGCGGCTAAAGTCGTCCGATAGACGCCCAGGTGGAAACCAATGCAGGTTGGCATAAAAAATCATCAGCATCAACAAGCCGAATACGAAGGTTGGAAAAGATGTGCCAACAATGCTAAAGACGCGCGATGCCTGGTCAATGAATCCGTTATGATGAACTGCCGCCTGCACCCCCAGCCAAATGCCTACCATAATGACTGGAGCAGCCGCCCACAAAGTGAGATCAAGCGTATTAGGAAAACGACGCTTAATCAATTCCGCCACCGGCTGGGAGGCAGAACGCGAATAGCCAAAATCACCAAATAGAATGCCGCCTTCACGTTGACCATCCTCATTTACCTTGCCAACCAACCAATTCCAGTACTGAATATAAAAAGGCTGGTCAAATCCGTAACGCTTGATCAATCCCTCAATGGCCTTTTCGTTCTTTGGAAAATCTCTGACATATAAGGCAGTCCGTTCTACCGGTTGGAGAAATTGCAACATGATAAAGATAAGCAGCGTGACGCCTACCAGCAGAACAGGAATCAACAACAAACGGCGGATGATATAATTGATCATGCGGTCAACCTCATTTTGGTTTGAGAAGAATTTTGATTTTCAGAGTGAAAATAACTTTCGTTCTTTTTCACTGTGCAAACCAAAATTGGAAAATCTGGGGGCCTGACAACAGGCCCCCAGAAGTTTAACCAAATCTTGTTATTCTTTATAGATGGTGTAATAGTACAAGCCGGGGAAAATTGGGTTCAAGATAGCGCCCTTTACCCAGCGTTGAACGAAGCCATGGCTAGTGGTAACTTCCAAGGGAACACCGACAGCCAGATCGTAGTACAACTGGTTGGCTTCCTTGTAGATCTCGGCGCGCTTGGCGGGATCGAGCTCGGCCACGCCGCGGTTCAGGATGTCTTTGAACTGGTCTTTGACCTCCGCAGGTAGAGATTGGCGACCACCATATGTGCCAGTCGTGTAGGGCTGGTACCAGTTATGTGGGTCGTGAATATCTTCGAGCCAGCCGCCAACCATGATTGGAATTTGCTTGGCACGCTGTGCGCGCAAGTAAGCAGGCCACGGCAGACCAAGGGTCTCAACCAAAAACAATTCGTTGACGGTGGCTAGGTTGCCAGCCAGAATTTCGGCAACGGTCTGGCGAGTAGGGTTGCCTTGGTTGTAGGCCATCTGGACGCGGAAACCGGTCGTCCAAACATCACCTTCTTGATCCTCACCAGCAGGGATACCATCATGATCCACATCAGCCAGTTTAAATTCTTCAGCGGCCTTGTCAAGATCAAACGTATAGTGCGGCGTATCCAGGAAGAAACCGGGCATACCAGGCAAAGTCAGTTGATAGGATTGCACTGCTTCGCCACTGAACACATCGTTGATCAGGGTGTCCCAGTCAAAGGAATAAGCAAAACCCTTACGAATGTGAACATCACCGAAGAAGTCGGGGGGAATACCGTTCCCATCTAATTTGCCAGAGCCGATGTAGGGATTCGGGCTGTCTTCCGAGGTGGCAATATTCCAGTTGAACAGAAGCACATCCATGCTGATGCCAGGTCGCCCTAAACGGACAAGGAACGGTTTGCCATTGCCAGTTTTGCCAGCCTCACAGGCAGTGAATTTGGCGGCACCCAGTTGGGTAGCGTCATAGCCGCAAACTTCCTGGACAGGGCCGTAGGAGTTGGTCGCAGGATCGTATACCTGGAAAGCACCCACAAATTCGTCCATCTGCGAGCGGTTGGCCGGAGGCACAGTAGCAAGATCGGCATCGCCAGCCTGCATCATGGAGAAGCGGGTGCCCCACTCGGGGACCTGTTTGAGGACAACACGCTCGAGTTTGGCAGGTTCACGCCAGTACGCATCGTTGCGGACCAGATCCACCTCTTCGCCGTTGGCGAACTTGTCCAGTTTGAAGGGGCCAGTGCCGTTGGCAATAGTGCTGAAGGGATCATCAGCAGAAGCCATGCCATAGAAATTGGTCCAGGTGTCGGCAGTGCCGTCCCAGCCGCCTTTCTCGATGACCCATTCCTTATCCATCACAGAGCCCCAGGTCTGGGCAATGGTGGCGAGGAAGGGACCCCACGGCTGAGCCAGGGTCATCGTAACGGTGCCAGCGGCGTCGTCAGCCACAATCGCCGCAGTGACCATATCGTAGACTTCCTTCAAGATAGCCGGATCCACCTTGGACATGGCTTCACGGTCATCGTACACAGCAGAGGGATCGCCGCCTTCGGCCGCACCAAGCAGATCAGAAGCGGTGGTCTTGATAAGGTCCCGTTTGGCTGCGTCGTCTGCAGAAGCAGCAAGATCCTCATACATCTTAGCAATAGTGGCCTTATTGGTCTCATCAGCAAGAACTGCAGCCGCGTCAACCGCAAAGCCAGATGTCTGGGTGTAAAACGCTACGTACTCAGTGAACAGCGCCTCAAAGGGGTCAACAGATGGAGCAGTGGGCTGAGGGGTAGCATTGGGTTCAGGGGTGGCTGTAGACTCGGGGGCTGCGGGAGGAGCAAAGGCGGCAAGATCAACCGCGCCGACCAACTCGTCCAGTTTGGCAGCAACTTTCGTGCTGATCTTATCTGCAACCACAGCAGCCACATCATCCATGCCGACACCAAAGAACGGCTCAGCCAGCAGCCACTGCGGGGAGGATGTTCCGCCCTGCAACAGGCCACGCTGGAAGGAGTAAGCCACATCTGAAGGAGTCAAATCGCCGCCTTCGTGGAATTTAACGCCCGTGCGGATCTTGAAGGTGTAGGTTTTACCATCTTCAGAGACGGTTGGCATCTCGCTGGCCAGCACCGGCACAAACTTGTCGGTGGCTTCGCCGTCGTAGAAAATCAAGCCTTCATAGACGTTTTGGACGATCTCGCCCGAAGCGGTATCATACGCCAAAGCCGGATCAAGAGTATCAATACCTACCTCCGATTCGGCCACTACGAGGGTCGTCGTGTCTTTGACGGGTGCTTTTGGCGCAGGCGCACCGCAAGCCGCAAGCGCCATGCTGGCGACGACCAGCAGGCTGAGTACAACAAACAGTTTACGCATTTTCTTCTCCTTCTTTCATTTTGAAATTGAGAGGGTTTATATAAACATAGCGAAATCTCTTCCATTTTGAAAAGTGATTTTCCGAAGCCATCACCTCCTTCCAAGATAAATTATACAAATTTTTCCGCAAAATGACAGGCTACAAAGTGATCGGTTTTGAGTTCGCGGAATTCCGGTTGTTTTTCCGCACAAATTGCTTCCGCAATGGGACAGCGCGTGCGGAAGCGGCAACCGGAGGGCGGATTGATCGGCGAGGGGACATCGCCTTCCAGGATAATGCGCTTTCGCTGCGTCGCCGCCACCGGATCCGGGATGGGAACCGCCGAGAGCAACGCCTGGGTATAGGGGTGCAGGGGTTCACGATACAGGGAATTGCGATCCGCCAGCTCTACAATCACGCCCAAATACATCACCGCCACCCGTTTGCTGATGTGGCGCACCATTGAGAGATCGTGAGCAATGAACAGGTAGGTCAGATTGAATTTTTCCTGCAGTTCTTCCAGCAGGTTGACCACTTGCGCCTGAATGGAGACATCGAGCGCAGAAATCGGCTCATCGCAAACAATGAAGGAAGGATTCAGAGCCAGGGCGCGCGCCACGCCGATGCGCTGGCGCTGTCCGCCAGAAAACTCGTGCGGGTAGCGGGTGGCAAACGCCGGGTTGAGGTTCACCAGGGAGAGCAACTCACGCACTCGTTCCTGGACTTCCCGACCGCTGGCTACGTTGTGAACCAGCAATGGCTCGCCGACAATTTGTTCTACCGTCATGCGCGGGTTGAGGCTGGCATACGGGTCCTGGAAGATCATTTGCATCTTGCGGCGCATCTGGCGCAACGGCTCACCGCGCAATTTCACCAGGTCCACCCCTTCAAAGTGAACATTGCCAGCCGTAGGCCGATAAAGTTGCAGGATGGCGCGCCCGGTGGTGGATTTTCCACAGCCCGATTCGCCTACCAGCCCCAGCGTTTCGCCGCGCTTGACGTCGAAACTGATCCCGTCCACCGCCAGCACCGCGCCCACCTGGCGCTGGAATACGCCGCGGTAGATGGGGAAGTGCATTTTAAGATTTTCAACCCTAAGAAGTGTATCTGCGTTGTTGTTGCTCATGAGCGGGGCCTCCCGGTTTTAACATCCACCCAGCAGGCAATACGGTGATCGGTCGCCAGCGGTTCAAGCATGGGATTCTCATTCCAACAGCGTTCCATGACCCACTTGCAACGCGGGGCGAATGGGCAGGCGGTCGGTTTGTTATATAGCACAGGCGGCGCGCCTTCAATGGAAAACAGGCGGCTGTGTTTCGTTTCATCCACGCGCGGCAGGCTTCCCAGAAGACCGATGGTATAGGGATGTGAGGGATTAGCATAGAGTTCCCGCACTGCAGATTCTTCAATGATATACCCGCCATACATGACCATCACCCGCTGGGCCAGGCCTGCTACCACGCCTAGGTCATGCGTGATCCAGATGATCGCCATGCCGAGTTCGTCGCGCAGGCGTTTGACCAAATCTGTGATCTGCGCCTGGATGGTGACATCCAAAGCAGTGGTGGGCTCATCGGCAATCAAAATCTGCGGATTGCAGGAAAGCGCCATGGCAATCATCACACGCTGGCGCATTCCGCCTGAATATTGATGGGGATAATCTTTCAAACGTTCTTTGGCGTTGGGAATTCCCACCATCTCCAACAGTTCGACCGCGCGCGCCTCCGCCTGTTTTTTGCTCATCCCAAGATGCAGGATAAGCGGTTCTGTCAATTGGCGGCCAATGGTTAGCACGGGGTTCAAAGAAGTCATTGGATCCTGAAACACCATGCTGATCTGTGCGCCACGCACGTGACGGATTTCCTCATTGGACATTTTCAGGAGATCCTGCCCAAAGAAAAACGCTTTTCCAGAGGTCACTT
>DAOUCM010000399.1:0-2692 GCA_034431895.1 Anaerolineales bacterium
CATCTATTACATCGTCATCGCCCTGTTCATCGGGCTGGCGGTCCTTTTCGGGCGGCGGGCGGGCTGTCACACCATTTGCTGGATGGCGCCCTTCATGATCATCGGACGCTGGATTCGCAACCGCTTCGCCTGGGCCTCGCTGCGGCTGGTGGCCGATGCCTCGGCTTGCTCCGATTGCAAACTATGTGTTCGCAACTGCCCGATGGGGTTGGATGTCAACGCGATGGTGGAGCGGGAACAGATGGAACACAGCGAATGTATCTTGTGCGGCAACTGCATTGATACATGCGCCAAGAAAGCCATCCGCTACTCGTTCAGCAGGTCGCCTGCGCCTGGTAGCGGTGGCCTCGCCCAGTGATTTTCCCCTTGCCAGGCGCGGCTGGCTGGCCTGGCTGCGGATGGATGACCCGGCCCTGACCTTATCTGCGTATCAACATGGCGCGACCGGATAGCAAAGGCAGCGGGCGCAGTGAGCGCTTTGTGCTGTGCGAGAAGGTGAAATTGACGCATCACTGAATGCGCCAACCTTATTCGGCTGATGCTCTTTGCTCGAAGGGCGGCAGAATCAAATCTTGATAATTCAGGGGGTGAATGGTCTCGAACGTGGTGTTAGCATACGTTTTTCCCCATAATTCAGGCGGCTTGACGCGGGCTTTGGGATTCCACTTGAACTCATAACCGTACAAAAAGCCGTCACGCTCTTCGAGCAAGTCAATTTCCTGTCCCTGATAGGTGCGCCAGAAATACGCATTAGCATAGATTCCCTGATACGCGCGATATTTCAGGCGTTCCATCACCATGAAGTTTTCCCACAAAAAGCCCTGGTCGTTGCGCTGGTCTAAATCATTGAATTGGGCAATCACCGCGTTGCGAATGCCGTTATCCATAAAATAGTATTTGGCTTTGCGGGTCACTTCCTGGCGCAAGTTGCGGCTGAAGGCGTTCAAACGGTAAAGAACGAACGTTTTTTCGAGCAAATCCAGGTAACGCTGAACGGTTTTTACATCAATCCCCAACTGCGTGCCGATTTCGGAAAAAGAGACCTCGCTGCCGGTTTGAAATGCAATCAGTTTCAACAAATCGAACAGGGTGCGCGAGTTACGAATGCGATCGAGGGCCAAAATTTCTTTGAGCAGGTAGGAATGAGCGAGTTCGGTCAAGGTTTCGATGCGCGCCTGCCGCGTGGGGGCTTGCAGCACTTCGGGGTAAGCGCCAAAAATCAAGAATTGTGCCAGATTTTCGTTCAATTCAAAGCGGTTATAGGCCGAAAGCAGTTCGTATTGCGCCAGCGGATACAAGATGAGCGTTTTTTTGCGCCCGGTCAGCGGCTCGCCAATTTGACCGGCCAAATCGAAGGAAGAAGAACCGCTGACCAGTACGCGAATGCCGGGAACCTGATCCACGATGATTTTGAGCGCCATGCCAATGTTCGGGATGTTTTGCGCCTCGTCAATGACCAGCAAATCATAGCCTTCGACGTAACTCAAAATTCGACCAAACTCTTGTGAGCTCAAAATTTGCTGCGTGCGAAGGTTATCTCCCGAATCGAACTTGTATTTGAAGGGGGTCTGTTTCAAATAGTTTTGCAGCAGCGTTGTCTTTCCCACCCGGCGCGCGCCGTAAATCACCAAAACCTTGTTGGGTTGCAGAAAATTCTCCAAAGGCTCGTAAGCGCGCGCAAATAGAACAGACATGCCTGCAAGTATAAGCAAAATTGACCGAAAAGTCAATAAAACATGGCGCCATTTTCCATATTTTTATATAAAAATATGGAGTTGAAGTCCGTGTTTTGCCTGGTCAGCGCGACGAGCAATGGGTGTTGCGCGAGAAGATGAAATTGACGCATCAGCAGGCGTCACCCTTATTTTGCTTCGTCGAGCATCTTGGTGATTTTTTGCTCGACTTCCTGCGCCACCTCGGCCAGCGACGAATCTGAGGAAAGCGACATCAGCATCGCCGATGGTTTGATCATGCCCAGCCGCGTTTTGCCGTTTTCGGTATAGACCGAAATGCGGCACGGCAGCGCCATGTTCAGACGAATGTCGGCGGCCAGCACTTTGGAGGCATAGCCCGGGTGACAGATTTCGAACACTTTGCACTCTTCCGCAAACTCGAAGCCTTTGCTCTGCAAAGTCCCGCGAATATCGTGGATGTGCATCATGCCAAAGCCGTTTTGTTTCACAGCCGCCTCCAGGTCGGCCACAGCCTGCGCAAATGGTTTGGGGGTCTCAACAATGTAATACATGATTCACCTCTTATGTTGTGAGGAAACAGCCAGCGAATACGGCATCTCCCCTGCTTGGACGGGATGAACGCACCTTTTCACATTCGATTCAAAACATCGGCAAAAGTTTCAGCCGCTTTAGGGGCGCAGTCTCTTCTACACCATCCAAACGACCACCGAAATCCCCAGTTGACGAGCAGGCCCATCCCCCCTTGTCGGGCATGGCGTGGAATTTGCCACCCTCAAACAGCAGGTATATCAACATCGAAAGCCCCGCCGCGTGCAGGGTCACGGTTCGCCGTCATTCATGCTAAGTAACTCTGGGGCTGCCAGCACCACATTGCCCGTCATCTGCCCGCTTTCGAGCAGGGCGTTGGTTGCGGCAGCCTGCAAAATCGGGAAGCGGGCGGCGATGACCGGCTTGATTTTGCCCTCCCCCAGCAGGCGGAACAGCGCCGCCCAATCGTC
>DAOUCM010000400.1:0-15531 GCA_034431895.1 Anaerolineales bacterium
CCCAGTAAGCGGGAGAGTCTCGCAGGCCAGCCCGGGTCGCGCAGTTCCTTCGTGAACGGTCCCACGACGATCACCTCCTGGAAAGGCAGGTTGGTGCGCGCGATGTCGAACAATGTGTCATAAATCGGCTCGCGAAAAGTGCGTTTGAAATATGCAGAATCGCGGTCATCGGGGTCATGCCCCGCTTCGCGCAGCGCAACCCGCACCAGCCGTTCCGTGACCGTGTCTATGTCCAGCAGCGCGGCGCGATGGAGGGAGGCCAGTTTCCTGGCATAAGTGGACTTGCCCGCCCCCGGGCTGCCGCAGACGATATAGGTAGTGTGCATTGCAGAAAAAACCTTTCACGGGTTGCCATCATCCCGAAGGTTGGGGAGAGCGCGCTCGTTCCCTTATGAAGAAACCTTCGGGATGTTTTCCTGCAACTTGTTACCGGCAACGCGCGCAATCACTTCCAGCATCCGCTCGTAATGCGAGCCTTTCCAGTACACCTGGTCGCAGGCCGGGCAAAGGCGAAACTCGTCGAAATATCGTTTGGTCAACGGTTCCAGCCGGTCTATCACAGCCTCCTTGCTAACCGTTTCCAGCGGATGATTGCAGCGCAGGCAGCGTTGGAACGGCTTGACCCACTGCCAGAGTTCATATCGCTGTACCACTTCATGGAGTTGTTCGTTCGAATCCAAACTGCGCAGCAGGGTTCCCTGTGTGACGATTTTGCGCATCAGCAGGCGGCGGTCGCGCGTCAACAGGATGCGCCCCTCCTCCGCGCTGACCTGCGCCAATTGCTCGTCTGTAGAGGCCCTGTCGTACAGACAATCCAGCCCCAACATGCGCAGATGCGAGGCCAGCCGTCCCAGGTGACCGTCCAGGACGAAACGCGGCTCATGCTCGTTGTTCCCTGCCCGCTTCACTGCCTGGACCTCCAACCTGTCCCCGTCATGGACGAGGTAACCCAGCCCGGCGACCTCCCCGTTTGCGCGTAGTTCGCCGATCTCCGTGTGCGGGATGCCCAGCGATTCGATCAAATGCTTGGCCGTCTGCGGGCCGTCGAAGCACAGGTCTACCACCCCATCTCGCCGGTCGCGCGCCAGCAAAGGCCGCAGAGAAAGGGAAAACTCGAAGCGCGCCGTTTTCATACGCTTAATATACCCCAGTAATTCCCATTTTCCAAATCCTCTTGACCTCTCACCAGGAATGCTGGCGGGTGTGGCGGCCGGCCAAACGCCAGATTTCGTGACGCATCTGCTCGAAGTGCCGACGCTGCTGGCCCCGGCTTACACCCTCCAGGCCTGCCAGGCGGCGGGAGACGAGGTGCGAGCCTTTTTGGAAAAAAGCGCCGACTCCCAAAGGGAGAGGGAAACGGCGGTAGGCAGTTACGAAAACGGTTATTTTCAAGACAGAAAAATCTGATAGACTCGTAGCCATCCAACTATCCGACTATCCGACTATCAGACTAAAGACTAACATGCCCGAAAATCTACTTGCTATTGACCAGGGCACCCAATCGGCCCGCGCCCTGCTGTTCGACCCGCAAGGCAACCTGCTTGCCAAACAGCGGGTGGTTATCGAACCCTACTACTCCACCGCGCCCGGCCTGGCCGAGCAGGACCCCGAAGTCTTTTGGAAAGCCGTCTGCGAGGCCTGCCAGGGATTATGGGCGCAGGGTGTGGACAGGTCCAGCATCGCGGCGGTCGCCCTGACCACGCAGCGCAGCACGCTGGTCAACCTGGACAAGGACGGCAAGCCGCTGCGCCCGGCCATCGTCTGGCTCGACCAACGCCGCACCGAAGGCCTCAAGCCGCTGGGCGGGTTGTGGGGAGCGGCCTTTCGCGTGGCAGGCGCCTCGGAAACGGTAGCATACCTCCAGTCGGAGGCCGAAGCGAATTGGATTCGCACGCATCAGCCCGAGGTCTGGGAGTCCACCCACAAGTACCTTTTCCTGTCCGGCTACCTGACGTATCGGCTGGTGGGGCAATTCGTTGACTCGGTCGCCTGTCAGGTCGGCTACGTCCCATTCGATTACAAAAAGCAGGATTGGGAAGCCGCCTGGGGATGGAAGTGGCGGGCCGTGCCGATGGACAAACGCCTCTTGCCAGACCTGGTGCCGGTTTCCGCCAAATTGGGCGAAATCACGCCCCAAGCCTCTGCCGCCACCGGCCTGCCGCAGGGGCTTCCGCTCATCGCCGCCGCCGCCGACAAAGCCACCGAAGTGCTCGGCGCCGGCTGCCTGGAGCCGCACATTGGCTGCCTGAGTTACGGCACGACCGCCACCATCAACACCACGCACAAAAAATATATCGAGGTCATTCCGCTCATTCCGCCCTACCCGGCGGCGGTGCCGGGCTATTACAGTTTCGAGATTCAGATTTATCGCGGCTACTGGATGGTGACCTGGTTCAAGCAGGAATTCGGCTTGCACGAACAACGTTTGGCCGAGGAACGCGGCATCGAGCCAGAAACCCTGTTCGACGACCTGGTGCGCACCGTGCCGCCCGGCTCGGATGGGTTGGTCTTGCAGCCTTACTGGTCGCCGGGCTTGCGCTTTCCAGGCCCTGAAGCGCGCGGCGCAGTCATCGGCTTCAGCGATGCCCATACGCGCGCGCACCTCTACCGCGCCATCCTGGAAGGTTTGGCCTACGCCCTGCGCGAGGGCGCCGAGCGCACGGGCAAACGCAGCGGCGTGCCAATTACCGAACTGCGCGTGGCCGGCGGCGGCAGCCAGTCAGAGGCGGCCATGCAATTGACAGCCGATGTGTTCGGCCTGCCGGCTTCGCGTCCGCACGTCTACGAGGCCTCTGGGCTGGGCGCGGCGATAGATGCGGCGGTTGGCGTCGGCATTCACCCCGACTTCCCGGCCGCCATCCGCGCCATGACGCGCGTCCGCGATACTTTCGAGCCAGATCCAAAAGTCCACGAGAGATACAACCTGCTCTATTCTCAGGTATACCGCCAAATGTACAAACACTTACGGCCGTTGTACCAGGCCATGCGAACAGGCAAGACGACTTGAGAATCGGCTGTGATAGATTCTGCAAGGTAGTACTAAAAAGCGGACGCTGGCTGCGTCCGCTTCGACTTTCATTCGGTCAGTCCCAATTCTTGAAGTTTCTGCTTGGTCGGCCAGCCCTTCTCGTCCCAACCACGATAGGCGTAGTAATCGGGCAGCATCTTGTCCAGGTCCACCACGCGCCCCTTCGCGGGTCCTTCTGGCAGCGGCTCGTTCAACATGCGCGGCGGCAGGGTGTCTACGGTAGAACCGGCCTTGAGGACGAACAAACGCTCCAGGTTGTAGACGCGCTCGGCGGCACGCATCACTTCTTCCTCGCTGTAATTCGCCCCGGTGGTCAGGTTGATGACCTTTGCCAGCCGCACCGGCCAAATCATGTATTCTTTGCTGAAGACATAACGCACGGCAAAGAAGACGCACAAGCCGCCAGAGTCGATCAGTGCAAAAGCATCCTGCCAGCGCGCCACCAATTCGGCCTTGCCCTCGGTCGTCAACGGATCGGCTTTGAGCGGCACACCAAATACTTCGGTATAGGCCACGTCGCCTTCCATGTGCGAGGCGCCCTTATTGGAAGTAGCATACAAAAGCCCCATGCCTTGCGAACCGCGCGGGTCGTAACCGGGGAATTCCTGCTTGCGGGTCGTCACCGAAACTTCAGGGTGTTCGTAATGTTGCGCCAGGCGATAACTGCCTTCGGCCAGTTGGTTGCCGAATCCCTGGCGATAAGCGGTCTTTTCCACCATTTCGATGACCGCGTCACCATCGCCAAAGCGCAGCGGCCGGCCGGTGATACGGTCATCAATGACGCCGCGCTCGTAAAGTTCCATCGCCGCCGCAATGGTCAAGCCGGTCGAGATGGTATCCAAACCCAATTCATTGCAGCGGTAATTGGCCTTGGTCAGGGCGGCCAGGTTATCTATGCCACAGGCCGAGCCAAGCGAAGCGATGGTTTCGTATTCGGGGCCTTCACCCTTACCGGCATATTTTTCGTCGTCCACAGCGGTCAAGCGTCCGCAAGCAATGGGACAACGGAAACAGGGCTTGTGACTCACCAGGTATTTCTCCCGCAGCGCCACGCCATCAATGTTGCTCACTCCCTCGAATACGCCGGTTTGGAAATTGCGCGTTGGCAAAATGCCCAAGGTGTTCGTCACTTGCGGCACATACGCCGTGCCATAGATGCGCAAGTTGGAACCCTTCTTGACATCTACACCGACCTCCTTGTTCAATTCCAGGCTGAAAGCGCGCATCCCGGCGTCGTCATAGAAGGCCGGATTCTTGTTGCCCATCACCACCACGCCCTTGAGGTTCTTGCTGCCCATCACCGCCCCCACGCCAGAGCGGGCAGCAGCGCGATGCTTATCGTTCATAATAGCCGCCATCAGCGCCAGATTTTCCCCCGCCGGGCCGATGCAGGCAACTTTGGCCTCCGGATTGGTCTCCGCTAGCAGGAGGTCGGTAGTCTCGTGAACGTCCTTGCCCCACAGGTGCGCGGCAGACCGCACTTCGACCTGCTCCTCGTTCACCCAAACATAGACCGGCTCCGAGGCCTTGCCCTCGAAGATGAACATGTCGAAACCCGTGCGCTTCATCCAGGTAGGAAAATCGCCGCCCGAGTTGGAATGCGCCAGTGCGCCCGTGAGCGGCGACTTGGTGACCGCCATGTAACGGTTGCCGGTGGGAGCAGTGGTAGCAGTGAGGGGCCCGGTCGTAAAGATGAGTTTGTTTTCAGGCGAGAGCGGGTCCACCTGAGGGTCTACTTCATCGTACAAGTAACGGATTGCTACGCCGCGCCCGCCGATGTAATCCTTGCAAACCTGGGCAGGAATATCTTCGACGGTCGCTTTACGGGTCGTCAGGTTGATACGTAAAAGTTTGCCATGCCAGCCGTACATAGATTCTCCTTGTGGTTTATGTCATTGCGAATACTATGAGCCAAAGTCCGAAGCAATCTCCGGTTTGGATACAGCCATGAGATTGCCTCTCCCCTGGGCAAGCGCCAGGGCAGACTGACATCAGGCCAGGGCTTCGGAATCGTCGCCCCTCACAATGACAATTGATTATGATAAGCCTCCGGCAATTGCCGAAAAAGCCGTGACAGTGTCGCCCTCAGCAAGGGGCGTATCGAGAGGAACGGTCAAACCATTCAAAACAATGACGCTGCTCTCGTCCAGCGGAATGCCAAAAGGGATCAACACCTCCGCTACGGTGCTGCCGGCAGGGACATCCACAGTAGCGATATTGCCCTGCGTGCCGGGAGGCAGATGGTCGCGGTAGGTGGCGATGAGTTTGATATGGACTTTCATACAAGAAGAATTTTAGCACATTTCAGCAGGCCTGATTGCCTACATGGTTTTCTCGTGTCCACGCAAAAGATGTCAGCGATGACGAGGAAAATCCGCAGATTTCACAGATTACGCAGAAAAATCTGCGAGAATCTGCGTTATCTGCGGATGGTTCGACAACCTTTGCATGCACACGTTTTCTCAAGAATGCTTGACAAAATAGCCATGTCGTCGCAAAGCGGCGGTTTATGCCGCTGAAGCAATCTCCTCAAGGTCAGTTTTGTCCGTCGAACGGGAGACTGCTTCGCCAGAGAGCGGCTCGCAGCGACATTTTGAAAACAGTTGTGATATATACATTTTCCTGAGAAAGCCATATGATTGCCTACTCCTACGATGCGGGAATTTCGGCCATATCATTTTTGCGAGGCAGCCAGTCATGACAAAATAAAGGCGGGCGCGCCCAAGAAGTATTAAAATAACGCCAGTTCGGGATAACCGTCCCGAAGGCTTTTTAGAGCAATTGTATAGGCAAAATCGAGCCTTTGGGACGGTTCGAAGGCTTATCCTGAATTCAGGTTAAAATACGCTCATGACATCACAATCCACCCTCAGGCAACTCCCCGAACATGGTTCTTGTTTTCTGTGTGGTTCTGAAAACCCGCACAACCTCGGCCTGCATTGGTTCGTAGACGAAAAAGGCGAGGTCTCATCCGAATTCACGTTGACGCTGGCGCAGCAAGGGCCGCCTGGCTATGCGCATGGCGGCCTGTCTGCCGCCGTGCTAGACGAAGTAATGGGCGCGGCGGTCTGGCAGGCAGGCTATACAGTGGCGGCGGCGAAGTTGGAGGTCAATTACCGCAAGCCGGTGCCGCTTGGACAACTCATCCGCACCAAAGGGTATGTCACGCGCCGCAACGGGCGCAAATTATACGCGCGCGGGGAAATCTACCTGTCAGACGGCACGGTAGCCGTAACAGGGAAGGGACTGTACATCCTTGCGCCACATTTGTTCGAGAAGAGCAAAATGTTTCGTGGAGAATAACCCAAACTGAAAGGCGCCGGCAGAACGCCTTGCCGCGGCGTGAAAGAGAAAACGAGTCAGTCAAGTTAGTGGTGAAGGATTTGGGAAAGGAAAAGTTTCGTCCGATCCTCTTTTGGATGATTGAAAATTTCCTGTGGTGTGCCGCTTTCCACGATTTGTCCCTGATCGAAAAAGAACATACGGTCCGCCACAGCGCGGGCAAAGCCCATTTCATGCGTCACGACCAGCATGGTCATGCCGGATTTGGCTAGTTCCACCATGACATCCAGCACTTCTTTGATCATTTCGGGATCGAGCGCCGAGGTCGGTTCGTCGAAAAGCATGATCTTGGGCTGCATAGCCAGCGCGCGGGCAATGGCCACCCGCTGCTGCTGCCCGCCGGAGAGTTGACCGGGAAATTTTTGGGCCTGTTCAGGAATGCCGACACGTGCGAGCAATTCCATGGCTACCGCTTCCGCCTTGTCCTTGGGCCATTTGCGCACCCAAATCGGCGCCAGGGTAATGTTTTGCAACACTGTAAGATGAGGAAACAAGTTGAACGATTGAAAGACCATGCCGGTCTCCATGCGAATATGCTCCACATTTCGCACGTCATGGCTTAGTTCAATGCCATCCACAATGATTGTGCCGCGCTGATGTTCCTCCAAGCGATTGAGGGTGCGGATAAAGGTGGATTTCCCAGACCCCGAAGGGCCAAAGATAACAACGACCTCACCCTTCTTGACCTCCATGTTCACGCCGCGTAAAGCGTGGAACTGCCCATACCATTTATGCACATCGCGGGCGATAACAATCGGCGAATTCGAATCGCTCATCATTACTTCTCCTTGCAATTAGCGCTCACCCAGTCCTAGAGAAACTTCCAATCGCTGACTGGCATAAGACATAGCATAACTCAAGACCCAATACAAGACGGAAATAAACACATAGACCTCGCGCTGCAAACCGAGAAACTCTGGCTGAGCCAACACGGTATCGGCGATGCCCAACAAGTCAAATAGGCCGACAATGGAAACCAGCGTTGTGTCCTTGAACAGGCCAATGAACTGACTCACTAGAATAGGAATGACCAGGCGCAAGGCCTGTGGCAGAACGATCAAAATCATGGTTTGCGCGCTGTTCAATCCCAAGGCGTGGGCGGCCTCGAATTGCCCTTTGGAGATGGCTTGCAGACCACCACGCACATTTTCCGCCAGGTAGGCCGCGCTAAACAGGGTGATGCCCACCATGGCGCGCAGGACGCGGTCTATAGTCACATTGGCGGGCAAGAAAAGCGGCAACATCAACTGCGCCATGAACAGGATGGTGACCAGCGGCACGCCGCGCACCAACTCAATATAGCCAATACTAAACCAGCGGATGATGGGCAACTCTGAACGGCGGCCAAGCGCCAACAATACGCCCAGAGGAAAAGAAAACACAATGCCGACGATGGTCAGCAAAAGGGTAAGCAATAATCCACCCCACAAGTTGCTGGCAACGGTGGGCATCCAGCCCTGGCCCTCTGGCGTAATGCCGTGAATCAGGAGGATGAAAATGGGCATCCAAATCACCCAACCAGCAATGACAACTTGCCGCAAAGCGCGCCCCGCAGAGCGACCGATCAGCCAGCCCAAGCCGCCCATTCCCGATAAACTAGCCAGCCACAGCCGCACTTGCCCACCAAACGGCAGGACAGCAAGCGCAAGGGGGAGTAAGAACAGCGTAACAAGCAATACACGCGAGCGCCCCCAGATGCCCAACGAGTTGCCTATGAGAAAAGCCAGGAGGAGCATGGAAACCCACAGCCGCCAAGCCTGCTCGATGGGATATTGCCCGATGATGAACAAACGTAGATTGACGGCAATGACCTGCCATTTAGCGACTTGAAAAGCCCAGGTGAGCATACCGCGCGCGGCCCAGTAGATAAACAAAATCGCCAAAATAGACAGCAGGCTGTTGTACCATGTGTCGAATAAATTTTTACGCATCCAGCCTAGAAGGGTTGGGCGTTCGGCGAGGGGGGGAAGAGCGTTAGCGAGATCCGTCATTTCAACGCTCCACCAATTTGATTTTTTGGTTATACCAATTCATGAAAAGAGAAGTGAGCAGACTTAAACTCAGATAGGTCAACATCACTAAGGAGATCATCTCTACCGCCCGTCCGCTCTGATTGATAATCGTGCCGGATACGTAGAATAAATCGGGGTAACCAATGGCAACCGCCAGGGATGAGTTCTTGGTGAGGTTGAGATATTGACTGATGAGTGGCGGCACGATGACGCGCAGGGCCTGCGGAAAGACAACCAGACGTAAGGATTGGAAACCACTCAAGCCAAGCGCACGCGCCGCTTCCACTTGCCCTTTGGGAACGGACATAATCCCAGCCCGCACTACTTCACCAATAAAAGCCGCTGTATACAGCACCAGTCCCGAGGTCAATGCCATGAACTCTGGGGAAAGAATTTTTCCGCCTGCAAGGTTCAAGCCTTTGACATAGGGCAAATCCAGTCGAAGGGGCGGCTCAGGCAAAACCAACCAGCCGATGACTGCCACCGCCAGGAAGGTGAGTGAAGCCCACAGGGTGACCAGGGGTGAACGTCCTGTGCGGCGCCCCTGTTGGACGAGAAGAAGGGCAACGCCAATCGCCAGGAAAAAGCCAAAGGCCAGCACCCAGGCATAGGTCCAGAAAGAGGCGGTTGGAATTCCCCAGGGGATGCCGAGTCCGCGATTCGTCAAGAGAATATTGCCGGGCCAAACAATGGCTTCCTTTACTTTAGGGAGTTTGAGGAAGACAGCGGCGTACCAAAAAATCAAAAAGACTAGCAAGGCAAGATTGCGAATAATCTCCAAATAAAGCGCCGCCAGGCGGTTGATCAGAAAATTGGTGGAAAGGCGTGCCACGCCCAGAATCACTCCCAAAATGGTAGCCAAGAAAATACCCACCACGCTTACCAACGCCGTGTTCAATAGACCCACCTGGAAAGCGCGCAAATAGGAGGATTCGCGGCTGTATTCGATCAATGATTCGCCGATATCGAAACCAGCAATGCCAGTGAAAAACGAAAAACCCAGGGTCATGCCCTGGCGACGCAAACCATCCATCATGTTCGCATAGATGAAATATCCCAAAATGCCCAGTGCAAACATGAACGCAATTTGCCCCAAGATGCGCAGGATGCGCTCGTCGCGCCAGAAGGGAATGCCGCTGTTCTGCGCGGTCGAATGGGTCATCGCCTGCCTCCAGTGGAAGGGGGCGGTTGCCCGCCCCCTTCATGTTCATTCTACAGTTTAGCGGAAAGGCGGGGCGTAGAGAATACCGCCCTGGGTGTACAGATTGTTCAAGCCGCGCGGAATGTAAGTCGGGGTACCGGCGCCAAAGTTCTTCTCATAGATTTCTCCGTAGTTGCCGACCAGTTTGATGATGTTGTAAGCCCAGTCGTTGCTCAAACCGAGTTTCAGGCCCAGATCACCTTCCACACCAAGCAGACGCCTGACTTCTGGATTGGTAGAGTTGGCTTTCATATCGTCCACATTGGCCGAGGTGATGCCGTATTCTTCTGCCCCAATCAAAGCAAAGACAGTCCACTGGGCAATATCGAACCACTGATCGTCGCCGTGACGCACCATGGGGCCAAGCGGCTCTTTGGACATAGTCACGTCCAGGATGACGTGGGCAGCCGGATCAGGCATGATGGCGCGGCGGGCAACCAAGCCAGACTTGTCGGTGGTCACAGCGTCACAGCGCCCCTCAGCATAAGCGCCCATCGTGGCGTCGGCATCGTCGTAGACGGCGGGGGTGTAGTTCACGCCTTCAGCCGCCATTACGTCGGCCAGATTGAGTTCGGTGGTGGTGCCGGTCTGAACACAGATGGTGCCACCTTCCAGGTCTTTCAGGGTGGTAATGCCGCTGTCAGCCAACACCATCAGGCCCTGACCGTCATAAAAAGTGGTTTGGACGAAATTGCCGCCCAGTTCGGTATCGCGCACCAGCGTCCAGGTGGTATTGCGACTGAGAATATCAATTTCACCAGCCTGAAGAGCAGTGAAGCGTTCTTTGGCGGTCAACGGGCGATATTCGACTTTGCTGGCATCGCCAAAAATGGCGGCAGCCAAAGCGCGGCAGTAATCCACGTCGAAGCCAGAGAAGTTACCGGCGGCATCCACATAGCCAAAACCTGGCACTTGCGAGTTGGCGCCGCAGATGACCTTGCCGCGTGCCTGGACGGTCTTCAAAGTTTCTCCATAGCCGCTGGGAGCAGCAGGCGGGGCGGCCGTGGCTTCGGCGGCAGGCGCCGCGGCGGTGACTTCGACGATTACCGTTTCTTTCACAACAACAGGTTCGCCAGCGGCAGGCGCTCCGCAAGCCGCAAGAACCAGGCTTGCCACAATCAAAAGCGATATGATCCATAGAACTTTACGCATGTTCTCCTCCTTCGAAGGAAATTTAGATTTTTTAGGTTTTTGTCAAAAATTTTCCGTTTGCGTTCTCTATCACCTCCTTCCAACTTTCCAAAGAGCGGCTCTAAACCCAATATCGTTTCGTTCAGGACCCGAAGTCTCCAGGCTTCGGACGAAATCAGGAGATTTGGCACTCAGAAACGTTACCTGAACCACCTTGCTTCCAGCCTCACGTTCACACATAAAACACCCATCCCCATAGATTAGGTACGATATTTAGGCCAAGAGCAGGTCAAAGAGTAAAAGATGTCTAATCATACAATAAAAATGCTCACGAAGAAAAGCGATTCTGGTATTTTTTTATCAAAAATTTATGTTTGGTCGCCGGCATTCGTGGTTGGCCGCACCGTGATATTTTCGAGCGCCCTGGCATGGGTCAATTGGATGAGCGCCTGCACCGGCAAACGGATATTAAGTCCACGTTGGCCGCCGGAGATGTGGATTTCCTTGTATGCCTGCGCTGAGGCTTCGATGACCACCTGAAAGCCCTTGTTGAGCAGGGCAAGCGGTGAGATACCGCCCGCCTGCAAGCCGGTAAGTTGCTCGGCTTCGCGCTCGGTAGGCAGGTATACTTTCTTCTCGCCTAGCGCGGCTGCCAGGGCCTTCAGGTCCACTTCAGAGTCGCCCGGCACAACCACCAGCAAGGGCTTCTTTCCCTTCGAGGAGGAAGTCTTTTCGCGCGTGACAACAATGGTCTTGAATACCACGCCCGGCTCGACGTTCAACAAGCGAGCCGTTTCGAGCGCTCCCAATTTTTCGGGCGGCAGTTCATAGGCCGTATACTTGATTCCACGCGAATCCAAAAAGCGCGTGACATTCGTTACAGGCGGCATAGGCTCATCCGTGCTATACTTAACGCACTTTATTTTAATCCAGTTTTTAGAGGAGTGACCATGCCTACCACAGCCCCCCTATCCGAATTTCCCCTGTTCAAAGACCTGCCGGAAGATTTGCTGGCTAAACTTTCGACCCTCTGTCAGGAAAAATCTTTTGCAGCCGGCGAAACGATCTTCCACGAAGGCAAACCTGCTGACCAGTTACATTTCTTGTTAGAAGGCAGCCTGGTGTTGAAAGTGCAGTTGACCTCCCGCCCTGAAAGCATCACCGTTTCAGCCGTCAATCGAAAGTATGAGAGTTTTGGCTGGTCAGGGGTGGTGCCGCCGCATCACTATACGGCGTCGGCCATTTGCGAGCAGGATTGCCGTGTTTTGACCCTGCCGGGGGCTGATTTGATGGAATTATTGAAACAGAACCCGGCCGCTGGTTTCTTGGTGATGCAGCGCATTGCCGAAATGATTGCCGGCCGCCTGCATACCAGCCGGCAAGCGCTCTTGAAGACCCTGTAACAACGCCAAAAGCCTGTCAGTGCGACAGGCTTTTTTGAATGCACAAGACGGTTTGCGTATTGAACGGAATTCTCGAGGTAAGCGAATCGTTAAGGTTGCAGAGCATTCTGCATGTCGCTGTCGGCGTAGTAAAATTATAGCGATGAAGTCGGTAGTGGCTGTCAATCCGCTCGAAAAATTGATGGACCAACTCCCCAACACCTATAGCATGGCAGATCGGGAGTTGGTGCGACGCGCCTACCGCCTGGCCGAAGAAGCCCATCGAGAGCAAAAGCGAAATTCGGGCGAACCTTATATCAATCATTGCCTGGCGGTCGCCAGTATCCTGGCCGACCTGCGCGTACCGCCGGAAGTGGTCGCCGCTGGTCTGCTCCACGATACCGTAGAAGACACCGCCGTCACCTTAGAAGATATCCGCCGCGATTTTGGAGATGTGGTTGCCAGCCTGGTAGACGGCGTGACTAAATTGAGCAATCTGCCGCGCGTTAGCCACAATGGACATGAGGAACATCTACCTGGCCCCGGCGCACAGAACGAAGAAGTGGAATTGCTCAAATCGCAAGCCGCTCTCGGACGCCGGCCCGACATGGTCTCAGAGACGCTGCGCAAAACCTTCTTGGCGATGGGCGATGATGTGCGCGTGGTGCTGATCAAACTGGCCGACCGCCTCCACAACATGCGCACGCTGGGATACATGCCCGAAGAAAAGCGCCGCCGCATCAGCAAACAGACCCTCGAAATTTACGCCCCCCTGGCCAACCGCCTGGGCATCTGGCAAATCAAGTGGGAACTGGAGGACCTGGCCTTCCGCTACGTCAACCCTGAGAAATACAAGGAAATTGCCGAGCAACTCACCGAACGTCGGCCGGACCGGGAAGCGCAAATCGAGGCCATCATCCAGGCCTTGAAGCGTCTGCTATCCCAAAACAACATCCAGGCCGAAATCAGCGGACGCCCCAAGCATATCTATTCCATCTATCGCAAGATGACCCAAAAGGGCAAATCGTTCGACCTGGTACGAGACCTGCGCGCTGTGCGCCTCATCGTCCCCGACATCCCGGCCTGCTACGCCACCCTCGGCATCATTCACACCCATTGGCGCCCCATCCCGGGCGAGTTCGACGACTACATCGCCGCGCCCAAGGACAACTTCTACCAATCCTTGCACACGGCGGTCATCTACGACGATGGCAAACCGCTCGAAGTGCAAATCCGCACCCCCGAAATGCACCAAAACGCTGAATATGGCATTGCTGCACATTGGAAGTATAAGGAGGGCGCGCCGCGCGACAAAGCCTACGAACAACGTATTACCTGGCTGCGTAAGATGATGGAATGGCGCAGCGACGTGGACGATGCTCAGGAATTCGTCGAAAGCATGAAGACCGATGTTTTCCAGGATCGCGTCTACGTTTTCACGCCGCGCGGCGACATCATAGACCTGGCGGCCGGCTCCACCCCCATTGACTTTGCTTACCACGTTCACACCGACATCGGCCACCGCTGCCGCGGCGCGCGGGTCAACGGGAAACTCGTCACCTTAGACCGGGAACTGAAAACCGGCGACCAGGTCGAAATCCTGACGGCGAAGCGGGGCGGTCCCAGCCGCGATTGGTTGAATCCCAACCTGGGGCTGGTCAAAACCCAGCGGGCGCGCGCCAAAATCAAAGCGTGGTTCAAGAAACAAGATTACGAGCAAAACCTGGCCTCAGGGCGCGCCATCCTGGAACGCGAACTGAACCGTCTGGGCATCGGTGAAATCAATTTCGACAAACTGGCGCGCCAACTCGAACTGCGCTCGCCAGACGAATTGTTCGTGGCGCTCGGCACCGGCGATATGTCGGTCAGCAAAATTGTCAAGGCGCTATCGGAAAACGAACAAGCAACTGATTTGTTGACCGCGAGCGCTCCTGCCAGCGAAGTTGACTCGGCCAACGCTATAGACGTAGTGGGGTTGAAAGGCCTGCTGACGAGCATTGCCAAATGCTGCAACCCCACACCCGGAGATGAAATCGTGGGTTACATCACACGCGGACGCGGCGCCACCGTCCACCGCCTCGACTGCCCCAACATCTTGCGGACGCGCGAGCGTGAGCGGCTGGTGCGCGTCACCTGGGGCGAACACGTACGCACTTACCCTGTGCCGGTGCGCATCCACGCCTACGACCGTCAGGGATTGATGGGCGACATCTCTAATTTGCTCAACAACGAGGGGATCAACATCGCAGATGTAACCGTCAAGACGCACCAAAATCTGGCCGACATCAAACTGGTCATCGAAGTACGCAACATCGAGCAACTCAGCCGCATCTTGACACGCCTCGAAAACTTGCCCAACGTTACTGAAGCCCAACGCATCAAACCTGGCTAAACCTTCAATTGACCTTACCCCCGCGATAATTTAGCCCCCCCAAAGCGAACCTCCACCCGCCCAGGCCTTGCGCTGCGACCCCAAAGAGTGCCGAATAACACCCCCGGCCCGAAGCGGACTCCCGTTTGTACATCATCTATTCGTTCATTCGTGGTTTCATTCCTGGACGGCTTTCCCCCTCACAGCCACGCCCGCCGCACGGAGAAGCCCGTCCAGCCCGAAGCGTTACTCTTTTCGGCTAAACCGTACTTGACCAGGTTGAACAACGACAAACGCATTTTCCAATTCGCTCCCATACTTCCCTACCAATTCCAACACGGCTCGTCCAAGCGTCGAACGAAGGTTGTTCGGGAAACGAATCAAGATCACCCCCGCAGAAACAGAATGGCTGGCAAACACCAGCCATCCAAAATCTTTGTCTTCGGTGAGCAGAACGCGATTTTCGCGGTGTGCTTGCTCGATCAACTCACTATCTACAGACCGTTGCATGGTTTCGCTGACAGCCAGCACATCGTACCCTTTGCCACGTAAAGCACGGACAACGGTGAAGTCGCAGCTTTCGTCCGCGAGAAATCGCAAATCGCTCACGCCGCTACCTGCAAGATGATGGTCTCATGAGATAAAGCGCTGGCAGCATAGGCTAACGCGGCTTGAATGTCCATCTTTGTCAAGCGCGGATAAGCATCCAATAAATCGGCTTCGGTCGCGCCTTCGCTCAACTTGCGGAGAAGTAACTCAACGGGAACACGCGTCCCTTTGATGACGGGTTTGCCAAGCATTACCTCAGGGTTGATTTCGATCCGTTCGAGAAGTTTTTCATGCATGGTTTTCTCCTATCTCTAAACGGGGTAATTATACCAAGTTCACCCACAATCCGCCGCAGGGACAGCCGCGCCTCCCGCGCGAAGAAACTTCGCAAGCATAACGCGAAGACTGAATTGTCTCTCATGAACGAACTGGTTCACGGGAAATAACGGTACAGCGTTTTCATTGGTTTACCCCGCGAGGATGGCGTCTATTTCTTCCTTGCTGACAAAGTCGTT
>DAOUCM010000401.1:0-19849 GCA_034431895.1 Anaerolineales bacterium
GAATTAGAGTAGACATGCCTCCTGCCAACCAAAAGTTCTCGTTCGCCCTAGAAGCGCTGACCGAATTGCAGCCAGAGATTGCCGCCCAACGCGCCTTGCTTACGGCTGGCGCGCTTGTCCCTGCGCCGGCTACGCCGCCTTTAGAGCAGGCGCTAAGTGAAATCGGGCCCATGCCGCGCGAAGCGTTGTTCCTGGGCGTCGCCTCCGACGGGCTGCCAGTGTTGTTGAACCTGCATGATTCTGCCCCCGGCCCATTGCTGTTGGCAGCGGATCCAGGAGCCGGCAAGACGGCTTTCTTGCAAACGATTGCAGCCGCCGCAGCCCTCATGCACCCTCCCCAAGAGGTGCAATTTGGTGTGTTAACCGCATTCCCCGATGAATGGCAGGGATTTGCCGAACTGCCGCAGTGCGCTGGCATCTTTCCCGTCTATCACAACACGGGTATGGACTTCCTGTATTCACTGGCAGGCTGGGCGCATTCCAACAAGGGCGAGCAACAATCGGTGCTGCTTTTACTCGATGACCTGGAAAACATGGAACGTGTGGACTTCGACGTCCGTCAGACGCTGCACTGGCTATTGCTGCGCGGGCCGGCGCGGCGGGTGTGGCCTATCGTCACGGTCAACGCTGAACGGGGCAAGCAGGTCCGGGCGTGGTTGGAAGCGTTCCGTACCCGCTTGTACGGACAAATGCGCACATTTCCCGTCGAATTGGGGGAAACGGACAATCCATCACTGTTCCCCTCTCTGAAAGCAGGGGTGCAGTTTGCCTTGCGCGAGGGGAACGGCTGGCTGAAATTCTGGATCCCGCAATAGGGGGCTTCACCCACAGTTCGACTGCGGTAAAACAAGGGGGGGAACGGTAGCCCTACTCGATGCCTTCCATCAACTTCATCGGCACCACCGCAGCGCCGACGATGCCCGGCCCGGTATGCACGCCCAACACAGGCGAGATGCGCATGACCTCGAGGCGGGCGGCGTTTAGTCGTTCCGAGAGCATCTTCGAGAGCATGTCGGCACCCTCATGGAAGCAGCCATGCAACACGGTAATCCACAGCGGAGTATCTTTGTACATCTCCTGCAAGTGGGTGGTGATGGTTTCCAACGCTTGGGGAATGGTGCGGCTCTTGCTGACAGTACTGTATTTGCCGTCGGCGCGTTCTACCCGGATGATGGGCTTGATTTTGAGCGCCAGTCCCATCAGCGCTTGCACGCGCCCAATACGCCCACCGCGCGCCAGATATTCCAATGTTTCGAGCGTGTAGATGACTTCGGTCTGCTGGCGAATGGTGGACAAGCGTTCACAAATCGCCTCTACGCTCCAGCCTGCTTTGGCCGCCCAGGCCGCTGCCAACACCTGGAAGCGCTGACCGCCGGAGAGCGTCATCGAGTCCAACACGCTGATCGCCGCGTCTTTGATCTGTTCGGCGCCAACGCGCGCCGAGTTGATGGTGCCGCTCAGCCCGGACGAGACATGAATCGAGAGGATGTTCTTGCTGGTCTCAGCCAGTTTCTGATACAGGCCGGCAAACAGACCGCTAGAAGGCTGCGCCGTAGAAGGGATAGCGGGGCGCATGGCCTCCAGCCGGTGGTAGAATTCGTCGGGCGTAATATCGGCAGAGTTGACTTCGCCTTCGGGGAACTGGATGTAGAGCGGGGCTTCTACGATTCCAAGTTGGTCGCGTTCTTCGGCGGGCAGGTCGGCCGCGCAGTCGGTGACTATTTTCATTTCTTTTCCTTTGTTCAAGAGTGTGAATGCCTACACTGCAAAAACTCGAAGTTTCGCCACGAAGACGGAGGGTCACGGAGTTTTCCTTAACCTGAAGTCAGGATAAGCCTTCGAACCGTCCCAAAGGCTCGATTTTGCCCCTACAATGGCTCTAAAAAGCCTTCGGCACGGTTATCCCGAACTGGCGTTTCCTGATACTGGGCCTCTCATGGCTTATCAGCCCTGCGAATTACCCTCAGGGTGAAGGGGGCTGTGGTTCGATTTTTATCTTTGGCTCAAGTGTAGATTCGTTGCACAATTTGTATTATTTGCGCTATTCGCGCTTGGAATTTCTGCGCTTTGCTGAGAAATGACACATCTTAAGCCTTATCTTTTTGCAGTAGATTTATAATTATAACGAACAACCATTTACTGCGCCGTGTGAGTTTGATGAGAGTTTCCATCCGTCCCTACCGCCCTGACGATTTCGAATCCCTTGCCCTGCTGTGGCGGCAGGCGCGCGAGCGGGCCTTCCCGGAGTTCCAACGCGCCAAAGGGCATTCTTTCGAGGAAGACCAGGCCTACTTCCAGAATGTGATCCTGGTCAACGACGATGTGTGGGTAGCGGAAATTGCGGGGCTTCCAGCCGGGTTCCTGGCTATCGCGGGCGATTTCATTGACCAACTCTTCGTCGCGCCAGCCCACCAGCGCCAGGGAGTTGGCCGGGCTTTGCTCGATTACGCAAAGTCGCTTTCGCCAAGCGGCCTGCGGTTGTATACTTTCCAGGCCAATGCCAACGGGCGCGCTTTCTACGAGAAGAATGGTTTCCGCGCCGTCAGATTCGGGATCAGTTCCCCACCCGAATCCGAACCGGATGTGGAATATCATTGGAATGCTTTCGAGTACAATACCAGCATGACTATCAACCAACCCACCATTGCCACCCACAACGGCGTGCGTTCCACCTTCGTGGAAGTGAACCTGTCGCAGTTGGGCCGCAACCTGCAGGCTATCCGTGAAAAAGTTTCCCCAGCAAAGGTCTTGATCGTCATCAAGGCCAACGCTTATGGGCATGGGCTGGTGGAGGTTGCCAAATATCTCGACTCCCAGGTAGATTACATTGGCGTGGCAGTGCTAGAAGAGGGCATTCTGCTGCGGCAAAGAGGTGTGCAGACACCTATCTTGGTGTTAGGCGGTATTTGGGGCAATCAGATTCCGGCTTATATCGAACATGATTTGACACTCACGGCTCCCTCTGTGGAACGCCTGGAGCAGATAGACCAGGCAGCGGCAGTAGCCAAGAAAAAGGCCAGAGTGCATCTGAAGATAGATACAGGCATGGAGCGCATTGGCGTGCATGATTACAATGCACATACGTTACAGGAAGCCGCGTTACGATGCAGGCATGTCGAAGTAGAGGGCATCTATTCGCACTTTGCCAACGCCGATGCCGCCGATCTTGCTCATGCGCGGCTGCAATTGGAACGGTTCAATGAGGTGCTGCGTTTCTATGAAAAACGCAGCCTGCCCATGCCGATTCGCCATATTGCCAATTCGGGCGGCATTTTACAATTGCCCGAATCTTATTTCGATATGGTACGGCCGGGTATTTTGCTCTACGGCGTCTATCCCTCGAGTGAGGCGCAGCGCACAGTCGCAGTCGAACCGGCATTGGCCTGGAAGTCGCGGGTAGTGTATTTCAAAGTGACGAAGGCCGGGCATCCCGTCAGTTACGGCTCTACCTGGCAATCTGACCATGACGTGCGCATCGTGACGGTGCCGGTCGGATATGGCGACGGCTATTTTCGCAGGATGTCCAACCGAGCGCAGGTGATCATCCATGGCAAACGCTATCCGCAAGTCGGGCGGGTGTGCATGGATCAGATTATGGTCAACATCGAGCAGGATTCGGCCTTCAACGGCGATGAGGTCGTGCTGATTGGCAAAGCACAGAACGGTGAGCAAATCCGAGTGGAAGAACTGGCAGAATGGGCAGATACCATTCCTTATGAAATCTTGACCAACATCAACACGCGCGTGCCGCGCGTATATGTGACAGACTCTGGTACAATCGGGCGGCTCGATTGAAGAGAGTGAAGCGAAGAGGTTCTGTATGAAGCGTTTTTTTGGGTCTATGTGGAGTTTGTTCATCGTTGCCGGACTGATTGTGGCGCTCGATCAATGGACAAAATGGCTGGTTCGGGTGCATATTCCCTTTGCACAACAATGGATGCCTGCAGAGTTGGAATGGTTGACGCCTTATGCTCGGCTGGTTCACTGGCATAACAGCGGAGCGGCGTTCGGAATGTTTCAAGGAGGCAGCACGGTTTTTACCGTGCTGGCGTTTGTCGTGATTGCGCTTATCATCTATTACTATTCTCACGTGGGAGCAGAGGATTGGATGACGCGCCTGGCGCTGGGCATGCAAATGGGAGGCGCAGCCGGCAACCTGATTTCGCGCTTGACGCTGGATGGCCAGGTCACGGATTTCATCTCCGTAGGAACGTTTCCGGTCTTCAACATCGCCGATTCGGCCATTACGATAGGCGTGGGTGTATTGTTGCTGGGAGTATGGCTGGGCGAAAGACGCCCTCAGCGGGACAGAAAAGACCGCCAGGGAGATGACAACGAACAAGAAGCACTTCATGAGCAATCTACGCAAGAGGCGCAGCCCACAGAAAAACATGAATGACCGCATCGAACTGTTTTGGTTCCAAAAAGAACAGGAAGAGCGCCTCGACCGCTTCCTGGTCGAGAAATTGCCTGAATTTTCGCGCTCGCGCTTACAAGGGCTGGTCAAAGAAGGTTTTGTAAAAGTCAACGGCCTGGTGGCGAAAAAAGCTGGCCAAACGCTGGAAGCCGGCATGACGGTGGAAGTGACCATTCCGCCGCCTGCGCCAACAAAACTCGTAGGGGAGCCTATTCCGCTCGACATTGTCTTCGAGGATGAAAACCTGCTGGTGGTCAACAAACCGGCCGGCATGGTGGTGCATCCGGCTGCCGGTCACGCAAGCGGCACCCTCGTCCACGCCGTGCTGGGATATGCGGCAGATATCGAAGGCATCGGCGGCGAGGAACGGCCGGGCGTTGTCCACCGCTTGGACAAAGATACCTCAGGCCTGATTCTGCTGGCAAAGAACGAGCGCACCCATCGCTGGCTGCAAGACCAGTTCCGTTTGCGTAAGGTGGAAAAGACTTATCTGGCTCTGGTAGATGGACATCCGCCCACACCCAGCGGTCGTGTAGAGGCTCCCATCGGGCGCGACCCTCACCATCGCAAGAAGATGGCGGTCATGCCGCCTGGAAAAGGACGCGAGGCGGTTTCGGAATATCGCACGCTGGAATCCTTTACCAAACACACTTTGCTGGCCTTTCACCCTTTGACCGGGCGCACGCATCAGATTCGCCTGCATTGTGCCTTTTTGGGATGTCCGATTGTGGGCGATAAAGTATACGGACACCGCAAAGCCTCCCTGCCTTTGCAGCGTCACTTCTTACATGCAGCCCAATTGAAAATCGTGCTGCCGGGCGAGGAACAGGCGCGTACCTTCGAGGCGCTGCTGCCCGAGGAATTGGAGGCTGCCTTGCGAGAGTTGAGGCAAGGGCATGGGTGGCAGGAGGCAGGTGAGCAGGTGAAAACGTAAAACGTAAAAAACGCCAGTTCGGGAACCGTCGCGAAGGCTCGATTTTGCCATACTAAAAAGCCTTCGGGATGGTTATCCCGAATTCAGGTTAAACTTGAAAACGTAAGCAAGGAGAGGCAAGATGCAAATTGTAGACCTGCGTTCCGACACTGTGACCCAACCGACGCCAGAAATGCGCGCGCGAATGGCGCAGGCCGAGGTAGGCGATGATGTCTTTGGGGACGATCCCACCGTCAACCGCTTACAGGAGATGGCGGCAGAATTGCTGGGCAAGGAGGCGGCGCTGTTCGTTCCGTCTGGCACGATGGGCAACCTGCTGGCGCTGCTAACCCACTGCCAGCGCGGCGACGAGGCCATTGTAGGCGATCGCTCTCACATCTACTTGAACGAAGTAGGAGGGATGTCGGCGCTGGGGGGGATTCATCCCTGCCCGGTGCGAAATCGCGACGACGGGACTCTGGCCCTGGACGATATCCGCGCTTCTATCCGCAGCCAGGATGTACATCACCCTGTTACCCGCCTCATCTGCCTCGAAAACACTCAAAATGTGTGCGGCGGGGTGCCCTTGAGTGCAGACTATACGCGCCAGGTCGGAGCCTTGGCGAGGGAATATGGCCTGTCTCTGCACATTGACGGGGCGCGCATCTTCAACGCTGCGGTTGCGCAAAATGTTTCAGCCAAAGAGCTGGTTGCGCCGGCCGATTCGGTCATGTTTTGCCTGAGCAAGGGATTAGCCGCGCCGATTGGCTCGCTGCTTGTGGGAAGCCGGGCTTTCATCCAACGCGCGCGTCATTTGCGCAAGATGCTGGGCGGCGGAATGCGTCAGGTGGGAATCATCGCGGCGGCGGGCATCTTTGCCCTGGAAAATATGATCGAACGGCTGGGCGAGGATCACGTCCGGGCCAAGAAATTGGCCGATGGCCTGAGGCAAATTCAGGCGTTGGAAGTGGACGCGGGTTCACCCTCCACCAACATGGTGTACTTCAATCTGGCAAAAACTGTCCCCTTCGATACAGATTATGTTACAGAAAAGATGAAAGAATACGGGGTGCTGGTCAGCCCAGAGGATGCGCGCAGATTCCGCCTGGTGACGCATTACTGGATAGACGATGCGAGTGTGGAGCAAGCGGTGGAGGCTTTCAGGCGTGTACTCGGCTAGGCCCTGTCAAAGCCTGAAGTCGTCCAATTTCCCCTCCCGAAGCAGGGCCTCGAATTTGGATACCACCATAGGGTCGAACAAAACGCCGGCTTGCTGTTTCAAATAGTCCAGCGCCTCTTCCACAGGGATATGGCGGCGGTATGGCCGGTCGCTGATGAGCGCGTCGAAGACATCTGCCACCGCAAAGATGCGCGCCAGCAAGGGAATCTCTGTGCCGCGCAATCCCCTTGGATAGCCGCTTCCATCCCAGCGTTCCTGATGATAGCGAATGACCGGCACGGTCTCTTCGAGGAAGGGAATGCCTGCCACGATGTGTGCGCCGATATCGGGATGTAAGCGCATGATGTCCCATTCTTCTTGGGACAAAGTGGCCGGTTTGTGCAGGATGGTATCGCTGACGCCAATCTTGCCGATGTCGTGCAGTAATGAGCCACGTTCCAACGCTTTCAACTGAACTTCATCCAGGCCCATCTCCTTGCCCAAGCGGCAGGCCAGTTCACTGACACGCGCGCTATGGCCCTCGGTTTCGCGGTCACGGGCATCTAGCGCCGACATCAGAGCGGTCAGAGTACGGTCATAGGACAATTGCAATTCCTGGAAAGCCGCTTCGATGGCCCTGGCTTGTTGCTGCGACTCTGCCAGCAGAATGGAGCGTTCCAACGCCAAAGCGGCCTGATTGGCCAGCGTTTGCATATTGGAGGCGTGCCTGGCAAAATAGTCACGAATATTGGGAATTTCGAGCCATAGGGCGCCATATTTGCGCAGCCGCGTTTGCAAGGGGAAGCAGATGGTTGCCGCCACCTGGTCGGGCGTTACGTGGATGGTTTGTCCGCTTTCCAGGGTTTGTTGGATGAGTTCCATAGGATGGTTTTCGCCTGGATGCACCCCGTATTCGTCAATTTCCACTTCAGTTTCGACTTCCTGTTCTTTGGAAAATAGCACAATGCCGGATGCCGTTGCGCTGGAAACTTTGGCGGCTGTCTCGGCAATATGACGTGCCGCATCCTCCAAGGCCTCAGATTGGATGATGTTGACGCTCAGGTTGTAGAGTTGGGTGGTGGAATTGAGCGTATTGCGCAGTTCCTGGTACAACCAGGTGGCCTCGATAGAGGCAGCCGCCTGGGACGATAAAAGGCCGGCCAATGATTCGTCGTTTTCACTAAAAAAGATTTCGCCTTGCTTGCCAAACGCCAAAATCGCACCAATACTCAAACGATGCAGTCGAATAGGAATGGCCAGCAAACTGCGCAAGCCGGCATGGTCAATTTCGATGCGGGACGAACGATTGTATTTCCGAAGATCACGAATGCGAAAAGGCTCATAAGCGTTCAAGGCCGCCTGGACGGTAGCATCGCTTTGTAGCCGCTGCGTCAAGGAACGCAGTAAACGAGGTGCCAGCCCGGCATGGGTAACACGCGAAAAATTTCCTTCCTGGTCAATCAACATCACAAAAACGAACCTTGCTTGCAAGGTATCTCTGGCAATGGTAGCAATTTCCTTGATGGTCGTCTGCGGTTCGAGCAGCGGGGAGAGAGAAACGCCGGCCTTGATGAGGTTGGTCAGGCGCTGCCGGTAACTGGAACGTTCCCAGGAGCGCATCAATTCGGCGGCAACTTTTTCGGCCAAGTGGATGTCGCTGCTGTCGAAAGCGTTGATCTTTACATCGCCAATTTCCAACATGGCGCGAACATGTCCGTGGTGAATCAATGGCACCACGCACAACGATTGGGCCGGATAGGTCTCCAGGGAGACATAATCAGAGTCAACAGCGATATTATTTGCAATTTGGGTTTTGCGCAAACGCAAAGCGCGGCCCAATAGGCCTTGCGAGGTGGATTGATGGTAGCCGGCCGGCAGGAAATTCCCCGCCGAGGCCATCACCACGAACTCTTTTTTTTCCAGGTCATGGTCATACACCGTCACCTGCGAACAATCCAGGGCCCGCTGCAATGTGTTGACGGCAATCTGCGCCGCTACCGGGGGGTCTAATTGCGCCTCCAGTTGATAACTCATCTCCAGCAACAAGTTGTATTGTGCCGTGCGCCGCTTTTCATGTCCTAATTTCTGAGTCAGGGCTGCAATCTGCTCAGCCTGGATTTCCACTTTGCCTTGTAAACTGTGAGAAGAGGCTGTAAACTGCTTGAGCGAACGGGCAATCCATTGGTTCCAATCCATGAGCGATTGATCTTCTTCAGCGGGCGCCTCTTTTATATCCAATCGATTCAAGGTGACAGCAATGAGCAATAGACCATATAGCATGAGCCCTTTGACCAGCATCATCGAGAGAAAGGCCACCTCCTGACCCAAAGCCACCCCAGTGGTCAGAGAGAGAGAGAGATCCCATGTTAATCGTTGGGCAGCAAAACCGGTAATGGTCAGCGAAAAGAGCATCAGGGTTTCGGTCAAGGCCACAGCCAGCAACGCCTTGCGGCCAATGAAATCGTCTTTGGGAAGGTTCAAAGCCTGCCAGGGAATCACAGTGGCAACCGAGAAAGAAATCGCGATTGCCAACGCAATCAGCGCACTCTCGATACGCAAGGAAAGCAACCCCCACCCCAACCAGGCCAGCCAGGGCAAAGCAGATATGCCGGTCAGCCACTTGATCGTTCCTTTGCCTTGCAAATGGAATGCGCCCATCCCGGCCATCCCGCCTACCAGATAGCAGACCGCAAGAGCCCATTGCCACCCCTTCGAAAGGTCATATTCTCTACAAACAGCCGGCAGGAAGAAGATACAGCCCCCCACGGCCAACCCCAAAATGCTCAACGCCAGAATCAAAAAGTCCTTACGCGCCTCGATTTGCCTGCCTTCTGCCAAAAACAACGCCGCCAATATCGCTTCCAGCGTCAACAAGGCTAGCCCTTCGATCCACAAATACGCTCGCAAGTACAAATAGGCCAAGACGCCTACCGCCAATAGCGAAGCCAGTGAAAGTCCCCTCTTGAGGCGCAACTCAGGGCGCAGAAAGAGGAAAGCCTGATTTGCCCACCCCACGAAAAACAAACCAAACCCCAGCCCAAAGGACAGGTATCCAACGGCAACAGCCCCCAAGCGTCCTGGAATCAACAAAAGCCCCAATCCACTCGCAGCGAGTAGAATGGAGGTCAAAAACAGCACTCGCTTCTCGAGCCATTCTAGACCCGTCATAATCCACGCAATTTTACCAATCAATCGCCTGGCAATGTGTGAATGTTGCCACTTATCTTAAAATTGAAAAATATCTCTGATATAATGCGTCTTTGGGCCGGGCGTGTGGAAAAACGTTTATTTCGATATAGAACACCCTGGCACAGAAAAAACTTTGGTGGATTATGCAACCCTATTTTACTATCGAACAAATTGATCAGGTAGCGGACGCCGTGCGGGCCAAGACCACGCTGCGACCTCGGGTAGGGATGATTCTCGGCTCCGGGCTAAACGACTTGGCTGATTCCGTCGAAAGAGCGATCGTCATCCCCTATAGCGACCTGCCCTACTGGCCGGTTTCGACGGTCGCCGGCCACGCCGGACGATTGGTGCTTGGTGAACTGGAAAGTCAAGCGGTCTTTGTCATGCAGGGACGTATTCACTTCTACGAGGGCTATAGCATGGCGCAGGTGACCTTGCCGGTGCGCGTCATGCAACGTATGGGAATCGAGATTTTGATCGTCACCAACGCCGCCGGGGGGGTCAACCCCGATTTCGTCCCTGGCGATGTCATGTTGATTCGAGACAATCTCAACCTGATGGGCATGAGCGGCTTGAACCCGTTGATGGGTCCCAACCTGGATGAACTGGGACCGCGCTTCCCCGACATGAGCCAAGCCTATGACCGGGAATTATCGGCGCTGGCGCGCAAAGTGGCCGCCAGCCACGGAATCGTCCTGCGAGAAGGCGTGTATTGCGGCTTGAGTGGGCCTTCCTTTGAATCTCCAGCCGACTTGCGTTTCCTGCGGCTGGCTGGCGCAGATGCGGTGGGCATGTCTACTGTGCCGGAGGTGATCGTAGCACGGCATGGCAGCCTGCGAGTGCTGGGGCTTTCTGGCATCAGCAACAAGGCTAACCTGGACGGCTCGACCCTGACAACGCACGAGGAAGTGATGGCGGCCGGCAAAGTGATTACCCCCAAAATAGAAAAAATCGTGCGTGGCGTGTTGAAATCCCTGTAAATTGGGTGCGTATGAGCGCGATTGGTCGTTTCCTAGCCGTTTATGAGGGCTTGATTTATATTTTACTGATTCTAGGCGGCTTGTTTTCATTTCGCTGGCTGTGGAAATCCTGGCAAGAGTGGCGCGAAGCCATATTCGGCCTGGAACGCGAATTTGCCCTGCGCCGCCTGAGCCAGGCGATGGCCGTTTCGCTCTTAATTGTGCTGGCCTTCCTGGCTGAACTCTTGCTAGCCTCTTTCATTACCCCAGCACTGCCTTACGCCGACTTGCTGGCGACGCCCACGATGAATCTCTTACGCATACAAGATGGCGCTTTGTATGGAACGCCTTCTTCAATTGCGTTGACAACCCCACAGGCCGCCACAGCGGAGGCCGCAACGAGTGGCTGTATTCCCAACCAATTGGCGCTGACTTCTCCCAAGCCGGGCCAGGAGGTGACGGGGAAAATGACCCTAGAAGGTACCGTTTCCATCGCCAATTTTGGCTTCTACAAGTTCGAAATCTCCCCCAAAGGCGCAGAGTCGTGGGCTACCATTTTTGCCGGCACACAGACCGTAGTCAACGGCGAAATCGGCGTCTGGGATACCACCCTCTTGACGCCGGGGGAATATGAACTGCGCCTGGTGGTAACCAACAACCAGGGACAATCTCTACCGCCCTGTCTCGTGCCTGTGCGAGTGACCGCATCACAATGAACTTGGAGGTCGCTACGTCGCTCTCTTTAGAAATTCGCCCCCTAATAGCCGCCGACCTGCCGCGCTTGATGGGCATGGATCACACCACCTTCAGCGAGTATGTTTGGCAATTGGACCTGCGCCGCGAGAACGGTCAGGTAGTGGCCGGTTTTCGCGAGGTGCGGCTTCCGCGCCCGATCGGTGTGGTCTATCCACGCAACCCCTTTGCGCTGGCCGACGAGTGGAAGAATCGCTCACAAGTGCTGGTGGCATTGTCGAGAGGCGAACCAGTCGGCTATGCCTGCCTGCTCGAGCACAGTCACGCTACCACCGCCTGGGTCACAGACCTGGTCGTCAGCCAGGAAGTGAGACGCCGGGGGGTAGGATCGGCCCTGATAGACGCTGCGCAGGCCTGGGCTGAGTCCCGAAGCGATCGGAATATTTTCCTGGAAATGCCATCCAAAAATTATCCGGCCATTCGTTTGGCGCTCAAACTCGGCTTTGAATTCTGCGGGTATAATGACCATTACTACGTCACCCAAGACGTAGCCTTGTTCTTTGGGAGAACCTTAATGTAACCCCAGTTCGGATAACCGCCCCGAAGGTTTTTTAGAGCAATTGTATGGGCAAAATCGAGCCTTCGGGACGGTTCAAGGCTTATCCCGAATTCAGATTAATGTAGTCTGGGAAGGTCTATGTTTAACGGTTGGGAAGAAAGTTTACTGGCGGGGATACAAACGATCAATCAGATTCTGACGGCGGGCATAGCAATTACCGCCTTTTCGCTGTTCCTGTATGCCTTGTCGTTCAATCTGCGTGACCGTGTGGCGCGCTCGTTTGCCATGATTCTTCTGTGCGTGATGGTCGTCTTTACCACAGAGGCCCTGCAAAACAAAGACGTGCCAGAGTGGGGCATTGATTTGCTGCTGCGTTTGCAGTGGATTGGCCTCGTCTTCTTGCCGCCTTCCTATTTGCATTTATCCGATGCTTTGCTGGTCACTGCCGGGCGTCCCTCGCGTGGACGCCGCCGCTTAGGGGTACGGCTGATGTATGTCATCTCGGTAGGATTCCTGCTGCTGTTGAGCATGGGCTACCTGGTGGGACCGCTCGTGCCAGACGGGAAACCGGCTGCTCATCTCGAACGCACGTTCTGGACCGAAGTTTTTACCCTGTATTACATTGCCATCATGGCGCTGGCAGGCGCCAATTTCATCCGCGCTTACCGGCGGATGTTGACACGTTCTGGGCAGAGACGGATGTTGTATCTCATGGCGGGCGCAACCGCTCCGGCGCTGGGTTCCTACCCGTATATGCTGTATGGTTCCGCGCTGGCAGCCAGGCATCCCTTGTTGTTTTGGAGCACTTCGACGATCATCAACTTGCTGGTGGGCGGATTGGTGGTGGTCATGGCCTATGCGGTAGCCTTCTTCGGCGTCTCCTGGCCCGACCGGTTGGTGAAAAGCCGTTTGTTCAAATGGATCATGCGCGGGCCGGTGACGGCTTCGGCTGCGCTGGGGTTGATGACTGTCGTGCGGCGTGCAGGCGGCCTCTTGTATGGGCAGGAATACTCGGCCTTCGTGCCGCTGGCGGTGGTGGTATCGGTACTCTCCCTGGAACATCTGATTACCCTGGCAGCGCCTTTATGGGAACGCTGGCTCTTCTTTGGCCGCGACCGCATGGAACTGGAATTGCTGCAAAACATCGAAGAGCGCCTGTTGACGCATAGCGATATGCAGCAATTTCTGGAGACCGTGCTGGCAGCCGTGCGTGATCACATGCAGTCGCCCAGCGCCTTTGTAGCGGCCCTGGAGGGAGACGAATTATCCCTCATCGTATTGGCCGGCAATCGAAAATGGGTTGAACAGCAAGACCTGTCTGAAGCCTTGCAAATCGTAGATCATCACGAAAATGGCGACCAACGCCGTGAATTTGTGTGGGGTGACTTTTGGATTCTCCCCCTGCGCCAGCGCCGCCGCACCGAACAGGACCGCGACGAACTGCCTGCCTTGTTGGGACTCTTGGGTGTGGCCCGTCACCCCGGCCAGCCTCTACAAATAGACCCCGACCAGCGCAACGCCTTGTGGCTGCTGGCTGAACGGGCTGCCTTTGCTCTGGAAGACCGGCAGTTGCAGCAGCGCGTCTTTCGTTCGCTGGAAGATTTGCAACCGCAAATAGATTTACTCCAGCGTATGCGCGCCATGAGCCGTTACGACAGCCGCTCTGGCTTGCTGTCCGAAGAGACTTTTCCGGAGTCTGACCTGGCCAATTGGGTCAAAGATGCCCTCACCCATTACTGGGGCGGCCCCAAACTGACCAATAGTCCCCTCATGAAACTCAGCGTGGTGCGCGACCTGATGGAAGAGCATGAGGGCAATGCCTCTAACGCCTTGCGCGCCCTGCTGCGCAAAGCAGTGGATCAGGTCAAGCCCGCAGGGGAACGCCGCTTTACGACCGAATGGATTTTGTATAACATTCTGGAGATGAAATTCATCGAGGGACGCAAAGTGCGCGAAGTGGCCGCACGGCTGGCCATGTCGGAAGCCGACTTGTATCGAAAACAACGTGTAGCGGTGGAAGCCGTTGCACGTGCAATCTTGGAAATGGAAGCCGAATCACGAAACCTGAGGTAGGGAAGGAGGCCTTAATGATTGCCGACCGTCATTATGAAAAGGACATGCCAGTCTTAGATGAAGGTTGGTGGAGTTCTGTCCTGGCGGAGGAAGAGCGCTATGCCCCTCCCCCGCCCTCTAAAATCGCTCTAGCGCAACAGCCGGCGAAAACCGAGCCGCCAAAAATAGACCCAGACTGGAACCAGGTGCGCGAACTGTATTATCAAGACCGCATCGTTCAACTGACCGTTACCGGTTACAACCGCGGCGGGGTGTTGGTGGAAGGAGAAGGATTATATGGGTTCGTTCCCTTTTCGCATTTGGTCGAGATGGCAAACGGCACAAACAAGCCAAATCGCGACGCCAGCCTGGAGACCTACATTGGACGCACGCTGCGGCTGAAAGTCATCGAATGCGCGCCCGAAGACGGACGAGTGGTCTTTTCGGAGCGCGCCGCCCTGGCCGAGCCAGGCAAACGTATGCGTTTGTTCAACCAACTCAAACCCGGTCAGAAAGTCAGCGGCTATGTGACCAACATCACCGACTTTGGTGTGTTCATAGACCTGGGAGGGGTAGAAGGCCTCATCCACATCTCGGAACTTTCCTGGGGGCGCGTTACCCATCCGAGCCAAATCGTCCAGCTCGGCCAATCCATCGAGACGCAAGTGCTAGAAGTCTCCCCCGAACGCTGCCGCGTGGCGCTCAGCCTCAAACGTCTGCTGCCCAATCCTTGGGAAAAAGCAGAAAGCGAGTTTGCTGTTGGGCAAGTGCTCCCGGCTTGGATTACCAGCGTGGTTTCGTATGGCGCCTTTGCCCGCCTCGAAGCAGGCGTCGAAGGCTTGATTCACGTCTCCGAGATACAACTGGATGAAGGCAAAACCGTCCGCGAGGTACTCAAAGAAGGACAGGAAGTACGGGTGCGCGTTCTCCATGTAGATGCGGCGCGCCAGCGGCTGGGGCTGAGCCTCAACCTGGATGGCGTTCATGCCTGAACGCCGCCTGTCCAGGATGCCTCGTAAACGCCAACAGCCGTTTCAGCAAGAGGAACTGAAAAACGACTGGCTGGAGCGTTTGGTGCGTCTGGACCTGTACTTTGGACGCTTTGCGCGCGACACAGCGGGCGTTCTCTTGTTGGCATTTTCTCTCATGACGCTGCTGGCCCTGGCAGGCGTCAGTCAAAATGCAGCCTTGCTCACACCCTGGGCGGCTTTGCTCTCGCTATGGTTTGGATGGGGAAGTTACCTGGTTGGCCTCTCGATTGGACTGTTGGGATATTCGCTGCTGCGACGAACGGAGAGGACGAATACCCTGGGCCGCTTCCTCACCGTCGAATTCGCTCTGCTCCTCACCCTCTGCCTGCTGGCCATACTAGGAGGCAATTCTCTCGACCGCGCCGATGCCGGCCTGGACGGCGGACGGGTGGGCTGGGGACTCACCTTCCTGGCCTGGAGGCTGGCCGGTAAGACTGTCGGCACGATCATTTTGGTCTTCCTATGGTTGCTGGCCTTGATGAGCGTCTTCGACCTGTGGCGCAAAGTGGAGAACTACTTGCTGCGCCTGGCAGGGGAAAGTCTCCCGCCGGAAACGACTGCTCAGTCCGCCCAACCCGCCGCTGAAGAACTGTCCCAAGCAGTCAAACCAAAAAGGAAAATTCCCTCTTTGCCGCCCGAATTTCGTAAATCGCTGCGCGCGCCTGCCAATCAAGACGAACGCCCGGCCGAGCCGCAACCGCGCAGCGAATCCCTGCCGCCGCTCAATCTGTTGTTAGGAGAGCAAGCCAGCCGTCCAGACGAACGCACCATCAATCAAGCGGCCGGCATGATCGAGAAGACCCTGTCCGAATTCGGCATCCCGGCCACGGTCATCGGCTTTCGCATCGGCCCGACCGTGACGCAGTTTGCTGTGCAGCCGGGCTTCATCAAAAAAGGCAATTCAGTGGAAGAAGATGCCCAGCAAATGAAAGTGCGCGTGGCGCAAATTGCCGCGCTGCAAAAAGACCTGGCGCTGGCGCTTTCGGCGGAACGACTGCGCATCCAGGCGCCGGTGCCGGGCAAACCCTATATCGGCATCGAAGTTCCAAACCCGCGCTCCTCAGTAGTGCGATTACGTCCGATCCTGGAGACAGAAGCCTTTGCCAAAGTAGGCGCCCCACTGGCCATCGCCTTGGGGCGAGATGTATCCGGGCAACCGCTGGTAGCCGACCTGGCGCGTATGCCGCATTTGTTGATTGCCGGCGCCACCGGCTCGGGCAAGTCGGTCTGCATCACGGCCATTGCGGCCTGCCTGGCAATGAACAACACGCCACAGGATTTGCGCCTGGTGATGATCGACTCCAAGATGGTCGAATTGTTGCGTTTCAACGGTCTGCCACACCTATACGGCAAAGTGGAGACCGACATCGAGCGCATCATGGGCGTTCTGCGCTGGGCCGTGCTGGAAATGGAACATCGCTACCGCCTGCTAGAAAGCGCCAAAGCGCGCGACCTGATCGCTTATAACCGCAAACTGGCGAGGCGCGGTGAAGCAGGCGCTTTGCCGCGCATTGTAGTCATCATTGATGAACTGGCTGACTTGATGATGTCGGCGCCCGACCAAACCGAGCATCATCTCGTCCGGCTGGCGCAGATGGCGCGCGCTACCGGCATCCATCTGGTCGTGGCTACCCAACGTCCCAGCACCGACGTGGTCACCGGCCTGATCAAAGCCAACTTCCCGGCGCGGCTGGCATTTTCGGTCGCTTCGGGGGTCGATTCGCGCGTCATTCTGGATACGACCGGCGCAGAGACCCTGCTGGGGCGCGGCGACTTACTGTTCCTCAACCCCGAAGTAGGCAACCCCATCCGCGCTCAGGGCGTCATGGTCACTGACCAGGAAATCGAGAAAATCATCACCTACTGGCAAGATGCCAGCGATTTACCGGTGGAAGACGCCCCTCCCTGGGAGAAATTGTTGCAGGAGCCGGCCGAGGCCGGAGAGGATGCCCTGGTCGAGGAGGCCATTTCCATCGTGCGCGGAGCGAGGCGGGCGTCTGCCTCTTTGCTGCAACGCCGCCTGCGCATCGGCTATCCGCGCGCGGCGCGCTTGTTGGATCAACTGGAAGAAATGGGCATTGTCGGCCCCTCGCAAGGTGGCGGCAAAGAGCGGGACGTGCTGATAGAACCCGATGAATTGGACGAAGATGAAAATTGAGGTCAAGAAGGCTTTCGACATGGAAAAAATATCTGCAGAGAACGAGGCTGTTCGCATCCCGATTACACTGACCGACCGCCTGCGCGGCTGGTTCAAATGGTTCTTGGATCCGCTGGGGCGTTTCTTGCTGAGATTAGGATTGACGCCCAACATGATGACCGGCCTTGGCCTGGCGGGGAATTTTCTAGGGGCTTATTTCCTCTCTCAGGGAAATCTTTCACTGGGAGGCTGGCTGGTGGTCATTATGACGCCCATCGATGCGCTAGACGGCACGATGGCGCGCTTGCGCGGCGATGCCAGCGACTTTGGCGCCTTTGTCGACTCCGTCAGCGACCGCTATGCAGAACTGGCGATCTTGGGCGGTCTTTCGTATTATTTTGCCACGAACAATCATCCCCTGGGCAGTGTCTTGGCGTTTGCGGCGGCAGCCGGCTCGGTGCTGGTCTCCTATGTGAAGGCGCGCGCCGAAAGTCTGGACTTCGAGGCCAAGGTGGGGCTCCTGACGCGCGTGGAACGCTACCTGGTGCTGGCGCCGCTGTTGGTGCTTGGCAAGCCGCTCACTGCCTTGTGGATTCTGGCCATTTTGGGCAACTTCACGGCCTTGCAACGCATTTGGTTCGTGCGCCGCCAGGCCCATGCTCGCATGAAAGGAGAAGCAAAAGTAGTATGACTCCACCCGAAGGATTTCGAATTGGCCCGCTCTTCATCCGCTATTATGGCATCATCTTGATGCTCGGCACGCTGGCAGGCGGCTGGCTGGCTGCACGTCAACGCAAAAACCGCGGACAAGACGCTGATGTCGTATGGGATTTGCTCGTTTGGCTCATTCTTGGCGGCATCATAGGAGCGCGTTTGTGGCACGTCTTTACCCCCACGCCGGCTGCCATTGCCGAGGGGCGGACGACGCTGTTCTACCTGACGCATCCCTTCGATCTCATCAACTTGCGAAACGGCGGGCTGGGCATTCCCGGCGCGATCATTGGCGGAGCGGTAGCGCTTTTTTTCTATGCCCGCAAACACGGTTTGAATTTTGCTGAATGGGCTGACCTGGCTGCGCCTAGCCTAGCCCTGGGACAGGCCATTGGCCGTTGGGGAAATTTCTTCAACCAGGAACTCTATGGCGCGCCGACCGACCTGCCGTGGAAGTTGTACATTGACCCGCTACACCGCTTGAGCGGCTTCGAGAATTTCGAATATTTCCATCCCTTGTTTTTGTACGAATCACTCTGGAATTTGGGCAACATGGGTCTGCTGCTCTGGCTGGGACGGCGCTATGCCGACCGTCTCGAAACAGGCGACCTTGTGCTGGTTTATTTGGTTGTGTACCCGCTAGGACGTTTTCTCCTGGACTTCCTGCGCCTGGATGCCGCCATGCTGGGCGGAGTCAACGCCAATCAGATGTTCATGGCAGCCACCGCCGTCCTGGCTGGCCTGGCGCTGCTCTGGCGTCACCGCAAGAGCCTGTCACGCAAGTCCATCGCCTGACTTCGACTTATGTCTCCACTCGATATGGTCGTTAATGTGGTGCTTTTCTGCCTTCCACGCAGATAGGATGCGCTTTCGAGCCAATTCACAATACTGGGAATCAATTTCTACGCCTATTCCCCTTCTGTTTAGCATGGCTGAGGCAATCAAGGTAGTCCCGCTGCCAGCAAAAGGGTCTAATACGGTATCGCCGACAAAACTGAAGAGTTTGATGCAGCGACGAGGCAATTCAAGAGGAAACGGCGCCGGATGGCCGATCTTTTTTTTGCTTTCACCGTTGAAAACCCAAACGCCATTTGTCCAGTTCATGAACTCAGATTTCGTTATATCCGACTGACCGCTTCCGCTCGTTTTGCGCCAGTGTTTTTTGTACAATACAACGATAAGTTCGACAGGAGCGATTACGAACGGAGCACTTGCGCTCATCCAAGAACCCCATGCCGTCCGACGAGAGATATTTCCTTCGTTCCATATGATTGTGGAATGATATTGAAAGCCTACTTGTTTGGCAATCGTAGTGACATCCGCGCCAACACTTTGTTGTCCCCCTTTATTTTTATCCAACGGGATATTCAAGCAAAATCTGCCATCTTCTTTCAGAAAGTGAAAGCATTGCCTCATCCAGGCGTGAGTAAACTCTAAATATTCAGGATACGAAATATCGTCCTGATGAGCATGATATTGAATGTCAACATTGTAGGGCGGAGAAGTGACAATCAAGTCTATGCTGTTAGGGTCAACAGCATTGGTCGTCAGTATGTCATCATGGATAACGACTATTTTGTCGTTCGAATAGAATACCTTTGATGTATCCAATGAAAATGCTCCTTTGCCTGCATTATATCTCTCTTTGGTAATTGCCTGGGCTATCCAATGCCTGGAAGTATTGCGGATTCAGAAGTCTCCCAACCTTTGCGCGCAAACTGCTCAAAACATCCCCCAGCCGATTTACTGAGAGGATACCGTGATAAAATTATCGTTGCGAAGGATAAAGCCGTATGGGATACGTAATTTGGGACGCCCAATGATGATATGCTAGCAGGGCTGACAGCGGAAATCGAAGTTGATATTGACGAGCATGGTCAGGCTGTTCCCCAAAGGGACTCTTGTCGCATTGACAGGCAGCAGCCGAACCGCTATGCTGTGTAGACAATGATCGAGACGTATGACCTTACGAAACATTTCGATGATTTCCAGGCTGTCGAAGGTGTCACGCTGAGGGTCGAGCCGGGGC
>DAOUCM010000402.1:0-1840 GCA_034431895.1 Anaerolineales bacterium
CAGCGCGCCCGCTTGCACGAAGAAACGCAACGCCACCTCGAACAACTCCAATCGCTGCAAACCATTGACCAGGCCATCACGTCCAGCCTCGATCCGCGCGTCTCTTTGAACATCTTGCTCGAACACACTTTCCATCATCTGGGAGGAGATGCCGGCGGGGTCTTGCTGTTGAACCCGGTCTTCTATGCCCTGGAATATGCCGCCGGCCGCGGCTTCCGCTCCCTTCATTACAAACGCTTTTCTTTAAGTCTGGGCGAAGGAGACCTTGGTCGTGAATTGCTTGCCCATCATCTCGTCGTCATCCCAGCTCTCTCTCGGGCGTCGTCCGTGAGCCGTCGCGAACTGATAGAGGCCGAAGGTTTCGTTTCCCAGGTCATTGCCCCATTGGTGGTCAAAGGGCAACTGAAAGGCGCGCTGGAAATCTTCTATCGCACTCCCTACTCTCCCACGCTGGAACAGTTGAACTTCTTCGAGGGCTTGGCGCGCCAGGCGGCCATCGCGATTGACAACGGTCAACTCTTCGAAAACCTGCAGCGCGCCAATTTGGAACTCAGCCTGGCTTACGATGAGACCATCGAGGGCTGGTCCCGCGCTCTGGACTTGCGCGACAAGGAGACCGAAGGCCACACCCAGCGCGTCACTGATTTGACCTTGAAACTGGCTCAGGCCATGAACGTTTCCTCTGCCGACTTGGTCCACATTCGTCGCGGCGCCCTGCTGCATGACATTGGTAAGATGGGCGTGCCTGATAGCATTTTGTTCAAAGAAGGGCCGCTGACCAACGAAGAATGGGCTATCATGCGCCAGCATCCACAATTTGCCTACGACATGCTTTCTCCCATCGAATACCTGCGCCCTGCCCTCGATATTCCCTGGTGTCATCACGAAAAATGGGACGGCAGCGGCTACCCGCGCGGACTGAAGGGCGAAGAAATCCCCCTGGCTGCCCGTCTCTTTGCCATCGCTGATGTGTGGGACGCCCTAACCAGCGACCGACCCTATCGCAAAGCCTGGTCGCAACAGGAAGCCTTCGAATACCTGCAAAAGGAGGCCGGCAAATCTTTCGACCCTCAGGTTGTGCAGACCTTTTTGAACATTCTGCCCGGTCTCTACCCTCCTCTCAAGGTGAAAGACGGTTGAGGGCGTCTCCGCATTTCTTCAGAAGATAGAATCATCTCATGTCGCTTACCTCGATAAAAGCCCTCATTCTGGATATGGACGGTGTCCTCTGGCGCGAAACGGTTCCTATTGGCGATTTGAAGGCCATTTTTGCCTCCATCGCTCGTCGAGGTTTGAAGGTTTCGCTGGCAACCAACAATGCGACCAAAACGGTGTCGGAATACTTGGAGAAGTTAGCCCGCTTTGGCGTAACCCTGGAAGCCAATCAAATTATCACTTCTTCCCTGGCGACCGCCGCTGTGCTGGCAAAGCAATTCCCTAAAGGAGGGGCCGTCTTCGTGATTGGAGAAAATGGCATTCAGCGCGCCTTGCAAGCGGCTGGTTTCGATCCAATTTCGGATCCCCAAAAGGAAGGGTTGCCCGTTGCAGTCGTTGTTGGCTTCGATCGTACCCTCACCTACGCCAAACTTCGCTGCGCTGCATTGTATATCCGCTCGGGTGTCCCTTTCTATGGCACCAACCCCGACCGTACCTTCCCCACCCCCCAAGGATTGATTCCCGGCGCAGGGGCCACCCTGGCAGCCTTGGAAGCGGCTACTGATACCCACCCCATCGTGGTCGGTAAACCCTCTCCATCCATGTTCCATCTGGCGTTGGAGCGGATGGGCGTCACGCCGCAGGAAACACTGGTCGTAGGCGATCGCCCCGAGACCGACATCGC
>DAOUCM010000403.1:0-2142 GCA_034431895.1 Anaerolineales bacterium
TTCTTGCGAGGTAGTCATGATGGAAACCGCTCCAATTCTCCCTCTTGTCGAAATCCACACCGGTGAACGGGCGATTGTGCGTGAGTTCCGCGCCGGGCGGGCGGTGCAAAACCGCCTGGCCTCGCTGGGCTTCACACCTGGGGTGGATGTAGCCATGACGCAAAACTATGGTTTCGGCCCCCTGATCGTGACCGTGCGCGGCACGCGCGTGGCGTTGGGACGCGGCGAGGCGGCCAAAATCCTGGTCGAGCGAGGCGGCAATGGCCGAAAGTCATGACCTTTCTGCCCGCGACGTGGAACTGCAAGTGGGAGCCGGTGTTCCTCTCATCGCCCTGGCCGGCCAGCCCAATATGGGCAAGTCTACGCTCTTCAACCTGCTGACCGGCCTCAATCAACACGTTGGCAACTGGCCGGGCAAGACGGTCGAGCGCCGCGAGGGCCACTTCGACCTGAACGGTCGCCGCCTGCGCCTGGTGGATCTGCCCGGTACCTATAGTCTGACAGCCAACTCGCCCGAAGAGGTGGTAGCGCGGGAGTTCATCGTCCGTGAGCGGCCCCAGGTCGTGGTGGCGGTGGTCAGCGCGGCCAACCTGGAGCGCAGTTTGTACCTGGTGGCCGAACTCTTGTCGCTTTCGGCGCAGGTGGTGGTGGCGCTCAATATGATGGATGTGGCCGCGCAAGAGGGCATCGTCGTCCAGGCCGAGGTGCTGGCCGCTGCGCTGGGTGTGCCGGTTGTACCCTTGGTTGCCAGCAAAGCGCAAGGGGTGAGGAAATTGCTCGAAGTGGTGCAGGCAGTTCTGGATGGGCAGGTGAACTTCAAACCCGCCTTGCCCGAAGTGCGTGCCGACCATCGGGAAGTCTTGAAGCGCATCGAAGCCTTGGTGGCTGAATATGTTCCCGCGCTCTATCCGGTAGATTGGGTAGCGCTCAAACTGTTCGAGGGCGACGCCGAAGTGACCCGCATGATGAAGAGCGAATTACCGCCGGAGAAATGGAGCGCCGTGCATGTCCTCTTGCGGGAACACGACGATGCTTTCTTGGCGGTGGCTTCGGGCCGTTATGAGTGGATCGGCCGCATGGTGCGCGCCGCCGTTACCCAGCCCAAGATGGGGCAAATCGGCTTGACCGAGCGCCTCGACCGCTGGGCGGCGCATCCCATTTGGGGGCTGTTCATCCTGGCGGGGATGCTGGGATTGGTCTTCTGGCTGACCTTCACCCTGGCGACTCCGCTCCAAGACTTCATGGACGCGCGCATGATTGCGCCCTTTGCCGAGTGGATGAGCGGCTTGCTGGCCGAAGCCCCGTTCTGGCTGCGCGGCATGCTCGTGGATGGCGCCATTGGCGGGGTCGGTTCGGTGCTGACCTTTCTGCCTGTGTTGGTCATCTTCTTTGCCGTCTTTGCCCTGCTGGAAGACGTGGGCTACATGGCGCGCGCCGCCTACGTAATGGACAACCTGATGCACCTGATGGGCCTGCACGGCAAATCCTTCCTGCCGCTCTTTTTGGGATTTGGCTGTAACGTCCCGGCCATCATGGGGACGCGCGTCATCGACTCCTGGCCGGCGCGCCTGCTCACCATCTTGATTGCGCCGCTGGTGCCATGTACTGCGCGCATGGTGGTGGTGACTTTCATCGCCCCGGTCTTCTTCGGCGCGAATGCCTTGTGGGTCTCGTGGGGATTGGTCTTGGTGACGTTGAGCCTGCTGGTCTCGAGCGGCGCTTTGCTCAACCTGGTCCTTTTCAAGGGGCAACGCTCGGCCTTCATCATGGAGATGCCGCTCTATCACATCCCGAATGCGCGCACCATCGGCCTGCTGGTCTGGCAGCGCTCCATCTAGTTCGTCCAAAAAGCCGGCACGGCCATCCTGGGCATGTCGCTGGCGGTGTGGGTATTGTCGTTCCTCCCGAATGGCGACTTGAACACCAGTTTTCTGGCGCAGTTTGGGAAGGCGCTCGAGCCGGTGGGACGGCTGATGGGCTTCGACTGGCGCTTGACGGTGGCGCTGATTACCAGTTTCCCGGCCAAGGAAAACGCCATTGCCACCCTGGGCGTGCTGTTTGGCAATGCCCCAGAAGCGGGATTGGCCGAAGCGCTGGCGGCGACATTCTCGACCGCCTCCGCCCTCTCGTTCCTGGTCGTGA
>DAOUCM010000404.1:0-3010 GCA_034431895.1 Anaerolineales bacterium
GGAACGAGCGCCGCCAGCAAATCGAAACCGAGTTCATCGCCGCCCTACAGGCGACGGGCATCGAAGCCGTGCTGGTAGACGCGACCTCGCTCACGCACAACGAGGTCAACAGCCAGATCGGCGCGCCGGGCGATACGGTGATGACCGAACCGTTGCTGGAGTTTTTGACGGGCTGTTTTGGAGAGTGATGGGAGAATCGGTCCAATGAAACATCCTATAATTGCAGGTCAAAGGATAGGAACGCCATGAAAACGACATGGAGATGGCTCATGATTCTCCTCGCCTTTGCGCTGCTGGTCGCCTGCTCGAACACTGCGACCACCGATACAGGTACAGAGACCCCCGTGGACAAGCCGGTGGCAACCGCCAGCCGGGCGGAGCCTGATAGAGCAACTGAAACCGTCACGCTCATTCCCGGCGAACACCACTTGACCGTCGAAGGGCAGGAGCGGCGCTACTTGGTACACGTCCCGCCAGCGTTTGCGCCGGGGACGCCGCCGCTGGCGGTGCTGGTGCTGCACGGCGGAGGCGGGTCTGCCGAGCAGATGACCCGGACAGGACTCGAAACTTTTGGCGACCGCGATGGGTTTGCGGTGGTCTACCCGGAAGGCGTCCCCCAACCCCTGGCGCCCCAGAACCACAACTGGAATGCCGGAAACTGCGATGGCATCATTGGCGTCTCGTGCGGCGGGCCGGCTTTCGAGCGCGGCATAGATGACGTGGCTTACTTTCGGGTGCTGCTGGCGGAACTGCGGGCTGCCGGCATCCAACGGGTGTTCGTCGCGGGCATCTCCAACGGGGGGATGATGGCATACCGGCTCGGCTGCGCGCTGGCGGACGAGATAAACGGCATTGCCGTCATCGCCGGCGCGCTGGCGCTGCCCTCGGTGGAGGGCAATAGCGTCGTGCAATGCCAGCCGAGTCGTCCCATTGATGTCCTCATCATCCACGCCACCAATGACGAGAACATTCCCTATGACGGAGGGAGCGGTCGGTGCAGCGCGCCCGGTCGCGCCTACCCGTCTGTGGACTACGCGGTGAGCGCGTGGCGCAGTTTCAACGGCTGCGCCGCCGCCGAAACGGAAGTCTACCATTCGGGCATCGCCACGTGCGTCGAGTGGTCTTGTGAAGCCGGTACAGCGGTCCGGTTGTGCCGCATTGACCCGCCGCCCGGCAGCGAGATGGGAGGACATTCCTGGCCAGGCTTGGATCGCGCCTGCAAATCGGGCTGTCCCTGCACGCCCACCCAGGACCTCGATGCCTCGGCGATGATTGCCGACTTTGCCCGGCGTCGGCGGTGAACGTGTGATACGAGAGCCGGCTCGTGATTCGTTATCGTTTGGAGACCTGCCTATGAAAAAGATACTCCTCTTTGGTACGATTCTCCTCCTCGCCAGCCTCGCCTGCCGCTTTAGCGCCTCGGAGTCCACGCCTCAGTCTGTTTCCGTTCCTTCGGCATCTGCCCCGTCCTCGGCCTGTTCCACCCTCCGCGTGGATACAGTCACGACGCTGGTGGAATCCGGCGGCAATGTGGACTGGTCTCCCGATGGCAACTGGATTGTCTACGACGCTCCCAATGCCGAAAATTGGGCGCAGACCTGGCTCATGCGCCCAGATGCAAGCGAACAAACCTGCCTGACCTGCAATAACCCTTCTGCGCCCACCCGTCTGCACCTGGGCAACCCGGCCTGGCACCCTGGCATGGAGTGGATTGTGATTCAGGGCGTCGAAGAATCCTTTTACGAGCGTTTCCCCTCCAACGACGCGGCGTACAAAAAGCGCATCATGGATGTCGGCGTTGGCATTGGCAACGACCTGTGGGCAATGTCTGCCGACGACACGCAATTCGTCAAACTGACCGATGTCTGGGCGGAAAGCGGCTTTGCAGGCGGTGTGCTGCACGCCCATTTTTCCCATGACGGCGCCACGCTCGCCTGGACGGAGCGGATAGGAAACAGCAACAAACAATATGGCGGCGAATGGGTCATCAAAATAGCCGATTTCGTTCTGCAAAACCGCCTGCCTCGCCTGGAGAACGTCCGCACCTATCAACCCGCTGTCAACGCGGGCGTGTACGAAGTCCACTCCTTTTCCCCCGACGATGCCAGACTGCTGTATTCGACCAATGCCGATGGGCAAACCGAGTACGGCTACGACATCTACGTTCTCGACCTCGCCACCGGCCAATCCACCCCGCTGACCGAAACACCCCGCGAATGGGACGAACACGCCCACTACTCCCCGGATGGCGGCTGTATCGTTTGGATGAGTTCCAGGAACGCCGGCTCGACCAGCAAACTGCTCAGGACGGAATTATGGCTCATGTCTGCCGATGGCGGCGGGCAAACCCAACTGACCGCCTTCAACGACCTGTCCAGCCCCCTGTACCTGCGCACAACCTATGGCGCTGTCCCCGCCGATAGTTCCTGGTCGCCGGATGGACTGCGCCTGGCCGTCTATGTTATCATCAACCAGACTGAACAAACCGAATATTCCATACCGGGCAAGATTCTCGTGCTCTCCCTCTCGGAGGAACAACGATGAAAAGACAACTTTTGCTGATTTTGGCTCTCCGCCTTGAGGCCTCGTAAGGAGTTTGCTCCTATGCGTACCGCATCCCTGACCGTTTTCCTGTTCGCGTTTTTGCTCGCCGCCTGCCTGCCGCAGACGGTGGACGATGGACAGCCGACCGCCTCTCCGACTAGCGGCTATTGGACTCCCCCCTCTCCGACTAGTGGCTATTCGACTGACGACTATCCGACTACCGCCTCTCCGACTCCCCCCTCTCCAACTCCCGACCATTCGACTCCCGACTACCCCGACAAATTCTCCCTCTGGACGAACGGCGCGCAACTGCGCGGAGCGAACATCTGGCAGCGCATCCGCATCCCCGATCTGGACGGCGACCTGCTCGGCGACGGTTACATCGGACCGCCCTACGCCCAATCTGACTTCGACCGCCTGGCCGCCCTCGGCGCCAACTACGTCAACCTGTCCATCCCCGGCCTGT
>DAOUCM010000405.1:0-3120 GCA_034431895.1 Anaerolineales bacterium
GTGCTCGTACCGGCGCCAGCGCTTCTTCACGTCGTCCTGGGCGAGGTCGAGCAGCCGCTTGGCCGCCTGCGGGTCGCTCTTGACCAGCATGGTGTACCGGGTCTCGTTGTAGGCGTATTTCTCCAGGGGGATGCTGGGCGCCTTGGAGTCCAATTGCAGGGGGTTCTTGCCGGTCTTGGCCAGGTCGGGATTGTAGCGGAAGAGGGGCCAGTAGCCCGACTGGACCGCGGCCTTCTGCTGGTCCAGGCCGTGGGCCATGTCGTAGCCGTGGGCGATGCAGTGGCAGTAGGCCACGATGAGGGACGGCCCGTCGAAGGCCTCGGCCTCCAGGAAGGCCTTTACGGTCTGCATGTCGTTGGCCCCCATGGCCACCCGGGCCACGTACACGTCGCCGTAGGTCATGGCCAGCATGGCCAGGTCCTTTTTGACCTGGGGCTTCCCGCCGGCCGCGAACTTGGCGACGGCGCCCCGCGGCGTCGCCTTGGACATCTGGCCGCCGGTGTTGGAGTAGACCTCGGTGTCCAGGACCAGCAGGTTGACGTTGCGCCCGGAGGCCAGCACATGGTCCACGCCACCGTAACCGATGTCGTAGGCCCAGCCATCGCCGCCGATGATCCAGACCGATTTCTTGACCAAACTATCGGCAATGCTTACCAGGTCCTTGGCGCGCGGGTCGCTGGATTTCGCCAGTTTCGCTTTGAGCTGTGCCACCCGTTCACGCTGGGCGGCAATGCCGGTCTCGCTGGACTGATCGGCGTTCAGCAGGCCGTCTACCAGTTCATCCCCCAGTTCCTTTTTGAACTGCGCCAACAACTCGCGTGCATATTCGGCCTGCTTGTCCAGCGTCAGGCGCATTCCCAGACCAAACTCGGCGTTATCCTCGAACAGCGAATTCGACCAGGCCGGGCCGCGCCCCTCGGCATTTACCGACCAGGGGGTGGTTGGCAGGTTGCCGCCGTAAATGGACGAGCAACCGGTGGCATTGGCGACAATCATGCGGTCGCCAAACAATTGTGAGACCAATTTCACATAAGGCGTCTCGCCACAGCCGGCGCACGCGCCCGAGAACTCGAACAACGGCCTGAGCAACTGCGAGTTCTTGATGGTGGTCGGATTGACCAGGGCGCGGTCGGGATCGGGCAGGGACATGAAAAAGTCCCAGTTCTTGGCTTCTGTGTGGCGCAGCGGAGGCTGAGGCGCCATGTTGATGGCTTTGCGCCCTACCTGACTTTTATCTTTGACCGGGCAAACCTGCACGCACAATGTACAACCGGTGCAGTCCTCGGGCGCCACCTGCACGGTATAAGCCATGCCGGGGAACTCCTTGAACTTAGCGGCGGTGTGCTTGAAGGTTGGCGGTGCATCTTTCAACCACTTCTCGTCGTACACTTTGTGGCGGATAACGGCATGTGGACAAACGAACACGCACTTGCCGCACTGGATACACAGATCCGGCTCCCAGACCGGGATTTCCAGCGCCAGGTTGCGCTTTTCCCATTGGGTGGTAGCGGTGGGGAATGTCCCATCTGCCGGCAGGACGCTGACGGGGAGTCGGTCGCCTTCGTAGGCGATCATTGGCCCCAGCACGTCTCGGACGAAGGCCGGGGCTGCTTCCGGTACTGGAGCGCGGCGCGTGGCCGAAGAGGTGATCACGCCCGGCACCTCGACCTCGAACAGATTTTCAAGGGTGCTGTCCACCGCGTAGAAGTTTTGCTGCACCACCGCTTCGCCGCGCTTGCCGTAGGTTTTCTTGATGGCTTTCTTGATTTGCTCGATGGCCTGCTCGCGCGGCAGGATGCCGCTGATAGCAAAGAAGGCCGTCTGCATGATGGTGTTCACGCGGCTGCCCATACCGGCCTTTTCGGCCACCTCGTAGCCGTTGATGACGTAGAACTTGAGTTTCTTCTCGAGGATGGCTTCTTGCACCTCGCGCTGCAAGTGATCCCACACTTCATCTGGGCCATATAAACTGTTGAGCAAGAACACCGCGCCCGGTTTGGCGTACTTCAGGATGTCGTAACGTTCCAGGAAGGTGTATTGATGGCAGGCCACAAAATTGGCCTGGTTTGGCTCGATCAAGTAGGGCGCCAAGATGGGTTTGGGTCCAAAGCGTAGGTGCGAGATGGTCATTTGCCCCGATTTCTTCGAGTCGTAAACAAAATACCCCTGAGCATAGTTGTCGGTCTCTTCGCCAATGATCTTGATAGAGTTCTTGTTAGCACCTACCGTGCCATCCGAACCTAGCCCAAAGAAGACACAACGCACGGTTTCGGGATGTTCCACCGAGAAGGACGGGTCGTAGTCCAAACTGGTATGGCTGAGATCGTCATAAATGCCAACGGTAAAGTGATTCTTGGGTTTGGGTTTGCTCAGTTCGTCCAGCACGGCTTTGACCATGGCCGGCGTAAATTCTTTGGAGGATAAGCCATACCGCCCGCCAATGACTTCGATAGAAGCGCGCCCGGCTTCGACCAGCGCCGTGACGACATCCAGGTACATTGGCTCGCCATTCGCGCCGGGCTCCTTGGTGCGATCCAATACGGCCACTGCCTTGACCGAGGGGGGCAGTGCCTGGACAAAGTGCTGGATGGAAAAGGGACGATACAACCGCACGCGGATGGCTCCCACCTTCTCGCCTTGCTCCGCCAAAAATTTGACGGTCGCCTCGGCCGTCTCGCCGCCTGAGCCCATCAGGATGACCACACGCTCGGCCTCAGGATGCCCGCTGTACTGGAAAAGTTCATACTTGCGTCCGGTGATCTGCGCGAACTTCTCCATCGTTTCTTGCACAATGCCCGGGCAGGCAGCGTAATAGGGATTGACCGTCTCGCGCGCTTGAAAGTACACATCTGGGTTCTGGGCTGAGCCGCGCAACACGGGATGTTCGGGCGTCAGGGCGCGGGCGCGATGCTCTCGGATGAGGTCGTCATCAATGAGCGCACGCAGGTCATCGTCGGTGAGTTGAACGATTTTGGTCACCTCATGGGAAGTGCGAAAACCGTCGAAGAAGTGCAAGAAGGGGACGCGCGCTTTCAAGGTCGCTGCCTGCGCAATGGCGGCAAAATCATGTGCTTCTTGCACGCTGCCAGAGGAGAGCAGCGCCCAGCCTGTCTGGCGGAC
>DAOUCM010000406.1:0-1526 GCA_034431895.1 Anaerolineales bacterium
TTTCCCCGCTTTTCACTTCCACCTGGACAGGTGTATCTTGTTTGTAGGTGCTGTCAACGGTCAATTTGAGCGTTGACTGGAAGCCATGCGCCAGGGCGGGCAAGCAGACCGTTTTGTCTGGATGGATGCGGCCTTCATCCAGCGCAAACAGCGTGGCGCACAGGTTGGGAAGGTCGCTGCCGCTGGCATTTTTCAAGATCACGAAGGCATTGGTCACTTCACCCATGCCATGTGTAATGTCCAGGCTGGTGTTACAGCCCAATATTTCTACTTCAATCTTGGCAGGGATGGGCGAATTGGCGGGCAGGCTGGTGGAGGTTGCCGAAACGGTGGGCGTTTCGCTGAGGGCCGTCGCGGTCTCTGTGGGAGGGGAGACGGTGGTGTGCGTTGCTGTGACTGTCGTAAGGTCAGCAGTAGGGGTATAGGTTGCCGTCAGGAAAACAGGGGTGGGGGTATAAATGCTGGGCGTGATGGTGGGGGGCGGCGCCGGGAAGGTTGGCACCACATAAACCCAGCCGTCGCAGGCGGGCAGAAATATAAGCGCAAAAATTATCCAGAGCAACAGGGTCTTTTTCATGGCTGGCTCCTTTTCGAGACAATTGTAAACGTTTTTTGTGTACCTGTGTCGTTGTTCGTTGAGATGGCTGATGCCAAAACCTAATTCTTGACAAAATTGACATCTTTTAGTATATTCTTTCATATCCCCCCCAGGGGGGTGGGGTAATAGGAGACGCGATGAAAAACGAAGATGCCTTGCGGCGTTTGAAAATTGTCGAAGGTCACCTGCGCGGCGTGATCCGCATGGTGGAGGAAGATGCCTATTGCATTGACATCATCCGCCAGATTCAGGCGGTGCAGGCGGCGCTCAACAAGGTCAGTGGTCAGATTCTCGAAAATCACCTGCACTCGTGCGTCATCACCGCCATCGAGGGCGAAGACCCGGCCGAGCGTGAGCGGGTGTTGAAGGAGATTGCCGAGGTGTTCGAGATGGCGAATAAAGTCTGATAGTCAAATAGTCAAAAGTGAAAAGTCAAAAGTCAGAAGTTGAAGGAGGCATATGATGAATACGGTTACTTATTCTGTTCCCAATATCTCGTGCGGGCATTGCGTTCACACTATCCAGAGCGAATTGATCGAACTGGAAGGGGTGAAGGAAGTGCGCGCCAGTGCCGAGACCAAGACGGTCGTCGTCGCGTTCGATTCTCCGGCAGACGAGACCAAAATCAAGGCGTTGTTGGCGGAAATTAATTATCCTGCCGTTGATTAGTTCCTAGGCGAACAGTCTTATAGTCTGATAGTCAAATTGTCTTACAATGCCGACCATTTGACTATTGACTATTTGACAATTCGACTATCTGACCACCCCATGATCCCAACCAAACAACTTACCCTTCCCATTACCGGCATGACCTGCGCCAACTGTGTGGCGACCGTGGAACGCAACCTCAAGAAACTCGACGGCGTCCAGACGGCGGTGGTCAATCTTTCGTCGGAGCGCGCCACGGTCGAGTTCGACCCCGCCGCGG
>DAOUCM010000407.1:0-1887 GCA_034431895.1 Anaerolineales bacterium
CATGGCAGAGGCTTGTCCTGAGCAGGTGGTTGAGCCGGTCGAAACCCTGTCGAAGGGAAGACTTCGAGGGGCGGTCAGCGGATGTCATAGCGGATGAGCGGACACTGCACAATGGACTCATGTATAATTCCGACCATGAGCGAAACCGCCCGGAAACTTCTCGAACAATGATCACGCAGCCCGATGGCATCGCCGGGCTGGTTTCGGGAAAACATCGGGGCTCAAAAATCCTTCTTTCGAGGCGAAGTGGAAACGATGGAAAAGAATGGTATCCTTGCCCGCTATGGCGCCCTGCTCGACCTGCCTGATTACTGTATCCCCGTCACTCTCAATGAAGGGAATACCCCCCTCATCCCCTTGCCCAGACTGGCCGAGGAACTGAGCGGCGGCTTCGAGTTGTATGTCAAATTCGAGGGGCTGAATCCCACCGGCTCGTTCAAAGACCGCGGCATGACGGCTGCCATCAGCGAGGCGCTGGGACGAGGCGCCAAGGCCGTCATTTGCGCTTCGACCGGCAACACGGCCGCCTCCGCCGCCGCCTATGCAGCCCGCGCCGGGCAGAAAGCCATCGTGCTTATCCCGCAAGGCAAGGTAGCGGCCGGTAAACTGGCCGGGGCAATCGCCTACGGCGCGCAAGTCATTCAAATAGACGGCTCCTTCGATGACGCGCTGGGCATGGTGGTTGCCATCTCAGAGCGACAAGCGGTGGCGTTGGTCAACTCGCTCAATCCCTATCGCTTGCAAGGACAGAAAACCGCCGCCTTCGAAATCTGCGACGCGCTGGGCAGCGCGCCCGACCTGTTCTGCCTGCCAGTGGGGAACGCCGGCAACATCACCGCTTATTGGATGGGATTCAAGCAATACCACGCCCTTCACGCCAGCGGTCTGCCGCGCATTCTGGGCGTGCAGGCAGAAGGGGCCGCGCCGCTGGTGTTGGGGCATCCTGTGGACAAGCCGGAAACCGTTGCCACCGCCATTCGCATTGGGCGGCCAGCGCGCGGCGAGCAGGCGCTCCAAGCCGCCCAGGAATCGAACGGGCGCATCATCGCCGTCAGCGATGGCAAAATCCTTGCCATGCAGAAACGTCTGGCGCGCGAGGGCGTATGGGTGGAACCGGCCTCGGCAGCCGGTCTGGCGGGGCTGGCGGCTGAGGTGCGAGGCGGCAGGCTAAAGGTCAGAGGGAAGCGCGTGGTAGCCGTTTGCACCGGGCACGGCCTGAAGGATCCCGACATCATCGTCAAAGACTTGCCGCCCGTTCAAGCCGTCCCCCCCCAGGTAGAACGACTGGAAGAAGTCATCCTGGAGGGATTGTAGTACAAATTTACGAATTGAAGCCCAGCCCGGTAGCGTCCAACAGCCGGAGCCAGAGGTTGCGCCGTCCCCGGTTGCGGTCGGCCTGGTCCATGCTCCAGCGCGTGAGGCCGACCACCAGCGAGCGCAGCGGCTCCGGCGGGAAAGGAAGCGGCTTCTCGCGCACCATCTTCAAGCGGGTACGCTCGTTATCCACGCCGTTCAACAAATCCAACGTCACCTGCGCGCCAAAGCGAGAAGCGCCCACGCCCAAGCCGGTGTAGCCCATGGCATAGACCAGTTTCCCGCCAAACACCTTGCCCCAAAACACGTTGAAGCGCGAACAGGTATCTATGGCGCCGCCCCAGGCGTGGGTGAAGCGAATGCCTTCCAGTTGCGGGAAGGTCTGGAAAAAGTGGTCGGCCAGCCGCCCAAACGACTCGGCGTTGACTTCCAGGTGCGGTCCAAAGCCGTTGTTCCTGTAATAGACCGCGTCATAGCCGCCCCACAGGATGCGCCCGTCGGCGCTGGTGCGGTAGTAGTGGAACTGGTTGCCCGCATCGCCCACGCCCATGCGTTTCTCCCAGCCAATCGAGG
>DAOUCM010000408.1:0-6845 GCA_034431895.1 Anaerolineales bacterium
TGTGAAACAGCCGCCCTTGACGAACCGAACATCTGTGCTATACTCTGTGCGCACAATCGTATTCTTACTACGCCAGATTTGGAGATATAACGATGGCACGTAAAAGTCAACAGGACGCTCCCCAAATGGACGAGGGCCGCCGGGCCGTGCTGGACAAAGCAGTAGGTGACATCATCAAACGCTATGGTGAAGGCTCTATCATGCGCCTGGGTGAGGCCCACAGCATGGCAACCGAAGTCATCCCTACCGGTTCTCTCTCCCTGGACATTGCTCTAGGGGTGGGCGGCGTCCCGCGTGGGCGCATCACCGAAATCTACGGCCCAGAATCGTCGGGCAAGACCACCCTCTGCCAGCATATCGTGGCCGAAGCCCAAAAAATGGGCGGGACGGCCGCTTTCATTGACATGGAACACGCTCTCGATCCCGTCTATGCTGCGCGCGTGGGGGTGGACATTGACAACCTGCTGGTCTCGCAACCCGATACGGGTGAGCAGGCGCTCGAAATCACCGAGACGTTGGTTCGCTCTGGGGCAGTAGACGTGGTCGTGATCGATTCGGTGGCGGCGTTGGTACCGCGTTCTGAAATCGAGGGCGACATGGGCGATCCGACCATGGGCGTTCATGCCCGCTTGATGAGCCAGGCGCTGCGTAAACTTTCCGGTGCCATCAACCAAACCAAAACCGCTGTTATCTTTACCAACCAATTGCGCCAGAAAATTGGCGTCATGTTTGGCAACCCCGAAACCACCACCGGCGGGCAGGCGCTCAAATTCTATGCCAGCGTGCGCCTGGATGTGCGCCGTATCCAGTCTATCAAGGTCGGGGCGGAAATCATCGGCAACCGCACGCGCGTGCGGGTGGTCAAGAACAAAGTAGCGCCTCCTTTCCGCACCGCTGAGTTCGACATCATGTACAACGAGGGCATTTCCAAAGTGGGCGACCTGCTGGATCTGGCAACACAACTGGAAATCGTGGACAAACGCGGCGCCTTCTTCTCTTATGGCGATGTCCGTCTTGGACAGGGGCGCGAAAATGCCAAGGAATTTCTGCGCCAAAATCCTGACCTGGCTTTCGAAATCGAGACCATTATCCGCCAAAAAGCGCTGGGCGGGGAACTGGTTTTACCTCTCAGCGCAGCCGAAGACGAAGGTGGGGGCATCGAAGAGGAAATTTGAGAGCCTCCCTTTGGGGATTCAAAGAACATGAACGCAGCCTCCCGCAGGTTCGAATGCAGGTCAACCCTGTTTTCCGCAACTTGCGGGATGTTTTTTTTCCAATGATGATTGCAATCCCTTTCCGCCTCGCCCTGCGCTCTGGCTTGCTAGCCTTTCTATGGGCTTTTGTCTTTCTAGCGGGCTGTGCTCCCACTCCTGTTCCCACGCCTTTCTTGGCGCCCAAAGCCGCTCAACCCACCGAATCTGCTTTTCTGGGACAGCAGCCCGTCATACCTACCTTTACGCCGCCTCCCGAAGCCACCATCAGCCCTACGCCTACCCCGCCTTGTACGAATGGGCTGGCTTTTTTGGAAGACCTGACCATCCCTGACGGCACGGTTGTCTCACCGGGCGCCAGCATAGACAAGCAATGGCTGGTGCAGAACAACGGCTCTTGCAATTGGGACGCCCGTTACCGCTTGAAATTTGCCGGCGGCGATGCGTTGGGCGCGCCCATAGAGCAGGCGCTTTTCCCGGCTCGCGCCGGTATGCAGGCTATCCTTCGTATTCACTTCATTGCACCCACCCAGCCGGGAACCTATAAGACCGCTTGGCAGGCTTTTGATCCAGATGGAGAAGCGTTTGGAGACGCCATCTTCATGGAAATTGTGGTAGCGCAATAGCGGCCTCGAAAGTCTCTCGAATTTCGAGCCAAATTTGGAGATTTTGCAGTCTGTAGTAACCTTTGCGTGGATACCCTCGCTTGTGTTCTGGTGATTGCTCACATCTCTATCGCGGGGCTAACCCCGCGAGATGGGAGCGGCCAACCTCCCGTACCGCTGACCTGTCTGTGACATGAAATGGCACAAAGTGGTGCGGCCGGCCTTGCTAGACCAGGCAGAGCCCGGTGATATGCTGTTTGCGCCTGCCTTGCTGACGCCTGGAGTTGGCTTCCAGCCCGTCGAATCAGGCAATACAAAGATGTGGGCAATCACCAGCTTGTGTTCAATTGTACAAATAAGAATTTTATGGTAGAGTCTATGCAAATTATCCTATAATGGTGAGGCTTCCCATGAACACAGAGAAGATTCCGGATATCATCATTGGCCGCCTGCCTATTTATTTGCGCGCTTTGCAGCGCATGGCCGAGGCAGGTAACCACACCACCTCCTCGAAAGAACTTGGAGAGAGGGTTGGAATTTCTGCCGCTCAGATTCGGAAGGATATTTCGCAATTTGGCGAATTTGGCAAGCAAGGCAGCGGTTATCGTATCTCCTATCTCATCGAAAAATTGAGCGAGATTTTGAAGGTAGACCGCATTTGGGATGTGGTTGTGGTCGGCGCAGGCGACATGGGACACGCGCTTGCCAACTACCCTGGCTTCATCAATCGCGGCTTTCAGATTGTCATGGTGTTCGACAACGACCCGGCCAAAATTGGGCAAAAAATTGGGAAGTTCATCATACAGGATGCGGCCGAGATGGTTGAAAAAATCCGCCAGGCGGGCATCCAAATTGCCATGCTTACCGTGCCGGCCAGTGCTGCGCAAGAAGTGACCAATCAACTGGTAAAAGCCGGAGTGAGGGCCATCCTCAATTACGCGCCCATCAGTTTGAATGTGCCAGAAAACGTCAAGGTGCAGCATATCGATCCAGCCACGCATTTACAAAAGATGACGTATTATCTCTAGGCTTTCCTTGTTTCCCGTTCCAAAACAGCGTCCTGTGCTTTGACAGCACAGGACGTTTTGTTTAGAGAAATGCAATGCGTTTGTTATCGAAGACGCCTGTCGTTTCTTATAGAATGAAATCGTAGATCCGTATTGATAACCATGCCAGGCACGTTGCAAAGAACATGTTGCAAATGCATAGGCGGGCTTATGACAAGGAGAAAAATGAATCCTAAATCTTCCAAAACTCTCTTGTATAGCGTGGCAGTTGTGTTGCTGATGACTGCCTTGATTGGTCCCTGGCCGGGCTTGACGCAGACGGCACATGCGGCTCCAGGCGACATTACGCGCGTCTCGGTCGGATTGGGAGGCGAGCAGGCAAATCAGTCTTCCCGCGGTGTAGACATCTCTGCCGACGGGCGCTATGTGGTATTTGCATCGGAGGCTAGCAACTTGGTGGCCGGCGATACCAACGCAACCGGCGACATCTTCGTCTACGATCGCTCGACCGGGGAGATGACTCGTATCTCGGTGGCTTTGGGCGGCGGGGAGGCGAATGGCGGCTCCCAGAGGCCTGTCATTTCTGGCGACGGACGCTATGTCGCTTTCGTCAGTGATGCCAGCAATCTGGTCAGCGGCGATACCAATGGGTTTACCGACGTTTTTGTCTATGATCGCCAAACCGGGACGACTACGCGCGCCTCGGTTGCCTCGGATGGGACGCAGGCAAATGATAATGTAGAAGACTATGAAATTGACATCTCTGGAGATGGCCGCTATGTGGTCTTCTACTCGTATGCCAGCAACCTGGTCGGCGACGATACCAATGGCTTTGCAGATGTCTTCATCCACGACAACCAAACCGGCGAAACCAGCCGCGTCTCGGTCTCTTCCAGCGGTGAGCAAGCCAACGCCAATTGCGGCTCCCCGTCCATTTCTAGCGATGGCCGTTATGTGGTGTTCGACTCGCTCGCCAACAACCTGGTGAGCGGGGATACGAACGGAAAGCGAGATGTCTTCTTGCGCGATCGGCAGAGCGGGACAACCACTCTTGTCTCGGTCAATTCGAGCGGTCAGCAGGCCGACGGCGGTGGGAACAGTCCGGCTATCTCGGGCGATGGACGGTATGTCGTATTCATGTCCAAATCGAACAATTTGGCGGCTGGCGCAGAAGATTATGATGAATTGGTTTACCGCCGCGACCTCCAGAGCGGACAGACTATGCTTGTCTCAGTGTATTCCGCTGGAAATATTATGGTCACCGGCTTCATCACTGAGCCAACCATCTCCCACGATGGGCGTCTTGTTGCGTTTTCTTTCTACGACAAAGGTGATAACGATGGGATTGCCAATATCTGGGTGCGCGACCTGGGAACCGGCCAATCGAAAGAAACAAGGCATGGTAACGCTTCGTCGTTTGCTCCGGCGCTGTCTGCCGATGGAAGCATCGTTGTCTTTTGGTCTGCAGCCAGCAATCTGGTGAGTGGGGATACGAACGAAGTCAATGACATCTTCGTCTACGAAATGGCTGTAAGCGCGACGACGGCGCCTTCGGTGGTATCCATCCTCCAAAATTGCCCGCGTGGCTGTATCTCCTCTGCCGACCCAATCGTGGATTTCACCATTTCCTTTTCCGAACTGGTTACGGGAGTTACAACCGACGATTTTGTCCTCACAACGACAGGAGCCATCAGCGGCGCCTTTGTGATCGAAGTCATTCCCTTCGAAGACAAATATATCGTGGCTGTGAACACCGGCAGCGGGAATGGCACGATACGCCTGGATTTGATAGACAACGACAGCATTGTAGATGGTCTGGGAGAATTCTTGGGCGGGCCAGGCGCAGGGAATGGGGATTTTACCGCCGGTGACGTGTATACCGTTGACAAGACGGTGGGCGCTCCCGTCGTGACGAGCAGCCTGCGCGCTGACCCCGATCCGACCAGCGCCGCCAGCGTTCGCTTCAACGTGACCTTTTCCACCGAGGTCAGCGGCGTGGACGTGAGCGACTTCAGCCTGACCGCCAGCGGCGCGCTCACGGGCGCATCCATCCAGAGCGTGACTGGCAGCGGGGGGGCCTACACCGTCATCGTCAATACCGGTAGCGGGGATGGCACCCTACGTCTGGACGTGCTGGACGATGACAGCATACAAAATCCTTCTGGCTTTCGGTTGGGCGGTGAAGGCGTGAGCAACGGGAACTTCACTGCGGGTGAGGCCTACACGGTGGACAGGACCGCCCCCTCCGTGACCTCCAGCCTGCGCGCTGATCCCGACCCGACCACAGCCGCCATCGTCAATTTCGATGTCCATTTCACGGAAGCAGTCAGCGGCGTAGACCCGAGCGATTTCGTTCTGACCACGACGGGCGGATTGACGGGCGCGTCCATCTCCGGCGTTAGCGGCTCCGGCAGCCAGTATATCGTCACGGTGGTCAGTGGGAGCGGCGATGGCACGCTGAGGCTCGATATCCTGGACGACGACAGCATCCTGGACGCCAGCGGCAACCCATTGGGTGGGACGGGCGCCGGCAATGGCAATTACACGGCCGGCCAGGCCTACACGTTCGCTCGCACGCCGGTCAACAAGATCATCGAGTCGTTCCGCTCTACCGGCGCCAACGACGGCTGGGTGCTGGAATCGAGCGAAGACAGCAATCAGGGCGGCTTGAAAGATTCTACTGCCGTTACGTTTGCGTTGGGCGACGATGCCCAGGATCGCCAGTTCCGCGCCATTTTGCATTTCCCGACCCACTACCTGCCCGATAACGCCGTCATCACCCGAGCGCTCTTGATGATCAAGAAGACCGGTCAGGTGGGCGATAATCCTTTTACTACCCATCAGAACATCGCGGTAGATATCCGCACCGGTGCCTTTGGTTATTTTGGCCCGTTCTCGTTCAGGGGCTTGCAAGCGCTGGATTTCCAGAGCCCCGCCACAATGGAGGCTGCGGGCGTCATGGAGGACAATCCTCTGGATAGTTGGTATTGGGCCTGGCTGAGCGACCCGTCGCTCCAGTATATCAACCTGCGCGGTCTCACTCAGTTGCGCTTGCGATTCCAACTGGACGACAACGATGATTTGGGAGAGGATTACTTGCTCTTCTACAGCGGCGACTACGTTGACTTGACCGCTCGTCCGCGTTTGCTGGTTGAGTATTACTTGAGATAAAGAAGAAGGGGAAGCGGGGTGAGTTAGGCGCGCTTTGCCTGCCCAACTCACCCCGCTCCTTGCTCTAAAGGGGGCCTCATCTTCTACGGTTGCGCCTGTGTAAATAGCCGTTGGAATTCTTGTAAGAAGTATGCTGCCACCTGGGGGTCATAGATAATCACCAGATTCTCATCGTTGCGCGTCTCGGCGCTGTTGGTAAAGTTGTACGAACCCGTCACCACGATTTCTTCGTCTATCACGAGGACCTTGTGGTGCATCAAACCAGCATTGCCGTCTGCGCGGACATCCAGGCCGGCTTGCTTGAAGAGGTCATATTCTGTGCCAATGTTCGATTGGATTTGTTCCGCGTCCATCACGCCAGCCACTGTCACTCCCTCGGCGGCGCGGGTGCGGATGGCTTCGCCAAGCGAGTCGGAGGTAAAGGAGTAAGCCATGAAGTAGATGCTTTGCTGCGCGTTTTGGAGCAGAGGCAGTAAACTGAAGGCGGGCGCATCGTCGGGAGCGAAATAATTTTCCAATAACGTTCCGTCAATGGTCAAAGAGGGGTTGGGGGTTGCCGATACGGTGTCTGGGCCGAATTTGTCGTCTATGAACATTTCTTCGAACTCTTTGGTGTAATTTTCGGCTAGTTTGACCGACCGCACGAGGAGCATATTGTTGTTGTCTTTGTAGACGCCGGTATCGGTAAAGTTCATCGAACCTAACCACACTTCGGAGCGGTCTATGACGATGAATTTGTTGTGCATCAGACCTTCGCGGCGATCGCCCAGCACGGTGATGCCAGCCTCCATCAGTTTTTGCGGGTCGTCCTTGTCACGGTTGTCGCTTTCCATGACGATACGCACCTGCAC
>DAOUCM010000409.1:0-4115 GCA_034431895.1 Anaerolineales bacterium
TTGCCCTGCGGAATGGCGTTGCCAATGACCTGTCGTTCCAGGCCATGCTGCCCACCTGGGATGCCGGGCTGGCCTTCCTGCCGGTCATTGTGTACAACTTCCTGGGCTTCGAACTGATGTCTGGCGCAGGCGACGAGATGAAAAACCCTGCTCGCGACATTCCTCAGGCAATTATCACCTCCGGCGCGCTGATTGCCTTCTTCTACCTGTTCGCTACGGTGGGGATGCTGTTGGCCTTGCCGCTTGAAGAGTTGGGCCTGGTCTCTGGCATTGTGGATACCCTCCAGGCGGTGTTGGGCGATTCGCCGGTTGGAAACGTTGCTGTGATTGTGTTGGGGATTGGCGCTTTGTACACCTTCTTTGCCAACATGGTCACCTGGACGATGGGCGCCAACCGCGCCGCGGCCCAGGCTGCCGAGGAAGCCACCCTGCCCGCCATTTTTGGCAGGCTGCATCCGGTAAACAAGACCCCGGTCGGCGCCTACATCATCACTGGCGTCGTTTCGACGCTGGTGGTCCTCGTCTATGGCTTCCTGGCTGGCAGCAACGAAGACCTGTTCTGGACGCTGTTTGCCTTTTCGTCCATCATTTTCCTGTTGCCCTACCTGATGCTCTACCCGGCTTTCCTGAAATTGCGCGCTGTGGATGCGAAGGTTAATCGCCCCTATACCGTCCCCGGCGGCAAACCGCTGGCCTGGATCATCTCAATCATCGGCCTGTTGTTCATCGTCCAAGCAATTGTTTTCTTTGTGTGGGTGCCGGGAGAACCGATTGATTGGGCCTATGCTGCCCCGGTGCTGATCGGTGTGCTGGTCACCATTTTGGTTGGCGAAGGACTTCTCATTGTCTCACGAAGGAAGGCATAAAATGGCACGTACTCTCTCCTCTACCCCTCGCGCTGACGGCTTCTTCATGCCTGCCGAATTCGGCCCGCATGCCGGCACGTGGATGCTCTGGCCGCAGCGCCCCGATAACTGGCGATTGGGCGCCAAACCGGCGCAGAAGGCCTTCGTGGCTGTGGCGCGCGCCATCGCCCAGTTCGAACCAGTGACCATGGGCGTCAATCACAGCCAGTATGCCAACGCCCGCCAGATGCTGCCGCCCGAAGTGCGCGTTGTCGAAATCTCCAACAACGATTCCTGGATGCGCGACTGCGGCCCGACCTTCGTCATCAATGGCCAGGGCGCAGTGCGCGGCATTGACTGGAAATTCAACGCCTGGGGCGGCCTCTACAACGGTCTCTACTTCCCCTGGGATTTGGACGACGCCGTCCCGCAAAAGGTGCTGGAAATCGAACGTCTCAACCGCTATCAGGCGCCCATCGTGCTGGAAGGCGGCTCGATTCACGTGGACGGTGAAGGCACGTGCATCACCACCGCCGAGTGCCTGCTCAGCCCGGGCCGCAACCCCGATTTATCGCAGGAAGAAATCGAAGCCGCGCTGAAAGACTATCTCAACGTGGAAAAAGTGCTATGGATTCCGCGCGGAGTCTACAACGACGAGACGACCGGTCACGTGGACAACCTGGCCTGCTTCCTGCGCCCTGCCGAAATCGCCCTCACCTGGACGGATGACAAGAGCGACCCGCAGTACGAACGCTCCGCCGAGGCATTGGACTACCTGATGAGCCAGACCGACGCCAAAGGGCGCAAATTCACCATCCACAAGATTCACCAGCCCAATCTCATCCTCATCACCCCCGAAGAAGCCGAAGGCGTGGACGCGGTGGAAGGCACGCTCCCACGCGAAGCGGGTGACCGGATGGCGGCCTCGTACATCAACTTCTATTTCTGCAACGGCAGCGCGATTGTTCCCACCTTCGATGACCCGCACGACGCCGAGGCGTTGGCTGCGCTCCAGCGCCTGCTGCCCGATCGCAAGGTGGTCGGTGTTCCCGCTCGGGAGATACTCCTGGGCGGCGGCAACATCCACTGCATCACGCAGCAGCAGCCAGCGTCGTGAAGAATACTATCAGGCAGCCTCTCGAAGAAGGATGAGGAGGAAGTACGGTCAACTTTCAAGAGGATAAAAACACAATCCCGCTGTGCCTGGCCCGGTATGAACAGCCAAAGCGGGCGAAAGTTCGGCGAGGAGGCTCTCGACGACATCCACCCGCCTTTCGACCAATTGTTTGATCTTTTCCACCTCTTCCAGTGCCCCTGCATGGACATAGGCTACTTTGGCTTTGCCTTTCCCAATTGCATCGGCAACCAAATCGGACATCATTGTGTAGGCCTGCATTCGGCTGCGCGCTTGCCCCAGCGCCACGATCACGCCATCCTTCATACCAATCAGCGGCTTGATGTTGAGCAGGGTGCCCACCAGCCGCTTTGCCATACCAATACGCCCGCCCATATAGAGGTATTTCAAGGTGTCGGCGGTTTGAATCATTTGGGTAACAGGAATCATCTTTTTGACGGTCATAAGCACATCGTCTAGTGAAAGACCGGAAAGAGCAGCGCGAGCAGCCTCGATAGCCATCCATCCTTGGCACAGAGAGACATTGCGCGTGTCCACGACCTCGATGCGTACCCCCGCATCCTTCTCTTGTTCTTGCAGCATAGATTGAGCCACCGTCGCAGCCTGATATGCGCCGCTGCCCTTAGAAGTCATGTGAATGCTGATAATCTGGCGGATGCCCTGGGCAATCAATGAACGGTATAACTCGAGATAGTCGCCTGGGCCCGGGCTGGCAGTAGTGGGCAGAACAGAGGCTGACGGCAGCCAGCGTAAGAATTCGTCTCTTTGAACGGTGACCAGGTCGCGCAGGACTTCCTTGCCACGGTGGATGTAATAAGCAACGACATGAATGTTCAATTCCTTGAGCAAGGTTTCTGGGATGCTGGCGGTACTGTCAGTGACAACGGCTACATTTGGCATAGCGGCTCCTATTGAAATGCAATTCGTTACTTCAATTTTACCTCTTTAATGGGGGGCTTCCAGTATCTCTTTGTTTTCCTTTCCCTGCTACTTTTCCATTCGAGAGCCCCCTTCTCTGCTTTGCGGGGATGATGAGGGGTTGGGGGGGAGTGTGGGTAAGTGGATATGTTGTATTTGTCTATACAACTTGACTTTTACCAGGCATTTATGCTACTAATAAGGAAATTGTATCTTCTCGAAAAGGAGGACTAATTGGGCAATGGAGACGTGTTCGACACGTCCAAAACACCCTGCGCCCCGATTTATCGAGAGGATACGAGAAATTCACGGCGAGGAACAACATGCACCGCGAACGTGTATCCGAAAATGTCTATTGGTTTCAAAGTGAAGTCTACGCCCAAGTGACGGCCGGCGTGATAACCGGGCCGCAATGGGCAGTGGTCATAGATACGCTGGCCCTGCCCGAAGAAACGCTGGGCATCCGAGAATTCATTGAACATGAATTGGGCGTGCCAGTTCGTTATGTGATCAACACCCACCATCACGCCGATCATGCCTGGGGAAATTGCTTCTTCCCCGGCGCAACGGTGATAGCCCATGATCGTTGCCGGGAATTGCTGAACGAACGAGGCATCCCCTCCCTGGAGGCGGCGCGCAAACAAAATGCCATCTTGCGGCAAGTCAAAATCGTCCTACCTCAAGTGACTTTCAGTCAGGGTGAGGTCACCCTGCGCGTGGGCAAGAAGAATCTCGTCATCATGCCGGCCTTGGGTCACAGTTCGGACGGCATCAGCGTGTTGGTCGAGGAAGACCGTATCCTGTTTGCCGGCGATGCCTTCATGCCATTGCCTTATATTGTGGACGGCAATGCCGATGAGATTGCCGCTTCCATCCGGAAAATTGGGCGCATGGGGCTGGAGAACATCGTCCAGGGTCACGGCGACATCATCCTGCGCGGCGAGATCGACTCGGCAGTCAAAGAAAATTTGAACTATATCAACGCCATCAAGAAAGTAGTACGCACAGCCGCCCGGCGCAAGGCTGCCGAGGAATACCTGGACAACATCAAAATCGAGGAGTGCGGCAAAAGCCGCGTTCACCTGGGCGGGTTGGCTGAGAGGCTGCACCAACGCAATCTGCGCGCCTTGTTACGTCAGATACAAAGTGAAAAGGCCTCCGGCAAGACGGAGCCAGACTGAGGCTCACTCTACGTCCCCTTGGCCGCGACAGGGCAG
>DAOUCM010000410.1:0-11608 GCA_034431895.1 Anaerolineales bacterium
TGGGGGTGATGACTCTCCAAAACTTGCGCTTTTCACCCGACGGTTTTTGGATTGCCTACGAAAGCGTGGACGAAAAGGACAATCACGACATCTATTTCATGACAGCCAGCGGCGCCACCCGCACACGCCTGACCAGCGACCTTAGCGACGATTTCGATCCGGCCTGGCGTCCAAGACAAACGCCCTGAGCCGCAACGCCTTCTCACCTCGGCACTTTCCTGACTCTTTACAAGATATCTTCTCGAAAAGAAGGGGAAACCCCGGCTTTGTCGAGGAGTTTGCTTTTCAACTTTCGCAAGAGACTCTTTCTCAACGCCAGTTCGAGATAACCATAACCGTCCCGAAGGCTTTTTTCGAGCCTTCGGGACGGTTCAAAGGCTTATCCCGAATTCAGGTTTTCTTACACTCCTCTTATTGACGCTCACTTGCAGGCGTGTTATCATTATTTCCGTGAAATTAGCACTCTCACTTCGGGAGTGCTAACTTGTGGAATACACATTCATTCGACTAGCAAAAATGACAGACCTGACCGAACGACAAAAAACTCTCTTGGTGTTGATCATCCGCGAGTATATCGAGACGGCGCAGCCGGTTGGCTCGAAGCCGTTGGTCGAACGCTACCGCCTGGATTTGAGTTCGGCCACCGTCCGTAACGAAATGGCCGCGTTGACAGAGATGGGCTACCTGCGCCAGCCGCACACCTCGGCCGGGCGCGTTCCTACGGAAGAAGGCTATCGTTTCTTCGTGAGTCAGATGATGCAGCAAGCCGAACTGCCCGAAAGTATCCAGCATACCATTGCTCATCAGTTCTATCAGGTGCGCCCTGACATAGACCAATGGATGACGCTGGCCGCCTCTGTGTTGGCGCATCAATCACAGGGCGTTTCGGTGGTGACTGCGCCCCATGCCGAGACAGCGCGTTTCAAACACATCGAGTTGATTTCTACCCAAGGGCGCCAAGTGCTGATGGTGCTGGTCATGGCGGGAGGCGAGGTCAGTCAGCAGATTTTGACCCTGGCCGAACCCGTTTCTCAGGAGCGGCTCAGCCAATGCGCCGCGCGTCTCAACGGACTTCTATCGGGTTTGGCGATAGAGGCGATTTCTGCCCTTCCGGCCCGTTCCGACGCTCTCGACCAGGATATCCTGAGCCTCATCTTACAAGACATGCGCCGCATGGAACAGCGCGTTTCAGGCAACATTTACACTGACGGCCTGACCAACGTCCTCTCGGAGCCAGAATTTTCCGATTCAGATGAAGCGCGCCGCGCTTTGCGCATGTTCGAAGAACGCTCCACCCTGCAAGACCTGTTAGCGCGCTCAGTGACCAATAGCGCCGTAGGCGGTTTGCAGGTGTTGATTGGCAGCGAGGGCGGCTGGGAGGAGTTGCGTCAATGCTCGATGGTGTTGGCGCGCTATGGCGTGCAAGGACTGGCCACCGGTATGTTGGGCGTGCTTGGACCCATGCGCATGTCGTATGCCAGAACGATTCCCACCGTCCGCTTCGTAGCCGGGTTGCTTAGCGACCTGGTCAACGACGCGATGGGAGGGGAGGAAGAGGGGATACGAAGTGTGTGAGGGGTAAAACGTAAGGCGTAGTGCGTAGTGCGTAATGCGTAGTGCGTAATGCGTAATGCGTAGTGCGTAGTGCGTAATATGGTATGGTGAAAGTATGACAGAGAAAAAATCCTCTAAAAAACAAATCGAAGAAGTCACTGAAACACCCGTCGAGGCGGAGGAGATGCCGGGGAACAGCCAGCAACTCCAGGCTGAGATCGAGGCGTTGAAAAAACAACTCGAAGAGGCCGAGGCCAAAGCCGCCGAAAATCTGGATGGCTGGCAACGTGCCCAGGCAGAGTTCGTCAATTACAAGAACCGCATCCAACGCGACCGCGAGGCAGAGTATGTCGCCATGAAAGGCGATATCTTCAAAAAGGTGCTGCCCGTGCTAGACGACCTGGAACGCGCGCTGGCAAACCGTCCCAATGGCGATTCATGGGCTGAAGGTATGGCGCTGATTGCGCGTAAATTTCAGAATGTGCTGGAAGCCGAGGGCGTGAAACGCATCGAGGCCGCCGGCCAACCGTTCGACCCCACCCTCCATGAGGCCATTTCGAGCGAGCCAAGTCAGGAAGTGGAAAGTGGACATGTGATCGAGGTGGTGCAAAATGGCTACATGCTAGGCGATCGCATCATCCGGCCGGCGATGGTGAGGGTGGCGCAATAATGTGATGCGTGAAGCGTGAAACGTAAGGTGTGAAGGGAGTATCCATGGGAAAAATTATTGGCATCGATCTAGGCACGACCAACTCGGTGGCGGCTGTGATGAGCGGCGGTGAGCCGGTGGTCATTCCATCAGCAGAAGGCGAGCGGCTGGTCCCTTCGGTGGTGGCGGTCAACAAGAATCATGAGCGACTGGTAGGGCGGGTGGCGCGCAATCAAGCCATCACCAATCCGCAAAACACGATCTTTTCCATCAAGAGATTCATGGGCCGCAAAGCCGATGATGCCGAGGTCGAGCGCACCCGCCAGCGCGTCCCTTATACGGTGGGACGGGCCGAGAACGGCGACGTGCGCGTGGTGATGGATGGCAAAGAGTACAGCCCGCCAGAGATCTCGGCTATGATTCTGGCTAAGATCAAGGCGGATGCCGAGGCATATCTGGGCGAACCGGTCACTCAGGCGGTGATCACCGTCCCGGCTTATTTCAACGACGCTCAGCGCAATGCCACCAAAGATGCCGGCAAAATTGCCGGCTTGGAGGTGCTGCGCATTATCAATGAGCCAACCGCTTCTTCACTAGCCTATGGGCTGGATAAGAAAAACAATGAAATCATCGCCGTCTATGATCTGGGCGGCGGCACTTTCGATATTTCTGTGTTGGAAGTGGGCGAGGGCGTCTTTCAGGTACGTTCGACCAGCGGCGATACCTTCCTGGGTGGCGACGACTTCGACCAACGCATCATGGATTACTTGATTCAAGAATTCAAGAAGGATAACGGCATTGACCTTTCGAGCGACCGCCAGGCGCTTCAACGTTTGAAAGAAGCCAGCGAGAAGGCCAAGATCGAACTCTCGACCACCATGCAGAGCGAGATCAACCTGCCCTACATCACCGCCGATGCCAGCGGACCCAAGCATTTGGTCATGACGCTGACGCGCGCCAAACTGGAACAATTGACCGCCGATTTGGTGGACCGGACGATTGCTCCCGTCAAGCAGGCGCTGGCCGACGCCGGGCTGACCCCTGCCCAGGTAAACGAAATCGTCATGGTGGGCGGTATGACCCGCATGCCCGCTGTGCAAGATCGGGTACGCGCCTTTTTCGGCAAAGAGCCGCACAAAGGCGTCAACCCTGACGAAGTGGTCGCCATTGGCGCGGCTATTCAAGGCGGTGTATTGGGCGGCGAAGTGAAAGACATTTTGCTGCTCGACGTAACCCCGCTCACTTTGTCTATCGAGACATTGGGCGGTGTGGCCACGCCGCAAATCGAACGGAATACCACCATCCCTACCCGTCGCAGCCAAATCTTCTCGACCGCTTCCGACAATCAGACGCAGGTAGAAATCCATGTGCTACAAGGCGAACGTCCGATGGCTGCCGACAATAAATCGTTGGGCAAGTTCATCCTGGATGGCATTCCGCCGGCACCGCGCGGTGTGCCGCAAATTGAGGTAACCTTCGACATAGACGCCAACGGCATCCTGAAGGTCACCGCCGCCGACAAGGCCACCGGTCGCAGCCAGCACATCACCATTACGGCTTCATCTGGCTTGTCTGAAAGCGAGGTCGAACAGATGAGGAAAGACGCCGAAGCGCACGCCGAAGAGGACCGCCGGCGCAAGGAACTGATCGAAGCCCGCAATCACGCCGACAACACGGCCTATGCCGCCGAAAAGGCCTTGAAAGACTTCGGCGACAAGGTGCCAGCCGAGGTGCGCGCCGATGTGGAGGCCAAGGCAGCCGCAGCGCGCAAGGCGGCTGAAAGCGATGACGTAGCCGCTATCAAATCTGCTACCGCGGTCTTGGGTGAGGCTCTCCAAAAGATTGGCGCCAGCGTATACCAGGGGGAGGGGAGCGGTGTATCGGAAGCCGGGGCCGGCTCATCGTCTGGCAAGAACGATGAGGAGGTCATTGACGGAGAAGTGAAGGAGTGAGAAAGAGAGTAGAGAGTAGGAAGCGGTTCGAAAACGGCCATTGCTATCTGTTTGTCTTGTCTCTTTCTTTGTGAAACGATGAGCAATCGCGATTATTACGAAATCTTGGGTGTTCCGCGCGGCGCGTCCAACGACGATATCAAGGCGGCCTTCCGCAAGTTGGCGCGTCAGTACCACCCAGACGTGAACAAGTCCTCCGACGCCGAGGAAAAGTTCAAGGAAATCAACGAGGCCTACGGCGTGTTGTCGGACCCGGACAAACGCGCGCGTTATGACCGCTATGGGCGAGCCGGTTTGGGCGATTTGGGTGGTATGCCCGATTTTGCCACGATGGATTTCAACGATATTTTCGAGGAAATCCTAGGCGGGTTTGGCTTCTCTACCGGACGGCGGGCGCGGCGTTCGCCTCGTCGCGGGCGCGACCTGCAAATGACGGTCTCGCTGACCTTCGAGGAGGCCGTCTTTGGGGTGGAAAAGGAAATCGAGTTCCAACGCGAGGAGACCTGCTCCACCTGCGGCGGTTCGGGCGCAGAACCAGGCACCTCTCCCACCCCTTGTGCCACATGTGGCGGGCAAGGCGAGGTGCGCCAGATTCGTCAAACGTTCCTGGGTCAGATGATGCAGACGGCTACCTGTCCGACCTGCAATGGGCGCGGCGAGGTCATTTCTTCGCCTTGTCATACCTGCCGCGGCAGCGGACTGGAACGCAAGACGGTCAGGAAAAAGGTGCAAATCCCCGCCGGCGTGGATGCCGGCACTCAAATTCGCCTGGCAGGGGAGGGCGGGCCGGGCGTGTATGGCGGCCCGAACGGCAGTTTGTACCTGGTGCTGGATGTTCAGGCGCATCCGTTCTTTAAGCGGCGTGAGAATGACATCTTGCTCAATCTCGACATCAATGTAGCACAGGCCGCTTTGGGTGCGGAGGTCGAGGTGCCAACCCTGGATGGGAGTGAGAAACTGAGGATTCCAGCCGGCACTCAGCCAGGTAAAATATTCACACTCAAAGGCAAAGGCGTGCCGCATCTGCGGGGCAATGGACGACGCGGCGACCAATTGATCCTGGTCAACGTGGAAATCCCCGACAAGTTGACACGCGAACAACGCGAATTGTTCGAAAAACTGGCCGAATCGCTTGGCTCGACAGTCAAGCCCAAGGAAAAGGGGTTTTTGGACTGGCTGAATGAGGCGCTGGGAGGCTGAGGCGTCTAGGGCTTCATGCAGCATATTGTCTATCTTGCGCTCGGCACGAACTTAGGCGACCGCCTCTCTAACCTGCGTGTTGCGGTTCAGTCGCTGCCGCCAGAGGTGCGGGTATTGACCGAATCGCGCATTTTTGAGACGCCCCCCTGGGGATATACCCCTCAACCCCCTTTCCTCAACATGGCAATACAAGCAGAGACCGATTTACCGCCAGCGGAGTTGCTTTCTTATTTAAAGCATCTCGAAACGCGCATGGGGCGCAAAAAAACCTTGCATTGGGGGCCGCGATTGATTGACCTGGACATTCTATTCTATGATGCACTCACGCTGGACACCCCCGACCTGGTGATTCCACATCCGCATCTGCACGAAAGAGGCTTCGTGCTGGCTCCGCTGGCAGACCTGGCGCCCGACCTGGAACACCCGCTACTGCATCGCCGCATCCGTGACCTGCTGACGACAGTGGATCTGACCGGCATTACCCCGCTGCCTTGAACGGCGTCATCGGCGCAAGAATCGCACCTGCAACAGACCCGTCTTGCAAGAACGTACTCAACGCACTCTGGCTTCGACCGTCAGTTCTACGCGCGCAATTTCACCTGCCAAACTGGAAACCAGGAAGTCGAACGGCTCCTCGCCGCCTGGCGGCAGGACGTTGATCGCTTGCCAACGCCGCACACCGATCACCCGGCCAACGCGGTCATAGGCTGTGGCCGCAATCCATACCACGCCGGCAGGGGGGAGGTTTTCGGGCAGGTATATCGTTCCGCTGACCTGCGCACTGCGCCCCAAAGCGCCGATTTGCACCAGGCTGTTGCGCACGCGAGCAGGCAAATAGCGTGTGTCATCGGCCAAGAGCAGGATGCCGCTCAGAAGTTGCGCCTGGGGGCGAATGTCCACCGGAACGACCGGCGGGAAGTAGACTGACAGCGGCAAGCGGGCGCCCGCAGGCAGAATGTCGAGCGGGGGGAGCGCCAGGCCAGAAGCCACCTCCTCTCCTTGAGAGTCCAGCAGCGTGACGCGGGCCGACAGGTTTTCGAGAGGGGTAGCAGCGTCGTTGCTGACCAGCACAAAGCACCAGACGCCGCCCTCGGCCGAGGGGTAGCAGACAATTTGTTCCACAGGAGCAGGCACAGGCGTAGGCGTCGAGGCGCCCCCCACGTGGGTCGAGGCGGCTGGAATCTTGAGTTTCGTCCCGATGGGCATGTTGTTAGGAGAAATATCTGGGTTGAGGGACTGCAGTTCATCCAGCGAGATGCCAAAGGCGTATGCAATGCCGCTCAACGTGTCGCCAGCCTGGACTTCATATATCCAAGGAGTGGGGGAGGGCAAGGGCGTTTGCCAGGCCAGCACCAGGCCCTGCGCCTGTTGGGCAGTGGGCGTGGAGGTAGGCGTGGCATAGGGATGTAAGACAAGTGTGGCTGAGGGCATCTGAGGGGAAGAGGCCGGCGCGCAAGCCGCAAGCAGAACGACCAAAAGCAGGAAGAGGCGTTGCATACTTAGATTATACTTGCAGGCAAGTGCTATCCGTCAGAGCCAAATTCGGGCAAGCCCCCCGGGTGCAGCCTGTCGAAAGGCACTGAACTACGAAGAAGCGGAGAAAAGAACGCCGTATCTGTGTGGTTGGTTGAACTTTTTGCCTGCCCTGTGCGCAGGCACACGTGTACAAATATTCCAAAATAATCAGGAGGTCAAATGAACTATCGTCATTTAGGCAAAAGCGGTATCCAGGTCAGTGAACTGTCGTTTGGCTCGTGGGTCACATTCCACCACCAGGCGGGAGTGGACTCAGCAGCCGAAATGATGGCCGCTGCGTATGAGGCGGGCGTCAATTTCTTCGACAACGCTGAGGTGTATGCCGGTGGGAAGTCAGAGGAAATCATGGGCGCGGCGCTCAAGAAGTTGGGCTGGCGGCGCGGCAGCTACCTGGTTTCGACCAAACTCTTCTGGGGACTGCATGACGGTCCCAACGAAAAGAACACCCTCAACCGCAAGTATCTCATCGAGGGCATCAACGGTTCGCTCCAGCGCCTGGGGCTGGAGTATGTGGACCTCATCTTTTGTCACCGCCCCGATGCGGCTACACCCATCGAAGAAACCGTTTGGGCCATGCACAACATCATCGAGTGGGGCAAGGCGCTCTACTGGGGAACGTCTGAATGGTCGGCGGCAGAGATCGTGGCCGCCATCGAGATTGCAGAACGACATCACCTGCACAAACCGGTTATGGAACAGCCGGTGTACAATCTGTTCGAGCGGCATCGCTTTAGCGCAGAGTACCGGCGCGTCTACAAGGAATATGGCTATGGAAGCACGACCTGGAGCCCGTTGGCCTCAGGCTTGCTGACAGGGAAATATCGGGCGGGCATTCCCCAAGACAGCCGCGGCGCGCTGCCAGGCTACGAGTGGCTGCAAAAACATCTGACCGATTCAGACAAATTGGCTAAAGTGGCAGCGCTGGAGCCAATTGCCAGAGAGATGGGCGCTACTCTGGCACAATTTTCGCTGGCCTGGTGCTTGCAAAATCCCTATGTCAGCACCGTCATCACCGGCGCCAGCCGCCTGGAACAGGTACATGAGAACATGAAAGCCATGCACTTCGTGGATAAGTTCACGCCTGAGGTGATGGCCAGGATAGACGAGGTCATTGGGCTAACAGACGAGGCTGAAGATTAGAGGTCGTACCCTTTTACACCAATGATGTTGGCGTACTTTCGTTCTGGCAAACGGGAGATGAGGGCTTCCCAGTCTTCGAGGGGGATAACCTTGCCGCGCGGTCTTTCCATCAACTCATACAGACGGAAGCCCAGCCCGGCCAGCATCTCCAGGTAGGCGCGCGCATCGCCGCCGGCTTCGCGCAGGCCCTTGGGCCAGAATTCGCTCATCAAAATTACGTTCGGAGAGCGCGCCAGGGTTTTCTGAAAGCCAGAGATGGCTTTTTGTTCGTAGCCCTGGATGTCTATTTTGACGAAGTTGACTTGTTCGATACCCAGTTCGGCCAACACCTCGTCCACAGGGCGGCCTTCGACAGGCAAGGACTCCCATTGCTCGATTTTGCCCTGATAGGTGCCGCGATACAAGCGATTGTCGCCGCGATTCTCTGGGTTGAGGCGCAGTTCTTGGGGACCGCGCTCGGGCGCCGCAGCCAGGTTCAAAGCCTCTACGCGGGAACAAGTAGAGGGGACGGCTCGATTCGCGCTCACGTTCCTTTGCAAGAAAGCAAAAGAGCCGGGATGGGGTTCGAGGGCCACGATGCGTCCGCCAGCATCCAGTTGATGCATGGCCAGAACAGTGTACAAGCCTACATTGGCGCCGATGTCTACCAGCGTCAAGGGTCCGCGGCAATATTTTCGAAAGAAAGCCAATTCGCTAGGCTCGAAAACATGCAATGCCAACGCACCCGAAACCACCGGGTCAGACAGGTCGAGGTGCAAGACAGCCGGCCCAATCTTCAAAGTTTCGGGAATGATGCGCAACAGGATAGCATTGGTCAACGCTTTGAGCGGTTTGGGTTTGAGGACTTCGGTATAGATGAATTCAGCGAGTGACATAGCGGGCGAATTATATCACTGCTGCTGCGATCGAAAACAAGTAGGACAACTCTGCTCGAGTTGTCCTACTGTTCATGGAGAGGATACTGAATTTTAGTACTCCGGCATGGGCGGAGCGGCGGGTTTCTCTTTTTCGGGCAAGTCGGTAATCAACACATCGGTCGTCAAAATCATGGCGGCAATGGAGGTGGCGTTTTCGAGCGCGCCGCGCACCACTTTGACCGGGTCAATGATGCCGGCTTTGATCATGTCCACATATTCGCCGGTCAGCACGTTGTAGCCGATGTTCTTGTTCTTCTTCTCGGCAGCCGTGCGGCGGACGGTATCAATGATGACAGAGCCATCTTGTCCGGCATTGGCAGCCAGTTTGCGAATGGGGGCCTCGAGCGCCTTGCGGACGATGTTGATGCCCACTTTGGTCTCTTCGTCTTCGGCTGCGACCTTTTCCAGAGCGGCAGCAGCGTTGATGAGCGAGATTTCACCGCCAGGCACAATGCCTTCTTCCACGGCTGCGCGGGCAGCGGAAAGCGCATCTTCTACGCGGTGCTTCTTTTCCTTCAATTCGGTCTCGGTAGCAGCGCCAACGCGAATGATAGCCACACCGCCGGACAGTTTGGCCAGGCGTTCTTGCAGTTTTTCGCGGTCATAGTCGCTGGTGCTTTTGTCGATCTCAGCGCGAATTTCCTTGATGCGCCCCTGAATGGCAGAGGCTTCGCCCTTACCGCCGACGATGGTGGTATTCTCTTTGTCAGCCACAACTTTTTCGGCGCGGCCCAAGTCTTGGATGGTGGCGGTTTCGAGTTTGCGGCCGGTCTCTTCGGAGATGACGGTGCCGCCGGTCAGGATGGCAATGTCTTGCAACATGGCCTTGCGGCGGTCGCCGAAGCCGGGCGCTTTGACGGCCAACACGTTGAGCATACCGCGCAGTTTGTTCAATACCAGCGTGGCCAGGGCTTCGCCGTCTACGTCTTCGGCGATGAGGACCAGTTCACGCTTGCCAATTTGGACGAGTTTCTCCAGCAGCGGGACGATATCCTGCGCCGCCGAAATTTTCTTTTCATGGATCAACACATACGGCTCGCTGATGACGGCCTCCATGTGTTCGGCATCGGTGATGAAGTAGGGCGAGATGTAGCCGCGGTCGAACTGCATCCCCTCGACGTATTCGGTCTCGAACTGCAGGGACTTGGACTCTTCGACGGTGATGACGCCGTCCTTGCCAACTTTGTCCATCACATCGGCGATCAGGTTGCCGATTTCAGGGTCGGCGGCGGAGTTGGTGGCTACCGAGGCAATTTCTTCCTTGGTTTCGATCTTCTGCGACATTTTGCGCAGGGTCTCGATGACCGCGTCCACGCCCTGTTCGATGCCCAGTTTCAGGCGCATTGGGTTGGCGCCTGCGGCGAGGGTTTTGAGACCCTCGGAGACGATGGCATGGGCGAGGACTGTCGAAGTGGTGGTGCCGTCGCCGGCGATGTCGTTGGTCTTGGTGGCGGCTTCCTTGAGGAGTTGCGCGCCCATGTTGGCGAACGGGTCTTCGAGTTCGATCTCTTTGGCGACCGTCACGCCGTCGTGGGTGATGGTCGGGGAGCCGTATTTGCGGTCGAGGGCTACGTTGCGGCCCTTGGGACCGAGGGTGGTCGCGACTGCATTGGCGACGATATCAATGCCCTGCTGCAAACGGCGGCGGGCGTCTTCTGAAAAAACGAGTTGTTTGGCTGCCATAAGAAATTCCTCCAGATGAAATGATTAACTCTCGATGATGGCGAGGATATCGCTCTCGCGCAGGATGAGAAGTTTCTTGCCGTCCACCTTGATCTCGGTGCCGGAATACTTGGCGAACAGGATCTTGTCGCCGACTTTGACGTCCATGGCGATGCGGTCGCCGTCTTCGTCCCGGTCGCCGGGCCCAACAGCCAGGATCTTGCCCTGTTGCGGCTTTTCCTTGGCCGTTTCGGGAAGGACAATGCCGCCGGCTGTGACTTCTTCCTGTTCGATTGGCTCGACGACAACACGGCTGCCAAGAGGTTTGAGATTTAGTGCCATATTTGCCTCCTCAAAAGGGTTTTTGCAATATTTTAGCACTCGAAATGCCAGAGTGCTAATGCTATGATACATGGCTTTCCAGGGAAAGTCAAGAGAGCGCCGAAAAAATTATCACAATTCTGATATTCCGCCTCTCCCCTGCTTGTGGAAAGATCAACCGCCTGGCAGGAGCCTGCTAGAACACAAAACGCACCCGCGCGGGTGCGTTCTGGAGTGGAGATGGCGGGAATCGAACCCGCGTCCGAAAGATTCGACCCTCGGAATTCTACGAGCGTAGCCGGTTGGGCGTGTCGCTGCAGGTCATCCAGCCGGCAAAATGGACCCGCAACCAGCCGCCGGGGCCCGAAGGCCCCTCTTTCGCGCCGTCAGCGGCGTCGGGCGCGGCACTCTGCCCTTTTTGTCGCCCGGTCCATCCCCGGGGCGGAGTTCGGGGCTGGCGGACGCGGCCTCATCTGTGGAGGCAGGCCGGTTTGCTCATCGCTTATGCAGCGAGGGGCATCGCGGCGTAGGAAGTGTTGTTGGCACTTGATTGTTTGCGCTGGTTTAACGAGTTCGGCGCCTCTCGGCTCGCATTCCGGGACCAGCCTCTCCCGTCGAAGCCTGTCATCCCCAAAATGCATTTTCATTATAGCATACTTGCAGGCATGGCATACGGC
>DAOUCM010000411.1:0-10618 GCA_034431895.1 Anaerolineales bacterium
TCTCGGCCTGTCTCTCGCCGACAGGTTCACCGCCCACCCCCGCCCCAACCCCCAGCCCCACCGCCACGCCCCTGCCCGCCGACGTTCCCCTCGACCTGGCGCGCGTCCCCCTGCCCGCCGAAACGACCGGGCGCCTGCTCCTCTCCCAGATTCCGGGCTTCGAGGATGCCTCCACCCTGCCAGCCGAAGACGCCCCGACCGCCATTGTGCGCGGCGTGGACAACTTGATTCCGGTCGCCACAGCGGAGGGGATTTTGGGCGCCGAGACCAACGGCTTCACCGCTACCGCCGTGCCGGAGCAGATTGCCCGGCGCAGCCAAGAGGGAGAGATCGAGACGCTGGCGCTGGACAAAGAGTCCGAAGGCGACTATTGGCGCTATGTCAACGCCGAGTCCGGCGCCGAGCAGTTCATCCCCAAAACCGTCCAGCGGCCGGACGCCAACCCCGTCTATCTGGCCGTCAGCCGCAATCTGGATGATTTGGGCGTTGCCTATTTCGTTGCCGTGGATAAGCAGGGCAATATCACCCGCTATGCCCCGGCGGTGTTGGAAAAAGGCGAGGACGGGCAGGTGCCGGCTTTGTCCTGGCAAACCGACGGCGGCCAATGGCAGACGCGCGGCCACGAAGCCCTGACCGCCGACCACGTCACGGATTTGAAAGCCAACCTGAACGAAACTCAATGGAGCCGGTCCAACGACCCCAAATTGAACGCGCTGCGCCTGGAGCAGTACGCCTTTACCGATGCCGAGGGCGTGGTCCACGCCTACCCGGCCGAGCAGATTGTCTGGCTGCCGCTGTTGGCCGAAGGCCAGTACCAGCCCGGCGCGGACGGCGAGGAAGTTTTTGGCTTGGCGATGCTTTTGGATGCCGACGGCCGGCCGGAGTTCGTGCGCGCCAAGGGCCAGACCGACTGGCAGGCGGTGGCGGCGTTGGAGGCGGAAACGCCCCACCACAGCCCGGTCTATGCCGCCAAGATTTTTTATAACGGCGAGGAAACCGAGCGAATGTTCATCCTGCTGGCAGGCAAAGCCGCCGGCGTGGACGAGATTTTGGACGAAAACGGCCATGATGTGGCGGTGGCGGGGGAGGGCTGGCGCTATGTGTTCGGAGAGAAGGGGTGGGAGAAGGAAGGGCCGCCGGTCAAAGACTTTCCGTTTTGCCCGGATGTCGAGAAATATCGTGAATGTTTTATCCCTGCGGAAGATCTGTTAAGCGGCGCTTATCATGCCTGGCTGGAGCGGGAACATCCCCAAACATATGACTTGAATACCATCCAGCAGGTGCCGTTAGTATTTCCCTATGAAGGCGCTGATCCGACAGAGCCATTCTTTGCGAAGATAGTATATGACCCCAATGTTCCCCATGATTTCAGCGACCCTGCCAAACGGCCTTTTGTGCGCGACTTGACCTTTGGCTACACCGAGTATGAGGGGATGACTTATTTGGTAATGCCGTTGAACCTGCATGACCCGACGCGTCCCGGTCAGGGCCGTTGGGCAGTGTTAGTTTATCCGTTTTCGGGTCGAACTAGTGAAGAAAAATGGATAGAATGGGTAGTAGGTGTTTGGAAGGAACAGTACAACATTACAGTGATTGGTATGACTCCTTTTGGTATAATCCCAATTAATGGTAAGCATCCTGAACGTCCGTTGGTCGCCGAAACATTCAAACGCTGGCCGGATATGGCCGAGCGGTTTCAGGCAGTTTTGGAAACCGGGGATGTGGCGCCAATATGCGAGCCGGGAATGATTTTGCAAAGTATAATCGTGACCGGCAGCATGGTGGATAAAGGATGGGTTAAGTAGGGGGGACAGGTCTTGATTTTTAGGGGGCAGTTTGTGTACTATGAAGTATGGGCAAACGGCTGGGGATATTTATCGCGCTGGCGTCATTTACCATTGTGGCGGGAATGGGCAGTTGGCTGTATTTCAAGGCGGGCATGAAGGCGTATGGGCAAGTCGTTTGGACAATCGCCCGTTCGAGTAAAGAAGAAAAAGAGTTTGTCCGGCAGTACTGGGGGGATGACGGCGAAACCCTGGGCGGCGTGTTGGCTGGAGTAAGCGCCAACAGGCGCTGGATGTTCATCTGGACAGGAGGGCGAATCAAGCGTTTGGCAATCGGCAATTCGGCTGTTTTTTCCTATTACGATATCTGCGAGGCGGCAAAAACCAACGGCGTCAACCAGCCACAGGGAGACTTCGTGGTAGATGACTCGGTCAGGACAGTAACACAGGATATAGAAGCCTGGTTGACAGATGCCGTTGCCGGCAGTTATATCCAAGTGAGAGTTGAGCCGGCCGCCGCCGGCAAACGATTGCTCGAGGCGCACGCTTACGGTTGGCCGCTGTTTTTGCCGGTGAGATTGGAGGATGTATGTGGAAAAGATTGACGCTGGTTTTCCTGCTGTTTTGGGGTGGATTTTTCAGCGTGGTCGAGCCGGTGAAGGCAATATGCCAATGTGCTAAATGGGAATATGATTACGATTGTACAGGTGGAGGGTGTACTGGTCAGGCTTACTGTGCGGCATTAAATTGTTATTCTCAAACGTGCGGCCCGGGGACGTATCCCTGCAATCGCGGCTGTTGCGCTATTGGCACTAATCCCAACCGCCCGGACGACAGCGGGTGCGAGCCGGGAAATGATAGTATTGCTCTTGAGAATCGATCACGATCGTAAAGATTTTGCACCATGTTCGACCGTTCTCGGTTCGCTCCGCAGTTCCCTGGGCAAACCGTCAACGAATAGGGAACGAATAAACGAATGGCACGGCCTTATTCGTTTATTCGCTTTCCCTATTCGTTGATTCGTTGACGGTTTTCTTGCAAAGACCAACTCGATACATAACAGCAGGCAGTTACTCTGCTAGTCACTTTGGCTGCGGCGGGAGGCCGTGCTATGGAGTGACACGACATGCCAGAATCTTATAGACTGCGCGCGTCATTCCATCCCTGCGCAACTCATCTCCATGCCGCTGGCAGGAGCGACCGCACCGGTCACGCTTGCAGGTGCTGTCGTTCAGCACACCGCCGAATGTTTGAGTGGAGTGGTCATTCATCAGTTAGTAAAACCGGGAGCGCCGATTGTTTGGGGAGGTTCACCGGCCATATTTGACATGCGGGAAGGTTCTACACCCATGGGAGCAGTAGAAACCTGGATGATCAGTTCCGCTTATGTCCAGGTCGGCAAAGCATTGGGGCTGCCGACGCACGCCTATATGGGCATGAGCGATGCAAAGATCATTGACGCACAATGCGGCCTTGAGTCGATGGGCAGCAACTTTGTCGCAGCGCTTTCAGGAGCAAACATGATTTCAGGCTGCGGAATGTTGGATTTTGAATCCTGTTTGAGTTTCGAGAAGTTGGTCATTGATGCTGAGATGATTGGAATGGTTAAGCGTTTCGTCAAAGGCATCGAGGTACGTGACGACCCCATTGCAATCACTTTGATGCAGCAGAGCGGGCATAAAGGAGATTTTCTGACTCTGCCTCATACACGCAAATGGCATCGAGAAGAACAGTACCTGCCATCCGAAGTCATAGACCGGGCATCCTTCGACGGCTGGAGGAAGCGGGGAGAAAAAACGACGTTCGAGCGGGCGAAAGGCCGGGTAGAAAAACTATTGGCAACCTATCAGCCGAATACGCTTTCTGAAGAACAGCGCGAGGAACTCCGGGCCGTCACCTTATCTACAGCAAAGAAGTTTGGCATGGAGGCTCTTCCCCCATTGCCGGAAAGAGAATAGCCACCCCTGATATTTTCAACCACCGAAAGGAATCAATATGTGCCCCCAAAAAACAGTTTACCCCTACATCCCCAACTCCGCGCCGGCGGTAAAAGAGGAGATGCTGCGGGCCATCGGCGCAAAGAGCATTGAAGAGTTCTATGACGACATTCCCAAAGAATTGCGCCTCAAGGACAAACTCAATCTGCCCGAGCCCCTGCTTTCGGAAGCAGAATTAATCCGTCATGTGGACGGCCTGCTCAACAAAAACCGCTCCACGCGCGAGGTGCTTTCCTTCCTGGGTGCGGGCTGTTACCAGCACCAGGTGCCGGCCGTGTGCGATGAAATCAACTCGCGCGGCGAATTCCTCACTGCCTATGCCGGCGATCCTTACGAGGACCACGGCCGCTTTCAGGCGCTCTTCGAGTACGAGAGCATGATGGGCGAACTGCTGAATATGGACGTGGTCAACGTCCCGACTTATGACGGCTTCCAGGCAACGGCTACCGCCCTGCGTATGGCTTGCCGCATCACGGGCCGGACCCTTGTCCTGCTCCCGTTAAATATGGGCGCTGACAAGTTCTCGAAGGTGGAGGCCTACCTGCGCCCCGACATTGCCATCCAGCGCATTCCCTTCGACCCGCAAACCGGCCTGCTCGACCTGAGCGCGTTGAAATCTGCCCTCGACGAGCGCGTGGCAGCCGTGTACTTCGAAAACCCAACCTATCTCGGCTTGCTCGAAATTCAGGCAGACCAGATAAGCGCCGCGGCACATGCTGTTGGCGCTCTGGCTGTGGTGGGGGTGAATCCCATCTCTCTAGGCGTGATTCGGCCGCCGGTCGAGTATGGAGGCGATATCGTCTGCGGCGACATCCAACCGCTGGGTATCCACATGTATTATGGCGGCGGACATGGCGGCTTCATTGCGACCAACGATGACCCGAAATTCGTGATGGAGTTCCCCTCGCGGTTGTTTGGCGTTGCTCCCACCGCAGTGGAGGGCGAATATGGTTTTGGCGATGTGGCCTATGAACGCACTTCCTTTGCACTGAGAGAAAAGGGCAAGGAATGGGTCGGCACGGCCGCGGCTCTGTGGGGCATCACGGCGGGCGTGTACCTGGCCCTGATGGGACCGCAGGGCATGGTCGAGATGGGCGAGGGCCTGATGCAGCGCTGCCGCTACCTGATGCAAAAACTGGCCGCCATTCCTGGCTTGCGCCTGCCGTTTTATGAGACGCCTCATTTCACCGAGTTCGTGGTCAACCTGGACGCAACCGGCAAGACCGCGGCGCAGGTTAACCAGGCTCTGCTGGCGCGCGATATCTTCGGCGGCAAAGACCTCTCCGGCGAGTTCCCCGCGCTGGGGCAAAGCCTGCTGGTCTGCGTCAGCGAAGTCCACACTCAAGCCGACCTTGATCAATTAGCCAAAACTCTGCAGGAGGTGCTGAAATGAAACCCATCGCCCCCAAGCCAAGCCCGCGCCGCTTCCATCAGGCGCGCTGGGATGAACCCATTATTTTTGAGTTGAGCCAGCCCGGCCAGCGCGGTGTGTTGCTGCCCCCCGTCGAGGCAGGGATCAAGCAACAGGTGGGCAACCCGGCCCAGGCGTTGCCCGAACCGCTGCGTCGGGTTGTCCCTCCCGCTTTGCCGGAGATGTCCCAAATCCATGTCTTGCGTCACTACGCCCGTCTTTCCCAAGAGAACCTGGGCGTGGACCTGAACATTGACATCGGTCAAGGCACCTGCACGATGAAGTACAGTCCCAAGGTCAACGACCAGTTGGCGCGCTCGCCCAAACTGACCGAATTGCACCCTCTTCAAGATGATTCGACCGTGCAGGGTATCCTGGAAATCATGTACCGCATGGAGCAGATTTTCAAGGAAATCTCCGGCTTGGATCGGGTGACATTCCAGCCCTCGGCCGGGTCGGCGGCCATCTTTGCCAATATCTGCATGTTGCGCGCCTATCACGAGAGCCGCGGACAGGGCAAGCAGCGCGACCAGGTGGTGACGACCATCTTCTCGCATCCGTCCAACGCTGCGGCAGCCAAAGTGGCCGGTTACGAGGTCATCACGCTCTACCCAGACGAAGACGGCTACGTTCAGCCGGAGGCACTCCGGGCGGTCGTCTCGGAGCGGACGGCAGGCCTGATCGTCACCAACCCGGAGGATACCGGCATCTTCAACCCGCGCATTGCCGAAATGGTGGACCTCGTCCATCAGGCGGGCGGACTGTGCCTCTACGACCAGGCCAACGCCAACGGTCTGCTGGGCATCACCCGCGCCCGCGAGGCCGGCTTCGATGCCTGTCAGTTCAATCTGCACAAGACCTTCTCTACCCCGCACGGCTGCGGCGGACCCGGCGGCGCGGCCTGTTGCGTGAACGAGAAACTGGCGCCCTTCTTGCCCGTCCCCACCGTTGAGTTCGACGGCCAGAAATACTTCCTGGATTTCGACCGCCCGCAAAGCATCGGTAAAGTGCGTCCCTTCTACGGCGTGGCGCAGAGCATCTTGCGCGCCTACGCCTGGATCATGAGCCTGGGCGCCGACGGCCTGCGCGAGGTGTCGGAAGTGGCCGTGTTGAACAACAACTATCTGTTAAACAAGGTGCTGGAGATTCGCGGCGTGAGTGCGCCCTACGCCAAAGGCAAGCGCCGCATCGAGCAGGTGCGCTACAGTTGGGAGCAGTTGACCCGCGAGACCGGCGTCACCTCGGAGGAAATCGAGATTCGCGTGACCGATTTCGGCATGCACTACTGGACCAGCCACCATCCCTTCGTTGTCCCTGAGCCGATGACGCTGGAGCCGACCGAATCCTACTCCAAAGCCGACATGGACGAGTATGTGGCCGTCCTGCGGCAGATCGCCGAAGAAGCCTACACCAACCCGCAAATCGTCAAGACTGCGCCGCACAACAGTACCGTCCACCGCATCCAGCACGAACCTTTGGATAACCCGCATGAATGGGCGGTCACCTGGCGGGCATATTTGCGCAAGACCGGCAAGGCGCAGCGCGAGGTCTGAACGGTCAATTTGCAGGAATTTGGAGGCAACATGAACGGACTGAAAGACAAACGTGTCCTGATTACCGGCGGGGCAGGTGGGATCGGCCTCGAGACGGCGCGCCGCTTCCTGGTGGAAGGCGCCCGCGTGGCGGTTCTCGACCGGGACCCGGCGGCCTGTCAGCGCGGCCGGGAAATCTTGCCTGCCCTGAGCGGGATTCTCCTGGCAGATGTCTCTGACGCGAATGCTGTAAAGCGTGCTTTCGATGAACTGGATGCTCTCTTTGGCGGGTTGGATGTGCTGATCAACAATGCCGGTATCAGCATCCGCCATGCGTTTCTGGACATCACGCCGGAGGAATGGCGCAGTGTAATAGACATCAACCTGAACGGGGTTTTCTACGTTGCTCAGCAGGCCGCGCGGCGCATGTGGGCAGCGGATGGCGGCGTGATTCTCAACATGGGATCCACAAACGGATTGACCGGTTATCACTACTACGCCGATTACAACGCCAGCAAGGCGGGCGTCATCGAATTGACCCGCTCCATGGCGCTCGAACTCGGCCCCAAGGTGCGCGTCAACGCCATCTGTCCCGGTTTCATCCTGACGCCCATGCAAGAAGCCGAATACACGCCCGAAATGCGCCGCGCTTTTGAGGTCAAGGTACCTCTGCAGCGGCTGGGTAAGCCGGCCGACGTGGCGGCTCTCTTTGCTTTTCTGGCCTCGGACGAGGCGGCTTTTATCACCGGTCAGACCTTTGTCATTGACGGCGGCGAGATTGCCGGCGGGCTGGCCAGTCAGGCCTGAAAGGAAAGGGGAGAAATGAATACACTCAAGGACAAGGTTGCGCTCGTCACCGGCGGCGCTTCGGGCATTGGGCGTGCAACGGCCATGCTCTTTGCCCGCCAGGGGGCAGCAGTGACCATCGCGGATGTCAACGCTGAGGCCGGTCGAGCCGTGGCGCAGGAAATCGAAACCGCAGGAGGGAAGGCGCTCTTCGTCGCGTGTGATGTCACCCAGGCCCGAGATTGCCAGCAGGCGGTCGAAGCGACGGTAGCCGCCTTCGGCGGGCTGGATATCCTGTTCAACAATGCCGGCATCATCCGCCGCGCAGACGTGCTGACCACCACCGAAGAGGAATGGGACCGCGTCATGGCCGTCAATGTCAAATCTATTTTCCTGATGAGCAAGTATGCCATTCCGCACATGCACAAGCGCGGCGGCGGGGTAATCATCAATACCAGTTCCGGCTGGGGATTGAAAGGTGGCGGAAATGCCGTTTCCTACTGTGCTTCTAAGGGCGCGGTAACCAACATGACGCGCGCTATGGCCATTGACCACGGCCCGCAGCACATCCGCGTCAACGCCGTTTGTCCGGGCGATACGGACACTCCCATGCTGCGCAGCGAGGCCAGGCAACTTGGCCAGCCCGAACAGGAATTCATGGCCGAAGCCGCAGCGCGTCCGCTAGGGCGTTACGGCACACCTGAGGAAATTGCCGAGGCGGTGCTTTTCCTGGCCAGCGATGCCGCCAGTTACATCACCGGCGCGGCGCTGGTCGTGGATGGCGGAGGACTGGCTTAGGGAGAGATAAGGCAGGCGCATCGTGCTAAAATAACCTGAATTCGGGATCAGCCTTCGAACCGTCCCGCGAAGTACCCGCAGGGTGAAGGCTCGATTTTGCCCATCCCATTGCTCTAAAAAGCCTTCGGGACAGCTATCCCGAACTGGCGTTAAAATGAGGCCGATTGCGCCTGCCTATGCTTACCAACCGCTTTGTTTGCCTTCTGCGCGCAACGCTGCTCATCGTCCTGCTCCTCCCCACCCTCCCCGTCCATGCCCAGGGTGATGTCATCCGCTTCACCCACCTCACCAGCGCCGACGGCCTGGCGCATGACATGGTCAACTGCATCTGGCAGGATCACATCGGCTACCTCTGGTTCGGCACCCAGGGCGGATTGAGCCGCTACGACGGCTATACCTTCACCAACTTCCACCACCACCGCTCCGACCCCGACTCGCTGACCAACGACACGGTCAACGCCCTCTATGAAGACAGCCGCGGCAACCTGTGGGTGGGCACCGTCAGCGGCCTCGATCGCTACGACCCTGCCACAGGCCGTTTCATCCACTATCCAGAAGTCTATGAATCGGTGCGCGCTTTTGCCGAAGACGCGGCCGGGAATCTGTGGATCGGCACCGCCGGCAGCGGTCTTTTCCGCTACGATGCCGCCAGCGGCGCTTTCAGCCAGTACCTGCACGATCCCGCCGACCCGGCCAGTCTGCCCGATGACCACGTCAACGCCCTGCTCTTCGACCCCGACGGCACGCTCTGGATCGGGACCGAGTACGGTGGCCTGGCGGCCCTCGACCCGCGCAGTGGCCGCTTCGTCTCCTTCCCGGACCCGCCGCCGGGCGCGCCGGTCCTGGAGCGCGTCACGGCCCTGACGCTCGCCCCCGATGGCGCGCTGTGGGTCGGCGCGGGCAACTACCATCAACCCGAACTGGGCGGCCTGGCGCGCTTCGACCGCACCCGCCGCGCTTTCACCACGTTCTACGAGCCGTTGCGTAACCATCACGTCACTGCCCTGCTTGGCGAGGACGAGACGCTCTGGATTGGCACCCAGGACGGCCTCTACCGCTACGACCAAAGGTACAGCCGCCTGGAAACTTTCCGCCACGATGCGCTCGACCCCTTCAGCCTGGGCAATGACCAGGTGACCGCTCTGCTCTTCGACCGCAGCGGCAACCTGTGGATCGCTACCGATGGCGGCGGCGTCAGCCAGTACCCGCGCCCACGCCTGCGCTTCGACCTCTACACCTCCCGCCCCGGCGACCCGAACAGCCTGGCCGCGCCCACCGTCGGCGCAGTTCTGAAAGACCATCAGGGCTTCGTCTGGGTGGGACTGCACGATCACGGCCTCGACCGCCTCGACCGCCGCACCGGCCAGGTGACCCACTTCCGCCACGACCCCGCCGATCCCTCCAGCCTGGCCCACGATCACGTCACTGCCCTCTACGAGGACCGCCGCGGCGACCTGTGGATCGGTACACAGGCTGGCCTCGATCGCCTCGACCGCCGCACCGACCGCTTCGAGCATTTCACCTGGGAAGGGGGCGGGGCGGTCAAAGTCATCCTTGAGGATGCCAGCGGCGCGCTTTGGATCGGCACGGAGGAGCCGGGGGCGCTGCTGCGCTTCGAGCCTCAGCCGCGCACCTTCGTCCGTTACGCTTTCGAGGGCGAGGATGGCAGTTTTCCGAACACGTACGGTGTCCGCGCTCTGCTCGCCGACCGCGACGGCGCTCTCTGGCTGGGCACATACAACGGTTTGGTGCGCTTCGATCCGCAAACCGAGACCTTTACCCAATACCGCGCCGACCCTTCCAACCCCCATGGCCTGAGCCACGATTTCGTCTGGTCGCTCTACCAGGACGTCAATGGCACGCTCTGGGTCGGGACGCATGGCGGGCTGGATCGTCTCGACTGGCCGTGCGGCCAACCGCTGGCCTGTCAGCCATCCTTCACCGCTTTCACCACCGACGACGGATTGCCGGATGATTCAATTGTCGCCATTCAGGGCGATGGGCAGGGGCGTCTCTGGCTGGCGACGATGAGCGGCGGGCTGGCGGCCTTCGACCCGCTTAGCGGCGAGGTGCGCGGCTACAGCGAGAGCGATGGGCTGCAGGGGCGCGCTTTCATCATCGGCGCCGCCTCGCGCGCTCCCGACGGCGAACTGTTCTTTGGCGGCATCAACGGTTTCAACGCCTTCTACCCCCAGCATCTGAGCAGCAACGCCGTCCCGCCGCCGGTCGTGCTGACCGCCTTTCGCGTTTTCGACCAGCCGCGCACTTTTCCCGGCGGCCTGCAAAACGTGGAGGAGATTCGCCTTTCCT
>DAOUCM010000412.1:0-2859 GCA_034431895.1 Anaerolineales bacterium
ATCGACGGCGTGCGTTCGTACCTCCGCAGCACGCAACGCCAACCCGCGATCGTCAAGAGCTACTTCCAAGCCGAATCCGTCCGCTACGCGGCAGGGTAGACATGTTCAATGTTTAGTGCTCCCGGTAATAACAGAATGGTGGGGGCAGACGCAGGTTGCAAAACGTGAGATTTTGAGACTGGGGTTTGCAAGCCATTCCTGGTCCAGAGGTTCTGGCGCCGGAATCAGTCTCACGAACCGCAGGTTGTGAGACTGAATGGAGACGGCCTACGGCAGCAGCGAAGCAGCAGACTCGCCGCTCAAAAGCCGCCGAGTCGCCTGCAAGACTTCTCGGTACATTCGTTGCGAGCACTCGCCCGCCTGTGGGTTCCAGAACGCGGCGTCGACGAGGGAAGGCAACGCTTCCTCAAGCTGCGGGAGACGGATGGGCGAGGTCTTGCTCCGCAGGTCGTCCAAGACGTTGCGCACCACGACTGCCCAGGCTGGTGACTTCTCAAGATAGCTCGCAGATTTGGCGAAGAAGATGTTCGTGCTCACAACTCGCGCGCGTCGCATAGCCGCTTTTGTGGAAAGTGATAAAATAGCTTTCTCGTGCGCCGCTTCGTCCAGAGCGCTTCCGTCAGCTAGCGCTAAGCGGAAACTTCTCGCTGGGATTCTCAGGACCTCAACGAGACTCGATACCGCATCCAGCAGGTTTTCTTGTCGGCTCGCACGCTCAGCGGGTGCGACCCATTGATCCGCCAAACCGCATTCCTGTAAGGTCCGAATTGCTCGCTGCAACTCGTCAGGCGGAGGCCGCTTGGGGGCGTCAATAAACCAGGCCTGGAATGCGTCGGTAGACTCCAGGTACCACATGGCGCCATCGCGCGTCAGCAATGGTTCACGCAAATGATCAACGGGTTCTGACCACAATCGAACGTGCAGATCAAGATTGCGCTTCTCACCTGCTGAGAGTTCTCGAGCGGTTGCACCGCACCTAGCTTCGATCAAGCGGCGTACAGCCTTCTGCAACTGTTTGCGCCATTCGTGCGGTGTGGCTCCATCCGAAGGCCACTCGAATTCGAACGGCAGGACGAATGCCAGCGACGGGGCCGGCGCGCCTGGCTCGGTCTCGGCGCGCGACTGCTCGCGCCTGTCCCGCCGCTCCCATTTCGTTGCAAGACGCTCCGCGTTCGCTCGGAGAGAGGCCAGCACCTCGCTGACCCTGCCACGCCACTCAGTATCGGTGTGGGTCTGGGCAACTTCGCTGAGGCGCTCCTCCAATTCTTGGTTCAGCCGCCAGCCGTCCGCAATGCGTACCCACGCGTCGCGCCCATAAGCGGCCGATACCGTCTCGAGCGCGTTCCTGCGCACCTTGGGGTCTGCGCTTCCGATCATCTCCAGAACGTAGCGGCGGAACTCATGCCGGACGCCTTCGGCCGCATTCAGAGTTCCATCGGTCTCTGCGGCGAACTCGGCCAGATATAGAAGCAATTCGGGGTTCCGAGGTTCGAGGCCTTTCCACGCATGCAAGGCCGCCTCGCCTCCGCCAATTTGGGCGATTGCCTTCAGCGCGAACCCTCGATCTCGATCGGCCACTTCGGGGCACTCGAAGACTTGGCGCACATGGGGCAGCAGCTCTGAGGCGGAAGGTCCCAGTTGACCGATTGCTTTCACAAGACGACTGATCTCGTTCACCGATAGACCCTGCTCGATGAGCTGCTTTACAGAAGCGACGATCTCTGGACGTCGGAGCGGGTCACTTTGGGTCGCAAGCGCCATGAGCGCAGTTGTGCGGATCTCCGGTCGGCGGAGGCCGGCGAGGAGGACGCGGAATCCCGTCTCATAGTCCGCAGCGCGCAAATGGGACAGGGCGGTGTATGCCTGCTGCAGTGGTTGAGTCTCTTGAAAGCGCGGGTCCACTTCGATCGCGTTCGAGATCGCGTCGACCAGTACGGAGGGCTGGACTGATGATTTGAGAAGCACGTCGTACACGGGGCCAGGTCGGGCGAGCGCGTCAACTACGCGACGAATCTCGTCGGATTGGGCTTGCGCGAAGGCGCTCGGGCTACCCGAGAGCACCGTCGCGACCAGCACGGCCGACAATGCGCGCCACAGGTAACCTACGCCGCTGAGGGGTAGGGCTATTTGAATCGAGAGGCTGTCTGCCGGTTTACATGAATTCCGCATATTGACCTCGGACATTAGGGGTATAGCGGTCGCCATGTTGGACACTCCGGGCATACATCTTCGCCGATGTCCCACTCCATCGGCGGAAACAGCGATTCTGGCCACTGGCCATAGGTACATGGACTGAAAAGGTATCCCGGAACGTCTTCGATCCAGAGCTCATACCATGGAAAACCATCGTGCTCACCCAACACCCGAAACTCCGGCGCTGTCAAGGAGCCGTTTTGACATTTCTGTCTGATCTCGACGGTGATGTCTGCATTGATCGCCGGGGCCGCCAACGTGCAGCCTGCCGTTGCATCAACCACAAATCTCGCCGAGACGATTGTATAGCCGTCCTCGGATCGTAGGCCAGGGGTAATTGTGAGCGTCCCCGCCCCCGTCGCAGTACACTCCGGAGTCGCACCTGGAGCGAGGATGTATCGGAACAGCGAGCTGCACGCTGTATTTCCCGTATCCACTACATCGCTTCCATCCGGATCATCGTCGTAGCCATTGCTCGTGCCGACAACAGTCGTGGCCGGCCCAACTTGGCCTCCGTTCGGCGCGAGCTTCAAGTTATTACCGGGAGCACTAAACATTGAACATGTCTACCCTGCCGCGTAGCGGACGGATTCGGCTTGGAAGTAGCTCTTGACGATCGCGGGTTGGCGTTGCGTGCTGCGGAGGTACGAACGCACGCCGTCGATC
>DAOUCM010000413.1:0-8770 GCA_034431895.1 Anaerolineales bacterium
CAATCAAGAGCAAGTTTTCCACCCCCTCCAGGTAATACAGGAGGTCCATGCCCAGCGTTCCCCCGTCCAGGACCTGGACCTCCTTTGGAATATCGTATCGTTCCACCAGCCGCCGGATGACGTGAATGCCAAAGCCCTCATCCGAGAGCAGCAAGTTGCCCACGCCAAGAATCAAGGTGCGATAAGATGGGAAATCGAACACTACCGCACCGGCGCCATACGCAGCACAGGCGCACCCATGTTTTCTGCCGGGTCGAAGCGCACTTCGGTAATCTCACGGCCTTCCACATCCAACAGGTGGACGCCGCAAGCCATACACGGGTCGAACGAGTGGATGGTGCGCAGCACTTCAAGCGGCTTGGCTTCGTCGGCAATGGGCGTGCCAAGCAGGGCGGCTTCGTAGGGGCCAGCCTGACCTTTGGCGTCACGCGGTGAGCAGTTCCACGTGCTGGGAACAACCATCTGATAATTCTCGATTTTCTGGTCTTTGATTTTGATCCAGTGACCGAGCGCGCCGCGCGGCGCTTCGATGTGACCCCAGCCCTGGGCTTCGGCAGGCCAGTTCTTCGGGTCCCACGCTTCGACCCCAGCATGGATGGCGATATCGCCGCCCTTGATGTTGGCAGCCAGTTCGTCGGTCCACGCGCCCAGTTGGTCGGCCAGGACGACCGTCTCGACACAGCGCGCCGCCGTGCGTCCGAGCGTGGAGAAGAGCGCCTCCGGGCCGGCACCCAGCGTCTTGAGGACGTAGTCCACCGTCTTCTTGACCTGCGGCTGCCCGCTGGCATACGCCACCAGCATACGCGCCAGCGGCCCGACTTCCATGGGGGTATCGTTCAGGCGCGGCGATTTCATCCACGAGTATTTCTGGTCGGTCTCCAGGAACTTATAAGGCGGCTGCGGGCCGGTGAACTTGGGGCGCGTTTCGCCTTCCCAGGGATGCTTGCCCTTGCTCTCGTCGTCGTACTCGTACCAGGAGTGAGAGACGTACTCGGTAATCTTGTTGTGGTCGAGCGGATGAACCTTGCTCAGGTCTTTGCCAAGAATGTATCCCTGCGGGAAGAAGAAGTTGCCGTCCTTGTCGGGGTATTCGCCATAGGCCAGGTAATTGCCTACGCCCGCGCCGATACCCGCCCAGTCCAGGTAGAACGGGGCAATGGCCAATAGATCGGGCAAATAGACTTTGTCCACGAAGTCTTTGGCGGTTTGGAAGAGTCCCTTGAGCATGGCAATCGTATCGGCGTTGATGGCCGCCTGGCTGGAGGGGTCGATCGGCGTAGCCATGCCGCCGACCAGGTAAGTTTGCAGATGCGGGTTCTTGGCGCCAAGCAAGGCGTGAGCGCGGATGACATCCCGCTGCCAATCGAGGGCTTCGAGATAGTGCGCCACCGCCATCAGGTTCGCTTCGGGCGGCAACTTGTAAGCAGGGTGTCCCCAATAGGCATTAGCAAACGGCCCGAGTTGACCGCTGCCCACATAGGCCGCCAGTTTGTCCTTGACCGCCTTGAAGTAACTCGTGCTGGATTTGGGCCAGTCTGAGATGGATTGCGCCAGCGCGGAGGTAGCAGCCGGGTCGGCGTCCAATGCGCTGACCACGTCCACCCAGTCGAGGGCGTGCAGGTGATAGAAGTGGATGACGTGGTCTTGCACGAACTGGATGCCCTCGATGAGGTTGCGCAGGATGCGGGCGTTATCGGGGATTTGGATGCCGAGAGCGTCTTCCACGGCGCGCACGGAGGCGAAAGCGTGAACGGTGGTGCAGACGCCGCAGGCGCGCTGGGTAATGGCCCAGGCCTCGCGCGGGTCGCGCCCTTTCAGGATGATTTCGATGCCGCGGAACATGGTGCTGGAAGCCCAGGCATCCGAGACGGCGCCGTTATCCACCTGGACTTCGATGCGCAGGTGGCCTTCGATGCGGGTGATGGGATCAATAGCAATGCGTGTCATACTTCCTCCGTGATTAAGAACGAGCCTGATGAGGCAGCGCAAACAAGTCGAAGAAACGGGCGATGACGCCATAGAGCAGGAATCCACTGGCGATGAAGCCGATGGTGATTACCCATTCGATCCAGGATGGCATGTACACCGACGGGCCGCGTTGGGAAAGTCCTACCCACGAAATGACCAGGCGGTTGATGAACATGCCCATCAGGGCAAATACACCTGCCCAGAACGGCCCTGCGCTGTGGCGAACGAGTTTGGAGATGAGAATTGCCAGGGGGATGAACAAGCCGAGAATCAACTCGACCCAGGCGACGAGGCCAAAAGCGTCGGGTTGCAAAAGCAGCGGCACTTCGCCCGCCCCCATCCAGTCGCCGAGGCGCACCGCCCCGTAGAGCAGCAAGTTGATGGCCATGGCCTGCCCCAAGCGGCGGAAGAGTTCGCGGTCGAGTGGCATTCCCATCGCTTTCCACAGAAGCGTCACGGCAATGGCGGTCGTTCCCAGCCCGGCAATGCCGGCTTGCAGAAAGAACAGCACCGGCAGGGCCGGAGTCCACCAGAGCGGATGCAGTTTGTGGCTCATCAGGAGGAACATCGAGCCGAGCGAAGACTGGTGGATGCTGGAGATGAGGATGCCGATGCCGGAGATGACGTAGATGCCGCCTTCGATCCAGCGGACGGGCTTTTCGATCTTCCAGCGTTCCAGGAAGATGGGTAGGGCTTCCAGGATGAGGATAAGCGTGTAGAGCGTGATGCTCAGACTGACCTCTTCCAGGAAGGAGTGCAGATTGATGAAGCCGGGGACGAAGATGTTGTAGAACTGCGGCCAGCGCCCAATATCCAGGAAGAGCAAGACGCCCACCACCCCGTACCAGATCAAGCCTGCAATCGTCGCAGCGCGCACCACGGCGTCGTAACGCTCGCGCTTGAAGAAGTAACTGATGAGCGCGATGGTAAAAGCCGCGCCCGCCACTGGAATGAGGAACAGGTCAATCGTAATCCAGATGCCCCAGGGATAGTGGTCGTTGAGGTTGGTGGTCGGCCCCAACCCCACAGCGAGGCGGTAGATGGCAAGGACGATCGCCAATAACGTGAGCGCAGCCAGCGGCCAGAAAACGGCCGGAATCGGGCGAATGGATTTGGTTAGACGGGCCATGTTTCCTCCCATGCGCCTTTATTCGAGGCGTACCGAATCAGCGCCAGGGCAATCGGGCCGCCAATCAAAACGGTCGGCAGGACAACGTTGGCCGTGCCTTCGCTCAGTTTCGGAATCGGCTCGCTGCCCAGGTCTTCCAGGCCGAGGTTCTCGAAGGGAACGCCAGCAAGGTACATGACACCCGTGCCGCCGGCGTCGGTCTCGCCGTAGATGTGTTGGACGTAGCGCGAAGGCTCGGCCTCCAGGCGGCGCCTGGCCTCGGCCAGCAAGTCGCCACGCTTGCCCCAGATGAGCGCGCCGGTCGGACAGCGCTCGGCGCAGGCCGGCCCCAATCCCTGGCGCAGACGATCCACGCACAAGGTACACTTAGCGACGACCGGCATCTGCGCCTTATCCCACTCGAAGCGCGGCACATGGAACGGGCAGGTGTACATGCAGTAGCGGCAGCCGATACAGCGTTCGGGGTCGTAGGTGACGGCGCCGGTGACGTCTTTCTGCAAGGCATGGACCGGACAGCCACTGACGCAGGCTGGATCCACGCAGTGCATACACTGGCGTTTGACGAAGGAGTACTCCTGGTCGCTCTTTTTGTACAACTGAATGAGCGTCCAGGTGTGGGCGGAAAGTTCGCGCGGCGCATCGTACAGTTGACGAGCGTCCGGTTCGTCTTGGGTCTTGTTCCAGTCGCGGCAGGCATTGGTACAGGCATTACAGCCGACACAAATGGTCGCATCGTAGAGCATGCCGATATACTCATTGGGATCGGTCTCTGCTTGCGCCAGGGCGCGCACTGGTTGGACCGCGGCCAGAGCGCCTCCCATCGCCAACCCCGCCGCTTTGAGGAAGTCTCTGCGGGAAATGGGTGTGGGCATAGGATCACCCTTTCTTTTCGGCCGGCTCTTCTTCGTCCGCTTTCGAGAGCGAGCGATAGGCCGCCACGCCCGCCGCGCCGATGGCTGCTCCAGCCGCCGCACCGATCAACCCCGCGCTGACGGGGTCCATCTGCGCCACCGCTTGCTGAACGGGTGCGTAGGTGGTGGGCGGCGCAAAGCCGTAAGCGGTCAGGTCGGCCTGGTTGTACAGGCCCAGGTCCCAGAAGCCCGGTTCAGAGCAGGCGATACAGCCATGGCCAGACTTGATCGGCCAACTGGTGCCGTCGTTGTATTCCACCGCCGGGCAGTTGTGGAAGGTGACTGGCCCCTTGCAACCCATTTTGTAGAGGCACCAACCCTTGCGGTGGCCCTCGTCTCCCCAGGCTACCACGAATTCGCCCGCGTCGAAGTGACCGCGCCGCGGGCAGTTATCATGGATGCGCGACCCATAGGCAAAGAGCGGGCGGTGCAAATCGTCCATGGCGGGCAATTCGCCGAAGGTCAGGAAGTGAACGACGGTGGCGGTCAAATTGACCGGGTTACACGGGCAGCCGGGCAGGTTGAGAACCGGCTTGTCTTTGATGAGGTCCATCACCCCCACAGCACTGGTCGGGTTGGGGCTGGCATTGGGCAGTCCGCCAAACGCGGCACACGACCCGATGGCAACAATCGCCAATGCTCCGGCAGCGGCCTCCTCCAACAGGTCTTTGGCCGAGCGCCCGGCTACACAGCAATAAGCGCCGTCTTCCCCCAGCGGAATGGAGCCTTCCACCACCAGCAGGTATCCCCCCGCCTTGAGGGTGGCTTCTTTGGCTTCCTCTGCCAGGTTGCCCGCCGCCGCCATGATGGTCTCGTGATAGTCCACCGAGAGAATATCCAGAATGACCTCAGCGGCAGTAGGGCGGGAGGCGCGCAGGAACGCCTCGCTGTTGCCGGCGCAATCCTGAAATTCCAGCCAGACGAGCGGCGTGCGCTTGGGCGCCGCCAGGGCGCTGGCGATGCGGTCGCGGTACGAGCCAGGAATCGCCAGCACGCCAGCCATGAGCGAGCAGAACTTCAAGAAATCGCGGCGAGAAATGCCTTCTAGACGAGCCGATTCTTGTATGCTGAGATCTTGCATGGGTGCCTCCTTTTTATGTGAAAATAATCACAAATAAGATAATGTTGATAAAGATGCATATATTACAATTAGTATACATCACCACTTTTGAAATACAATCATGACGAATGACTTAATTTAATGTGACAAAAGTCACATTTGCTTTCGAGCCGTCCTCCATTCCAGCCTGGATGATGGCCTTGTTTTCCCCTACACGAAGAACCTAAATTTTTGAAAAACCCTGTTCGAGCGAATTTATCTAAACAGCATTGAGTTTAGCAGGTATAATTCGAAGGAAAACGAACTTCTTTGTCTCGATTGCGGCAATGTTCATGGCGGGCAAGGAGCCTTTGCTTGCGGCCATAAATGTAGACAGGTACACAGGTACATACGGAATACGCAACACGAACTACTGAACTACCCAACCAAGGAACAATATGACCCAGCGTGTTTCAATCGTCGAAAACATTCTCAGCGCCAATGACCGCCTCGCGGCGGAGAACCGATCCCGTATCGATGCGGCGGGAGTCTTTGCCATCAACATCATGGCCTCGCCTGGCGCGGGCAAGACCTCGCTCATCGAACAGACCCTCCCGCGCCTCGCCGAACGGTTGCGCGTCGCGGTGGTGGACGGCGACATTGCCACCTCGCTCGACGCCGACCGCGCCGCTGCCGCAGGGGCACTGGCCTCCATCCAAATCAACACCGGCGGCGAATGTCACCTCGACGCCGTCATGCTCCAGCAGGCCCTCCATCAACTCGATTTGAGCCAATTCGATTTGCTCATCGTCGAGAACGTCGGCAACCTCGTCTGCCCTGCCTCTTTTCAACTCGGCACGCACAAATCGGTGCTGGTGGCCTCCATCCCCGAAGGCGACGACAAGCCCTACAAATACCCCGGCATGTACCGCGGCGTGGACGCCCTGGTCATCAACAAAATTGACCTCCTCCCCTACATTGACTTCCGCATGGACCACTTCCGGCGCGGCGTCGAGGCGCTCAACCCCGGCCTGGTCACCTTCCCGCTCTCCTGTCGCAGCGGAGAAGGATTGGATGCCTGGGTCGAGTGGCTTGTCCAAAACGTGAAACGTAAAGCGTAAGCAAAATGGACGGTCTGCGCGTTCACATCACAGGCATCGTGCAAGGGGTCGGTTTCCGGCCCTTTGTTTACAACCTTGCCACGCGCTTGAACCTCAAAGGTTGGGTCAAGAACACCTCCGCGGGCGTGGACATCGAAGTGGACGGCGAGCGGGAGACTTTGGAAGCCTTCCTCGAAGCGCTGCGCCGCGAAGCCCCGCCGCTGGCGCGCATGGACCACCTGACCGCTTCTTTCGGACCCGCCAACGGCTTCCGTTCCTTCGACATCATCCACTCCGAGGCCATTCCCGCTGCCTTCCAGCCCATTTCTCCCGATGTCGCCATCTGCGAGGATTGCCTGCGAGAACTGTTCGACCCCGCCGACCGCCGCTACCGCTACCCCTTCATCAACTGCACCAACTGCGGACCGCGCTTCACCATCATCCAGGACATCCCCTACGACCGCCCCAAAACGACTATGGCGGCCTTTCCGATGTGTCCCGATTGCGAGAAGGAATACACCGACCCAACCGACAGGAGATTCCACGCCCAGCCGGTGGCGTGTCCAGTGTGCGGGCCTCAGGTCTGGTTGGAACGCTTGAACGTTTCAACGTTTCAGCGTTCTGCGGAGAATGACCAGGCAATCCTTGAGACACAACGAATGCTGGCAGAAGGAAGAATTGTCGCCATAAAAGGCTTGGGCGGTTTTCACCTGGCTTGTGATGCAACAAATTCAGACACCGTGAAAGAATTGCGTAACCGCAAACTGCGCGTGGACAAGCCCTTCGCCCTGATGATGCCCGATTTGGAGACCATCGAGCGGCATTGCTTCGTCAGCCAGGCCGAGCGCGAATTGCTTCTTTCGCCTGCGCGCCCGATTGTGCTGCTGAACCGCCGCCCCGACTCAACCATCGCCCGCGAAGTTGCCCCCGGCCAAAACACCCTCGGCGTGATGCTGCCCTACACGCCATTGCATTACTTACTGTTCGCCGATGACTGCTCACCGATCACTGCTCTTGTGATGACCAGCGGCAACCTCTCCGAAGAACCCATCGCCACCGACAACGACGAAGCCCGCCGGCGGTTATCGTCCCTGGCCGATGCCTTCCTCATGCACAACCGCGATATTCACGTTCGTTGCGATGATTCAGTAGTGCGAGTGTTCAGTGATCAGTTATCAGTGATCAGTCAAAAGGAACACGCAACACGGAACACGCAACACGGAACACGCAACATCTACCCCCTCCGCCGTTCCCGTGGCTACGCCCCCTTCCCCGTCAAACTGTCGTTCGAAGCCCCGCAAATCCTGGCTGCCGGCTCGGAACTCAAAAACACCTTTTGCATCACCAACAAAAATTACGCCTTCCTCAGCCATCACATCGGCGACATGGAAAATTACGAGACGCTGAAATCGTTCGAGCAAGGCATAGAGCATTTCGAGCGTCTCTTCCGTGTGAAACCAGCAGCCATCGCCTGCGACCTGCACCCCAACTACCTTGCCACGCGCTACGCCCAAGAACGCGCCCAACGCGAAAACCTGCCCCTGTTCAAGGTCCAACATCATCACGCTCACATCGCCGCCTGCATGGCCGATCATGGACTGGACGGCTCGCGTCCCGTCATCGGCCTGGCCTTCGACGGCACCGGCTACGGCGACGACGACGCCATCTGGGGCGGCGAGATTCTCTTGGCAGATTATCGCCGCTACCAGCGCATAGGACACCTGGAATACTTTCCCCTGCCCGGCGGCGATGCCGCCATCAAGAAACCCGCCCGCACCGCCCTGGCGCTTCTCTGGTCGCTGGGATTGGATTGGGACGAACGCCTCGCGCCTGTGACCGAATTCTGTGCCGAAGACCGCACCCTGCTGCGCAGCCAACTCGAAAAGAAAATCAACACGCCGCAGACCTCCAGCCTGGGGCGCCTGTTCGACGCAGCCGCGGCGCTGGCGGGCGTGCGACAGGCGGTCAACTACGAGGCGCAGGCGGCCATCGAGTTCGAAGCGTTGGCAGATGAGGCCGAGGCGGGAGCGTACCCCTTCACGTGGGAGCAGGCCGAGGTCCGCGTCCGAAGCGCTGTCGAAGCGTTGGTCGCCGATGTTTTAGCGGGAGTCCCCCTCCCCAAGATTTCGGCGCGCTTCCACAACGGTCTGGCAGAAGTCTGCCGCACGGCCTGCCTCGAAGCGCGGGAGCGGTTCGGCATCAACGAGGTTGCGCTTTCGGGCGGAGTGTGGCAGAATCTCACCTTATTGAGACGAGTTTTGTCCCTTTTGGATGAAGCCGGCTTGACTATCTACATTCATCACCAAGTTCCGACCAACGATGGCGGCCTGTCGCTTGGGCAGGCTATCATTGCTGCCAGTCAACTATCCCCCTCTTAGACTACCCGACAGGAGACGAAAATGTGCTTAGGCGTTCCGGGCAAGATTATCGAAATTTACGAACAAGGCGGATTGCAAATGGCGCGCGTGGACTTCGGCGGCGTGGTGCGCGAGACCTGCCTGGAATACGTGCCGGAGGCGAAGGTCGGCGATTATTGCATCGTCCATGTGGGCTTTGCGCTCAACCTGCTAAGCGAAGAAGAAGCCAGAGAAACAATGGCTCTGCTGCGGCAGATGACCGACCT
>DAOUCM010000414.1:0-6018 GCA_034431895.1 Anaerolineales bacterium
AAGACTTCGATGTGGACGATACGGGCGTGGTCATCGTCGAATGGGATAACGGCGCGGTGTCGTACATCGAATCGGGCTGGTGGCAGCCGCACGCCGACGGCCCCGAAGCGGCGACGCAGTTGTACGGTACGCAGGGATTCGGTCAACTCTTCCCGACTCTGCTGGAATTACCCAATCCCGAAGCGCAGCGGGTGGAGGTGGTCAATTCGGGTTTCGAATTCCCGCGTCAGGAGCATTGTCTCCAAAGCATGTACGACGCGCAGATGGCCTATTTCCTGACCTGCATCCGCCAGAACCGCACGCCTGTCCCTGGCGGGTCGGAGGGGTGGGTGAACATGAAGATTGTGGATGCGGCCTACAAGTCCAGCCGGAGCGGTAAAGTGGTGAAAATTCCATTCGGAGGTGCATAATGAAAACTGCAATGGTGATTTCCCCCCACGCCGATGACGCCGCCGCTTTTTGCGGCGCGACCATCGCCAAGTTCGCCGATCAAGGCTGGCGCATCGTTCTCGTGCGCGTCACCGATGACCGCAAGGATTCGGTCGGCTTGACCATCGAAGAGACGATTGCCAGGAACACGGAGGAACTCCACCAGGCCGCCAACATCTTGGGCGTGAGCGAGATCGTCGAACTGGGCTTCGAGACCGACACGCTGGCAGATGTTCCGCTGGGCAAACTGCGCGAACGGATCGTGTACCTGTTCCGCAAGTACAAACCCTATGCCGTCTTCTCGTTCGACCCATTTGGCTTGTACGAAAACAACCAAGACCATGTCCGCGTGGCGCAGGCAGTGGACGAAGCCTACTGGGTCTCGTGTTTCGACAAGCATTACCCCGAGCATTTCGCCGAAGGACTGGAGCCGTTCTCCGTGTGCGAGCGCTGGTATTTTGCCCGCCAACTTCCGAATGTGACCCACTATGAAGAAATTGCCGCGACCATCGAGCGGAAGATTGACGCCCTGTGCGCTCACCGTGAGATGATTCGCAACACCATCCACCAGTACCAACTCCAATTGAAGACGTGGGGCAAGCAGGTGCCGTGGCTGCAACAAGCCAAAGAGGGCGATATGAAGCCGTTGATCGGGATGTTCCTTCAGGAACAGGCCAAAGCGTTGGCAGAGGCCGCCGGCTGGGATACCGAAGTGCAACTGGCCGAAGCCTTCCGGCTGGAGCGTTTTGGCGGGTTGGAGCCGCTTTTCCAGATGATGGCGGAACCGCTGTCCCACGGGGACGCTTCGCAGGAGGATGTTGAACCTGCACCAGAGCGCCCTGAACTGGAGCAAGGCCATCAGCCCTCCATTGACGAAAAGCAGCAGGCGCATCTCATCCCTGTAGACATCCACGAGCGCGTGCGCCTGATGGGACATCACCACCTGTGCGCGGGCGCCTTCGACGAATTGCTGGCGCTGCCCGTCTTTCAGTTGGGATACGCCTCGCTGGTAGAACATCTCAAACCCCATCCCGACCTGATCGTCGAAACCGTGTACGGATACGGACTGTTTTGCTATCATTGTGGCTATTTCTCACAGGAGGAGGGTCGCTGCACCACCGGCTGGAAGAACAAAATTGCCAAGGACATCGCCGTGCTCGACCACCTGGGTCTCAAACCCGGCAGTCAGACGCGCCTCGAAGACCTGCAAAAACTGCTTGCCGAAAAGGTCCCCTATGAAAAATTGGAGGAATTCTGCGGGCCTGGCGGCGAGGGCAAGTGCGAGATGTACGCGCTGGGCGCTTGCCAGAAGGCCTATGCCCGCCTGCGCGAAAAATACGGGATTACAAAGTGAATTGGAGGTGTGTGATGACAACCGATAAAAAAGGAGCCCGCGCCCGCCTGTTGACCGCGCTGGGATTTGGCTTCTTCATCGACTCCGCCGAAGACGTGGCCCTGCCCATGCTTTGGCCTGCGGTCCGCACCGCGCTTGGCCTTTCCTACGCCCAACTGGGCTACATTGACAGCATCCGCGTCATCTTCCAGACCTTCAGCGGGCCATTTTGGGGTATGCTGGCCGACCGCTACAATCGCAAATGGATTCTGGTCATTGGGACGGGCGTTTGGGGATTGTGGACTTCCGTCTGCGGGCTGGTTACCGATTACTGGCAACTCTTGATCGTGCGCGTCGTCGCCTGCATTGGGTTGGGCTGCCTGTACCCGGCCGCGTTCTCCCTGCTGGCCGATTCCTTTGGGCCGAAACAACGGGGCCGCGCCATGGGCACCATCAGCGCCATCGGCATGTTCGGCATCGTGGCGGGCGCGCTGGCCTTCGGTGAGATCATCGGCGTTTCTGAAAATGGCTGGCGCATCGGTTTCGTCGGTCTGGGGCTGACCAGCGTCCTCTCCGGCCTGGTGATTGCCCTGCTGGTCAGGGAACCGGTGCGCGGCGCGGCCGAACCGGAACTGGAAAGCGTCATCACGGAAGAGTCGGCTGCCAAATTCAAGTTCGACCTGAAAGGCGTGCGCGAATTGCTCGGCGTGAAGACCGTCCTGGTAAATTTCCTGCAAGGCATCTTCATGCTGACCACCATCAACGCCCTGGCGACGTTCTACGTCACGTGGCTGGTGGATGACCGCGGCTTCTCCGAGTCGGATGCACCCTTATTCTTTGGCGGCGTGGTGATTTCGTTGGCACTCGGCAACTTCGTCGGCGGTTTGGTCGGCGATTGGGCATATCGTCGCTGGCCCAAATACGGACGCGCCGCCATCTCGCAAATTTCGATTGGCGTGGCTTTGCCTGCCCTGTGGTACCTCTTCACCCGCGCCACCGACACCGCCGCCATCCTGGTCTGCTCCATCCTGGCAGGCTTTTTCCTCGATTGGACGCGGCGCGGCGCGATGCAGCCGATGGTGCAGAACGCTGTCCGCCCGGAACTGCGCGCTACCGCCATGGCCTTGACTGAATTCGTCAACGGCGCGTTTGCCTCGGTGGTCATCATCCTGTTCGGCAATTTTGCCAACCAGTTCGGCCTCTCGCGCACGCTGCTGCTGCTCACCAGCGGATTTTGGCTGATTGCCTTCTTCGTGACCCCGCTCTATTACCTAGTCTACCCCAAAGACGCAGAGCGCCTGCACGCTCAAATGCAGGAACGGCGTGAACTGATTGTCAAAGAGGTGTGAGAAGCCGACATGACCCTCGAATCCATCCTTCCCGTTCCCGATATTTTCTCTGCCAAGAGAATCCTCTGCATCCAGCCGCATTACGATGACAACGACATCGCTGCCGGCGGGACGCTGGCGCGGTTGGCGCAAAATGGCGCTGAAATTTTCTATCTCACCGTCACTGATGACCTGATGGGTGTGGTGGACGCCGCGCTTCTGCCCGAACAGGCTGCTGAGGCATTGAAGCAGGATCAGGCCGCGGCGGCACAGTTCATTGGCGTAAAAGAGCAGTTTTGGCTTGGCTACCCTGACGCAGGCCAATATGATTATTTTGCCGTGCGCCGCGATGTGTTGAAGTTCATTCGCCGCATTCGACCGCAGGTAGTCTTTACTCCCGATCCCTGGCTGACGTATGAGGCCCACCGCGATCATATTCAAACGGGACGGGCGGCGGCGGAGGCGGTCCTCTTCTCTGGCTTGCCCCGCATCGCTTCCTCCGACCCGGCAACGGATTCCGTTTATCGAGGTCATTCCATCCTGGGCGTTGCCTTCTACTACACCCGCGAGCCGAATCAGATCGTGGATGTTTCGGCGGTGTGGGAGACGAAACTCTCGGCAGTCAAGTGCTACCGGACACAGTTCACGCCGGAGGGGATGGACGAATTGCTCATGGCGCTCGAACTCAAATCGCGGCAGGCGGCGCAAGGAACCGACTTCGAACATGCCGAGGCGCTCAAGGTGTTGCATCCAAGCGCGCTGCATTGTGGTTTATGACTTCATTCTTCTTGGAGACTGCATGGAAAACAAGAACCTCCCCTTCTGGCGTATCGCCCTGTATTCCAGCGCATCGGCCGGGTTGAACATCCTGGCGATCACGATTGACACCTGGCTACTCTACTTCTACGCCCCGCCGCCCGATTCGGGGCGTCCGCAATACCTGCCCATTGCTTTCATCGGCGTCTTGATGACGGTCGCCAGCATTTGGGATGCGGCTATTGACCCGTTCATCGGCCATTGGTCCGACACGCTGCGCTCGCGCTGGGGCCGCCGCCGTCCGTTCCTTGTTCTGGCCTCGCCCTTTGTTTTGGCAGGCGCCATTTTTATCTGGACGCCGCCTGGCGGGGCTGTCTGGCTGACGGCTGTCTATTTCATGTTCGTCACCCTGCTCTATCGCACCTCTTATAGCCTGGTGGGCATTCCCTACGATGGTACGCTGCCAGAAATGGCGCCCGACTCCAGACAGCGCGTTGGCCTGAGTTACTGGAAGAACGTCTTTGGCATTCTGGGCGTGCTGATCGGCTCGCTGGTGGCTGCGCCGTTGTTCGACCAGATTGGCGCCGTGTATATGGGCATCGTCGTGGGCGTGGTGGGGATTGTGACGATTTACATCACCTTGCTGGGCCTGCGCGAAACCGACCGTCCGCTGGGCGACCCCATGACGGCGCTGGACGGCTTGAAAGCCACCTTTACCAACGGTCAGTTCATGGTGGTCTTCGTCTCTACGCTCTTCGTCCATGTTTGCTACCAGATGCTCTTGATTAACTTTCCCTATTTCGTTACGCTTGTGCTGGGCAAGCAGGAGGGCGATGTGGGCATCTACCAGGGCATTCTCATCATCCTGATGGCGTTGACCGGCCCCATCTGGCTGCTATGGAACCGCCGCCGCAGTCAGCGCTGGTTGTTGAACTTCACCATGCTTGGCCTGACGATAGTCGTCGCCTTGGGCTTCCTGGTCGGTCGGACGAACCTGCTGCCGCTGGATGTTCAGGGCTTCCTCCTGGTTGCGCTCATCGGCACCATGCTGGGCGGCTACTTGATTGTCATCTACGCCATGATGGGCAATGTGGTGGACTATGACGAGATACTCACCGGCCGGCGGCGCGAGGCCATTTATTATGGCACGTTCTCCTTTGCCATTGGGCTTGGCACTTCGGTCGGCGCCCTCATTCTCTCGCAATTGCTCGATGCCTTTGGCTATACGCGCGAGAATCCGCTGGGCGTGCAGGTTGCTTTTCTGGTGATGGCATTATTTGTCCTGGTAGGCTTCGTCATCTTCCAGAAATACCGCCTGGGCGATACGCCCGAGGAGACGCGCAAAAACTTGGGCCTTTGAGTTCACGCCTTACGTCTTACGCTTCACTTTCTTGAACCTACAAGGACTTCTCTATGCCTTTCCCCTCCCTCTCTGCCGGCGTTGCCCGCCGCGTCATTTCCCCGCCAAAGGGCATCTTCCTCATCGGCTATGGCGACCGCACGAAAGGAAACATCGGCATTCACGATGACCTCTACGCCACCGCCCTGGCGTTGAGCGATGGGACGACCCGTCTGGCGATTGTGGCGCTGGATATGTTGACCATCAACGAGTTCGTCGTGGACCGCATCCGCGCCCGCCTCGCCCCGACCGAGGTGTTGTTGTGCTGCTCCCATACCCACTCTGGCCCCATCGCCTACGCGGACGAAAAGTCGCCGCGCCGCAATCGAGAATATATCGACTCGCTGGTCGAAAATGTCGTTGTGGCGGTGCAAGAAGCGGAACGCAACCTCCAGCCGGCGCGTTTGGAATATGCGTGTAGTCATGCAGATGTAGGCGTCAACCGCCGTGAGCAGATGCCCGACGGTCACTACGAAATCGGGCGCAATCCCGCGGGCGCGAGAGACTCATCGGTGCAGGTGGTGAGCGTGTTTGCCCTCATCCCCGGCCCTTCCCCCGAGGGGGGAAGGGAGCATCCCCCTCTCCCCGAGGGGGGAAGGGAGCATTCTCCTTTCCCCGAGGAGGGAAGGGAGCATCCCCCTCTCCCCGAGGAGGGAAGGGAGCATCCCCCTCTCCCTGAGGGGGGAAGGGAGCATCCCCCTCTCCCTGAGGGGGGAAGGGAGCATCCCCCTCTCCCTGAGGGGGGAAGGGAGCATTCTCCTTTCCCCGAGGAG
>DAOUCM010000415.1:0-15473 GCA_034431895.1 Anaerolineales bacterium
TAGATGCGTCCATCTTTGCCCAACAACACATTCGAAGGCTTGATGTCACGATGCAAAACGCCTTCCTGGTGCGCATAAGCCAGGGCCGAACCTACCGCCTCCACAATACGTGTGATTTCCTCTGACGTCAGCGGGGTGCGACGCAAACGCGCTTTGAGCGTTTCCCCCTCGATGAACTTCATCACAATATAAGGATAGCCATTGTGTTCGGCAAAATCGTACACCGGCACGATATTCGGGTGATCCAATTTCGCTACCAGGCGGGCTTCGCGCTGAAAGCGAGCAGTAAAGGTGGGATCTTCAGTCAAATCTGGATGCAGTACCTTGATAGCCACGTAACGATCCAAACTGGCCTGATATGCCTTGTACACCGTTGCCATCCCACCCTGCCCCAATTTTTCCATGATCCGATACGGACCCAGATTTTCGCCTGTGGTGAGCGGCATAATCCTTCCTCCAAAACTCACGGGGTAACCGTCCCGAAGGCTTTTTCGAGCAATTGTATGGGCAAAATCGAGCCTTCGGGACGGTGCAAAGCGCCGGCATGAAAGTCGGCTGGAAGCCGATTCCAGGCGCCAGCAACCAGGCACGAACAGCGTATCACCAGGCTCCGCCTGGTCGAACCGCCCCAAGGTCGGTGGTACGACGGTTGATATTCGACAGGCTGGATAGCCTATCCTCCTTTACTGTCCAAAGAAAGAACGAAGCAATTCCGTATAAGTATCAGCCTCGTTGATGTAAGGGAAATGCCCGGCCGCATGAAACGTGTACACTTGCGCCGTAGGATAAGTGGCCTTCAGTTGTTCACGTAAGGACATTTCTACCAGCGGGTCATTGTCCGCTTCGATGATCATCACAGGAATACCCAGCGCCTCAGCGTCAGGCGGAGCGAAGGGTTCTATCACCGCCTTGGCGCGCCCAGCCACCTGGGCTTTACTCATACGTCCCGAGACCTGTTCCAACATATAGGCCAATACCAACTCGGAACGCCCGGCGGCCGGATAGATGTTGTCCACGAAACTACCGCGGAAGACACGCATGACCACCCAATCAGGCAAAAAAGGCAATATCTTGATGAGCGACTGGTTCTTTTCGCGCAAAATATCATTGGGCGGAAATGTGTTCCCCAGGACAGCCTTCTCGATACGCTCAGGATGATGAAGCATCAAATACTGAAGAAGATAACCACCTAGCGAGGTGCCTGTCACATTGGCGCTCTGAACGCCCTCCGCATCGAGTACCGCCAAAACCCCCTGGCTCAATTCTTCCAATGTGTCCACCGGCGGATAAGTCAGGCTAATGACGCGATATTGCTCAGAAAGCGGCTCCATCTGTTGCCACCAAATATCGTAGGCGCCTGTCATTCCATGCAAGAACAGAATGGTTTCTTCCCCTTCGCCAAAAGACAGATATTCCCACTGCCTGCCGTTCACCTGGACATACTTTGGAGGATATTGGCTGCGAAAATCTAACAGCGATTGACGCTCCTCAGGCGGAACATTCTCCGAAAGTGCCGCAAAATCTTTCTGCGGCACAGGCCAAAAATACACGGCAAGCAACAAAGCAACGACAACGCCTAAAACAACCCAACTCCTTTTCATACGAACCTCCTACTCGATAAAATTGTGGGAAGGGTATTTTAGACCGCCGCAGCCTGACCCAAAACACCCTACTTCCCCTTTTTTTAATGTTCGCTGCGGCAGCGGCAGTTCGACGGTGGCCTTCTCCAAAGTCTGAGGACTTCGGAGTCCTTACGTTTCGCCGTAAAGTTTTCGATGCACCACGCTCAGCGCCCGCACCTGCTCGGCAGCGTGATAGGATGAACGCACCAGCGGCGCCGACTCTACCCATTGGAAGCCGATCTCCAGCCCGTACTCCTTCAACTCCACGAACTCTTCCATCGTGTAATAGCGCGAAATGGGATAATGTCTCTTGCTCGGCTGAAGATATTGGCCAATGGTCAAAATGTCCACGCCCCAAGAACGCTGGTCGCGCATCACCGCCTTGACTTCTTCCATCGTCTCGCCCAGCCCGACCATGATGCCACTCTTGGTCAGCACTTCGGGGTCGAGTTTCTTGGCGTTCGAGAGTGTTGCCGCCGCCCACTCATAATTGTCCTGCGGCTGGATGGTCTTGAAGAGGCGCGGCACCGTCTCGACATTGTGATTGAGAATCTCTGGACGCGCCTCCATCACCATCTTGAGCGCCTCCAGCGAACCTTTGAAATCGGGAATCAACACCTCCACCGAGCAGCCGGGCAGCAGTTCACGGATGCGGCGGATGACCATGGCAAAAATCGGCGCGCCGCCATCCCGCCGCTCGTCGCGGTTGACCGAAGTGATGACGGCGTGCTTCAAGTTCATCGCCTTCACCGCCTGCGCCACACGCTCGGCCTCGCCCCAATCGAGCAGGGCCGGCTTGCCATGTTTGATGTCGCAAAAGACGCAACTGCGTGTACACACATCGCCCAGCATCAAGAAAGTGGCCGTGCCAGAGCCCCAGCATTCGCCCAGGTTGGGACACATGGCCTCCTCGCACACGGTATGCAGTTCCTTCTTGCGCATCAGCCCGTGCAGCCATTCGTAGGTCTCGCCAGCAGGCGCGCGCACTTTGATCCACTCCGGGCGGCGCAAGGGGCGGGGGGTCGTCTCGTCGGGTGTGACACGTTCTCGGGTAGGGGTAGCAGGCATACGTCCTCGTTGGATGCGGGGTAGGACACGGATTTCGCGGATTTTTCCTTGTCGTCCGTGACTTCCACTTTGATTCTACTATATCTTACGGACGCGCAAACGCCGTCCTTGAACCAGGACGACTTCGACCTTGCCGTCCTTACGCCTCGTATCGGACCCTCTACCTGCTTCCGTCGAACGACGTTTGGCTTCCGCCTCGGCCTTTTCCAGCCACCCGACGCCCTGCGAGTCTTGAAATAGCCCATTATAGCGTCCGAACATAGCGGAATTGTTTGTAACCGGGCGGGTCGGCGTTCAGGGTGGGATCCACCGTCACATGCAGCAGGGCCGGTTTGCCCGAAGCGACGGCGCGTTGGAGCGCAGCCGGAAGTTGCTCGACCGCATCTACCTTCTCGCCGTAACAGCCCATCCCCTGCGCCATCAGGTCGTAGCGCGTCTCCGCCGAAAGTTGGACGCCCTGTTGCTGTTCGGGCGGGATGCCGCCAAAGTTGTGTGCGCTGCGCTCCATGCCCCAGCCTGCATCCACCGCTGCCAGCACGATGATATTGGCGTTCTCGCGCACAGCGGTTTCCATCTCCATCAAATTGAATCCCAGCGCGCCGTCGCCTGTGATGCAATAGACTGGGCGTTCTGGCGCAGCCAATTTGGCGCCAATGGCAAAGGGCACGCCCGTGCCGAGATACCCCATTTTGACCGAATAGAGAAAACTATTCGGTTCGTAAATTTGGTTGAAGGCTACGCCCCACAGGGTGGTATTTCCGCCATCCAGCACAGTGACCGCGTTGCGGGGGAAGAAACTGCGCGCATTGAACACCATCTGCCCTGGGTTGACGCCCTGAGAAGGCTGCGCCATGAGATATTGAAACCCTTGCGCCATCGTTTGCTGACTCAACTCACGATAGCGCGCCAAATCGGGCATTTGACTGCGCGGCTGCGCCTTCGACTTGACTTTGTCCAGCAAGGCGCGCAAGGCTAGTTTGGCATCGGCTACCAGGCCCAAATCTACCGGGCGGTTCAAGCCGATGGAATACGGGTCAACGTCAATTTGGATGGTTTTCTGCCTCGAGGGGTCGCCCCAGGCAGGCGGCATTCCCCAGCCATCGTACTCGCCCAAGCGCGAACCCACCACCAGCACCACGTCGGCTTCGTTTTTTGCCAGCGCAGCAGCCTGCATATCGAACAGGAAAAAATAATGCGGATGGTCTTCTGGCACCACCCCGCGCGCGCCCATACTGGTACTCATGCCCGCCGCAAGATACTCGCCCAACTCGACGAATTCTTTGGAAGCCTCTGCCCACAGCACGCCCTTACCCGCGTGCAAGAACGGCCGCTTGGCATTCGCCAGCCAGTCTGCCGCCTGCTCGATGCCAGCCGGGTCGCCCGCGCCCATGCTGATCAGGCGATATTTTTCTGCGGGATAAACTGGCGCCTTGTCCGCTTCGATTTCGAGGCCCAGCAACTCATCGGGGATAGCCAGGAAAGCCGGGCCAGGCCGCCCGGTCCAGACGGCGCGGAAAGCGGCGCGCACCATCTCGGGCAGTCTCTCGGGCCGGCGGACGAGCGCGCTGTATTTGGTAATGGGGCGCGCCATCTCTACCAGGTCGGTGGCCTGCCATGCCCCGCCCCGGTCTGGATAGGAAGCCAGCGTGCGACGCGTGCAGGCAATGGCAAGAAGGGGATGTCCCTCTGCGTGGGCGCTGGAAAGCCCCGCCAGCATGTTGGCTCCGCCCGGCCCTGGGCTGCCAATGACCACGCTCGCTTTGCGGCGGATGCGCGAGTATCCCTCAGCCAAATGCACCGCCCCTTCCTCGTGACGGCAATTGATGTGACGGATCCCGTAGCGTGGCGCGTGAACAGCAAAGGGGATGTGCGCACCGTCAATGATGCCGAACATCATTTCGATGCCCTCGGCTTGCAAACACTTTGCCAGCAACTCGCCAACAGTGATTTCGGTCATAGAAACTCCTTTCGAGGATACTTACAACATTCCTTCTGCGCGCAACCATTCTTCGGTGCGGCGCATTCCCTCCTGCAAATCTACTTGTGGATGCCAACCGAGCAGGCGATGGGCTTTGGCGTTCGAGACGGTATTTTTCTTCGAGAGCATTTCCATCGCGCCGCGTCCCAACTCGGTGGGCTTGCCCAGCAATACAAAGACCAAGCGTCCCACTTCTGCAATGGCTATGGCCGCCGGGGTACTCATCGTGCGCGGCCGGCCTTTGCCCAACATGCGATAATAGTGACCAAAGAACGCCTCGCAAGTGGTTGCCTGCTCGCCGCCAAGAATGAAGATCTGCCCGCTGGCAACTTCCTTCTCGGCAGCCAGCATCACGCCATTGACCAGGTCGTCAATGTAGATGGCGCGGAAAATGCCCTGCCCATGCGCTGGGAGAAGAAACAGGCCCTTCTTGATCATCTGTACAGGGATAATCGTCCACGGGCGCGAGCCGGGACCGTACACATCCGCCGGGCGAATGATGGTGCAGGGGATTTCGCCGGCAGCGTGCGCGGCCAAGACCACTTGCTCGCCGGCAATTTTCGTGTCTACGTAGGGGTTGCCGGTCGGCATGACGGGCGCGGTCTCATCCGCCCCATCCTCCAGGATGAAACGCATCGCCGCCAGAGACGAGAGATGGATGAAACGTTTGGCGCCGCCCTCCTTTGCCGCCTCCAACACGCGGCGCGTCCCCAGCACGTTGACGCGCCAGGCTGTCTCGCGCGCGACATTATTCGTCACGATGGCAGCGGTGTGAATCACCAGGTCGCAGCCGTTGATCGTCTCCCGCCAATTTTGCGGGCGGCACACATCGCCGGCAACCACGCCCAAAGACGGTTCGGCGCGCACATCCAGCCCGCGCGTCTCGGCGCCCAGTTCGCGGTAGCGAGCAGACAGGGCGCGCCCCACAAATCCCAGCGCGCCAGTGATGAAGACTTTGCGATACCGTGTTTGCGTCATCATCGCGCTATACCTTCCATTCCCCGACAGCCCTTTCCCGGCGAATTTTTTCCAGCCGTTTCATGCCGCGCTTTTTCATCGGCTCGTACAGCCAAAGCATCAGCCACGGGCAGGCATGATTGAGTTTCGTCAGCCAGCCGCGCCAGCGCGGCAGGTTGATCTCCAGCGGGCGGTCGCGCATGGCTTTCCAAAACGCCTTTTCCAAATCATGGACTGTCAGCGTGACGCCGGTATAAGTCAATGCGACTTCCTCGCGTCCGCTTTCCAGGTGTTTTTGCATGATCGGCGTGTCCACCAAATCAGGCGAGATGACCGTCACGGCCACCCCGCGCTGGCGCCATTCAATGGCCGCTGCGATAGAAGCGTTGCGCAAGCCGCCTTTGGCCGCAGAGTACACCGAGTTGCCCGGCGTGGGTGAGAGGCCCGCCAGCGAAGCGACGTTGATGATATGCCCTGCCCCCTGTTGCAGCATCTTCTCGCCTGCCAGTTTCATACCCAGCAGCGGCCCCTTCAGGTTCACGTCAATCACTCGATCTACATTTTCGAGGCTCTGATCTAGCAAAAAGGCCGGGCGATTAGCCCCGGCTATGTTGAACAGGTAATCAATGCGGCCAAAATGCTGGAGCGTATCGTCCAACACGCGCTGCCACTGCTCCGCCGAACGGATATCGAGATGGTGAAGACGCACACACTCGCCCGGCGTGAACGCAGCGCGCAAGCCCTCCTCGTTCACATCGGCCAGCGCCAAACCATACTCACCGCCTTGCTTCGAGAGCGTCTCGGCCCAATGCCTGCCAATGCCGCTGGCAGCGCCGGTGATGAGGGCGATTTTGGAGGGCATGTCATTGCCTCGCAGCGGCAGCCATCGTTCAACCGGCAGAGTTCCCGTTCATGGTGGCGGCTTCGCGCGCTTTCTTTTCGTTGACGAAGGCCATCAGCAGCCAACCGACGAGAAGAAACGCAGCAATCGAAAAGACCGCCAGCCGGTGCCCCGATTGCTCAGCCAGCGCAACATCCTGACCCTGCGACTGATACCACAAGGTCAACTCTGCCGCCAGCCAGCCAAACACGGCCGGGCCGATGAAAGAGGACGTGCGCCCGGTCAACGCAAAGAAGCCAAAGAACTCGCCGCTTTTGCCGGGCGGGCTGAAGGTGGCCACCATGGCGCGGCTGACCGACTGTACGCCCGCCATCGCCACGCCCACGAAGGCGCCAATGATGAAGAAATGCGTCTGAGTCTGGGCAAAGTACAGGGTTACCACACAAGCCACCATCAACAAAATCGAAAGCGCAAGCGAGCGTTTGCCGCCAAGTCGGTCTTGCAAATTTCCAAAGAGCAGCGCGCCAAGCACATTCGTGGCTTGTACCAGGATGAAGAAAATGATCAAGCCGGTTTGCTGTAGACCGAACAACACTGCGCCAAGAATGGCCGCAAAGTCGAGCGCGATGATGACGCCCTCGTTGTAAATCAAGTAAGCCAGCATGAACTTCAAAAACTCGTCGAAGCCGCGTGCAGCGCGGATGGTGGTCTGCAATTGCTTGAAAGCAACGCTGAGGTAGTTTTCGCCGCGAGGTAGTTTTTGTGGGCGGGCGCGTTCGGTCAACCAGAGGAAGATGGGAATGGCCGCCAGCGCAAAGAAAACCGCCGTGACAACCAACGAGCCGCGCACCACCAGCAGGTTACTATCGGTCAACAGGATGGGCGGAAGAATCAGCAGCAAGATGACAATGCCACCGGCCGAACCAATCGCCCAGCCCGTCCCAGCGATCCGTCCTGTCTCTTCGGGGGCGGCAATTTCAGGCAAGAGCGCGTCGTAGAAAACCTGCGCGGCGCGGTAGCCAATCTCTGCCAGCAAAAAGAACCCGATTGCCAGCGCAATCGTTCCCTTTTGGGTGAAAAACAACAGGGCCGTGAAAACGACCGAAAGAACCGTAAAGAAAAAGAGAAAGCGTTTCTTTGCGCCGGAGTAATCGGCGATTGCCCCCATAATGGGCGCCGTGATGGCGACCAAAATCATCGCGACCGAAATGGTCAGGCCCCACAGCCGCGAACCCTCTGCGCCGCCGACCACTTGCTTTTGAAAGTAGGCCGAATACACGGCCAGCAAGACGACCGAGGCGTAAGCCGAATTTCCAAAATCGTACAGATACCAGGCCACACGCTCGCGGCGCGTGGAGGTCACTTGCGATGCAGTATTCTCCATTTCTGCCTCCTCTGAAAATGTTTGGCGAATACCGCTAGTATATCACTTTCATTCCCACCGGATACACAAACGCGCTTCGAGCCGCTCCAGGGGCGCAGGGGCGGGGTGCCCGGCTAGAGGGGGGACGCGCCCTCGGGAAACGGAAGCAGGTTCACGTCCGCGTCGGAAGCGGAACAGGATTAAATTTTGCGGACGCGCAAACGCAGTCCCTCGACCTGGACCACTTCGACCTTGTCGCCTTCGCGGATCGTTTCGGACCCTTCGGCTGCTTCCGCTGTCCAAAGTTCGGCCTCCACCTGAACCTGTCCCGTTAAATGGATGTCGGAGCGGGCGTAACCGATTTTGCCCACCAGCGTCTCGCGGCCGGCGCGGATGGGCGCACGCAAGGCGCGGATGCCAAAGCCGACGATGACGCCAAAGCCGGCCCCGGTCAGGACGGCAACAATGATGACCAGCGGCAGCGAAACCCGCTGGAACTGCGGCGTGCCGGGCGAGTTGAACAGCACCAACGCGCCGACGATGAAGGTCGCAATGCCGGCCGCGGTCAGGGCGCCATGCGTGGGTGCTTTGATGTCGAGGACGAACAGCACAAACGAAATCACCAGGAAGACGATGCCAAACCAGTTGACCGGCAGAATGCCCAGCCCATAGGCTGCCAGCGACAGGCACACCACGCCGATGAAACCCGCCACCCAGCCGCCCGGACTGCTGAGTTCGATGAAGATGGCCTGCACGCCAATCGTCAACAGCAGAAAGACGATGTTGGGGTTGATGAGCATGGCCAGCAACTGTTCGATGAAACTGACTTCGACCGCTTCGGTGACGGCGCCGCTCGTCTCCAGCGTGCGCGGGCCGTCGGCCATTTGCACCTCGAAGCCGTCCAGTTGGGCAAGCAGGTCAGGCAGGTCGGCGGCCACGAAGTCAATCAAGCCGGCCTCCAGCGCTTCGTTAGCAGAAACGGCCTTGGCCGATTCGATGGTGGCTTCGGCCAGTTCTACCGCCTTGGCCCCGCGCCTCTCGGCCAGGGCGCGAACGGTGGCCTTGGTAATTTCTTTGGCTTTGGTCTCCAGGGTCTCGTTCAGGTCTTCGCCCTGCGCCCCCACCGGGCTGGCCGCGCCAATGGCCGTTTCGGGCGCCATGGCGGCGGCATGGCCGGCCAGAGTGATGATGGTGCCGGCCGAGCCAGCCCAGGCGCCGCGCGGCGCCACATAGACCACCACAGGCACTTCGCTGGCGCGGATGGCGGTCACGATCTCCTGCGTAGTCCCAATGTCGCCGCCAGGCGTGTTCAACTGCAAGATGATCAGGTCAGCCCCGCGCTGCTCTGCCAATTCAAGTCCGCGTGAGATGTACTCGCGCATGGCAGGCGTCACGGCGCCATGAGCATCCAGCGTCAGCACGAGCGAGGCGTCGTCCTGCGCTCCGACAGGCGGGGCAGCCATAATCAAACCGATGAGAAGCACCAGCACGAGACGAAATCGTTTCATGAAGCATCACTTCGATGGGTCCTGGAAAGTTGCTCGAACTCTCCGTTCAGGTGCAGGTAATAGGTTTCGACATCGAGGTGCGGGAACAAGGCTTCGATCTTACGTTCGGCCTCTTCCAGGTCGGCTTTATGGCGGGCGTAATTTCCTTCTTTTCCATACGCGCCGCAATCTTCGTGATTGATCAGCACCACTTTCTCGATTTTGTGCAAGCGGTCCGAAATCTCGATTTGCCGCAGCACAGCATAGAAATCGAACACCCCGCCGGCCAATGCAACGCGGTCGAAGTTGTCGTGTCCAAAGCATTTCAATAACCAGGCATCGAGATATTTCTGGAAGCGAAAATCAATGCAATGCACAACAATGGCGTGGGTAGTATGTTCTGACATTTCATCTTCTCCTTTACGTTCGACTGACGCTATTATAAACCTGTTGGCCCCCCTCCAACCTCGAGAACCCCAAGGAGGTGTGGCGCATTCTTCGGGGGAGAGGAAGAAGAAAAGGGGAAAGAAGAATGGATATCGGAATTTGATGTAAAATATCTGCATAGGGCCGTGCGCTCGACGCTAAGACGCCATCCAAACGATGGATGCGGCGGGCGCTGTCTGGCGGGCCCTCATAAGTACAATACTCGAACAAGAAAAGAGACTCTCGAATGTCAAGCACCTCTCCTACACTCGATGAATGGAAAAGACTGTATGACCTGATGGCGCAGGTCAAGGAACTGGCTCCCTGGGAATGGATGGAGGAGGACGATATCTTCGGCGTCCAACTGCCCGGCGCTAAAGAACCGGGGTTTGTCAGTGTGATGGGAATGCTGGGAGAACATTTCGCCGTCGCCGTCTATCAGGGCGCAAAGGGACTGGGCGGTTTTTGGAGGATGCAATCCCAGGATCCCCGCCTTACGCCCGAATTTATCCTGCAAATCCCGCAATTGCAGGCGTCCTTCGAGGACCGCGAGATGATCACCAAAGAAGACCGCGAAGTGATGAAAAAATTAGGGCTCAAGTTTCGCGGCGCCAATGCCTGGCCGCAGTTCCGCAGTTATCGTCTCGGCTGTTTCCCCTGGTACATCGAAAAAGAGGAAGCCGAAATGCTTATCTGCGCACTGGAGCAACTGCTGGATGTCGCCCCGCGCTTTCGCGAAGACCCCTCCATTCTCGCGCCGACCGAAGTCGAACATGAATACCTTGTGCGCGTGAATCAAAACGGCAAGTGGATAGACAGCCTCCAACAAGTGACTTTTCGCGAGCAAAAGACGCTCGATCTGCTCATGGATAAAGCGGCGCTGGAACGTCTGCGCAAGATGATGCCAGGCAACATGACGCTGGAAATTGATCTGTCCATGATGAGCGAGCCAGTACAGGATAAGGCTTACGAAAGACCGTTCTTTCCATTCTTGCTCATGGTGGCGGATCACGAGAGCGGCATGATCCTGGGCGTGGACCTGCTCACGCCCCTGCCCTCCATGGAATCCATGTGGTCGGAAGTCCCCGCCGTCGTCGTGGAGAAACTGGCGGAGGGATTTCCTCCCAAAGAAATTCACGTCAAAGACGATATGCTCTATCTCCTCCTTCAGCCCGTTGCGGAGGAGTTGGGATGTGCCATCAAAAAACAATCCCGTCTGAAGGCAATTGATCGTGCCAAACGGGAATTGCAGAATTTCATGGGAGGAAGAGGATTTTGAGGGCGCGCCGTCTCCTGCTTCGACCTGATACGAGGCGAGTAACCCGCACGGCGATAAACCATCGCGCTATGCCTGCGAACCCCCCTCAAGCGGGACGAGGCGGCTTCCAGCCGCCTTCGTAGCCCTAGCCCGACGGTTGATCGTCGGGCGGGGCTACAATACCATCCCCTCGCCGCGCTTCAAAAACTGTCCATCCCCCGCCTTGCCAAGCCACTGCTCCCCGTCCACAATCAACTGACCGCGCAGGAAGACCTTTTCGGGGTAGCCCGTCAGTTCCCAGCCTTCGTACAAATTGTAGTCCGTGCGGTGATGCGACATCGCCACGCCATATTTCACTTTCTTCTCAGGGTCCCAAATCACCAGGTCGGCATCGGAGCCGGGCAGCAGCGCTCCCTTGCGCGGGTAGAGACCGAAAATTTTAGCGGGATTGGTCGCAGTCAACGCTACGAACTGATTGGCGCTGATTCGCCCCGCGCGCACGCCATACGTCCACAGCACGGGCAGGCGGTCGCCCACGCCGGGCAGACCGTTGGGGATTTTGGTGAAATCGTCCGCGCCCAATTCCTTGCCGGGGATGGCAACCTCGCGTCCTTCGTAGACGATGGGCCTGGTTCCGTCAAAAAAGAAGGGGCAATGATCCGTGCCGACCGTTTGCAAAATCCCCTCCGACAGCCCTTGCCATAAACGCGCGTTGTCCTGCTCGGTTCGCATGGGCGGCGAGCAAATCCACTTGGCGCCATCGGGACGGCGCAGGTGGTCAATCGTGAAGAAGAGATATTGCGGACAGGTCTCGCCCATCACCTTGACGCCGCGCTCGCGGGCATACTTGAGCATATCCACCTCGCCGCCCGCGTTCATGTGGACGATGTACACCGGCGCATCCGCCGCAGACGCCATGCCTGCCACCCGCAAAGTGGATTCGACCGCCCCCCAGGCCGGTCTCGTTAAAGCGTGCCATTCGGGAGTCAAGTGATCGGTCATCAGTGCGTCGGCAACCAGCGTTTCAATGACATCGCCGTTTTCGCAGTGCGCCATCACCAGCATTCCGTTCTCTTTGGCGATTCTCAAGGCTTCGAAGATACTGCCGTCGCCGATGCGCAGGCGTCCGTTGTAGGCGGTGAAGACCTTGAGGGTAGTGATGCCCATCTCGCGCAGGGAGGGAATCTCCTTCGCAATCTTTTCATTGAACTGAGTCAAGTTCATGTGGAAGGAATAGTCAATCGCGGCCTTCTCCGCTTTTTTCATCCATAAGTCAACCGAATATTCGAATCCCTTATCTTCGAGAACGACAAAATCCATCACGGTCGTCGTCCCGCCGAAGGCCGCGGCTTTGTGACCGGTGTAATGGTCGTCCGAGGAGACGGTGCCAAACATGGGCAAATCGAAGTGCGTGTGCGGGTCCACGCCGCCGGGCAGGATCAACTTTCCAGCGGCGTCCACCACTTTTTCGGCGGAAGCAGGCTCGAGGTCCAGGCCGAGGCGGACGATCTTTTCGCCCTCGATGAGAACATCGGCCTGGAAAGTTTCCGAGGCGGTGACAAGAGTTCCATTTTTGATCAGCGTAGTCATAGTCTCACCTACAAATCCCAAAACAGAAGCAGCCCGGCCAGTACAGCCAGGAAGACGATCACCAGCAGGCCAAATCCGATGCGCGCGAAATCGCCAAAGCGATAGTTGCCGGGGCTCATCATAATCAAATTGACCGGATGCGCCATAGGCGTCAAAAAGGAGGCCGAACAGCCCAGGGCGGTGGCAACGGCAATGGCTTGGGGATTGATACCTACATGCAGCGCGGCGCTGATGGCAATCGGTCCGAGAAGGAAGGCGACGGTCTGACTGCCCATGACCTGAGTCAACAAAGCGGAAAGCAAGAAGGAGGCCGCCGCCAAAGCAAGCGGGCCGTGACTACCCAAGACTTCCAGCGCATTGCGGCCGATGAAGGCAGCCAGGCCGGTGTTGACCATGCCGCGCGAGGCTGCGAACATACCGGCAATGAAAAAGATGACCTGCCATTCCACCGAACGATAGACCTGCTGAATGGGCAGCAACCCCAGCGCCAGCGTGAACGCCGCCGCCGACAAAACGGACAGGTAGACCGGCAGCCCCGCCAGCGACAGGCCGATGGCCACAAAAAAGACGGCTATGCTGACCAACGCGCGGCGGCGCGGCACCGGATGGAACGCCGGGTCGGCCTCGAGGAGGATGACATCCGGGTTGAGGCGCAAGTCGCGTACCCGCTCTGGGGGACCAATCATCAACAGCGAGTCGCCGAGTTCGAGCGGCAGGTCGCCCACGTCGGTGCGATAACTGCGTCCACGCCGCATGAGCGCCACCACCGTAAATCCGTATTTGCGGCGGAAGTTCATCTGCTTGATGGTTTTACCCACATAGGCCGAGTGCGGGTCGAGGATGAGTTCCAACAGGGTGACATCGAAAGCGCTGATGGCTTTTTCCTCGCGGCCGATCTGTAAACCCAAATCGGTCAATTGTCTCACGCGCTCCTCGCGCCCTACCAGGAGCAGCACATCATCCGCCTGGAGAAGTTCGGCGGCTTCGGGGGTGAAGATGGCGCGGCGTCCACGCCAAATGGCAATGACCGCCAGCCCAAAGCGTTCGCCAATGCGCGCTTGCTTGAGCGTCTTGCCGCAGCATTGCGACGTGGAAAGCACACGCGCCTCCCACAGGCGTTCCCCCAGCGCATAGAAAGTTTCCAGTTCGTCGCTGCTGCGCCGCGCCAGGACTTGCTCTGGGCCGGGTTCGCGGTTGGGAAGCAGGCGACGGCCAAACAAGGTGAGATAAGCGATGCCTGCCAGGGCGGCCAATCCGCCTACCGGCGTAAAGGACAAGATTCCCAACGCGGCTTGCGGCGGGTCGGCGCTGGTCAACAGGTCGCTGAGCGCAATGTTGGCGGTAGTGAAATACGTCGCCATGCCGCCCAAAGCCGTGCCAAAGGCGACCGGAATCAGAAGTTTGCTTGGGCGGATATGCGCCTTCTTTGCAGCCTGGATGGCGCTCGGCAGCAGCAACGCGCCCACCGCCACGTTATTCATCAACAGCGAAAGCGCCGCCGAGACGAAGGTGAACAGGAAGACCAGGCGCATCTCAGAGTTGGCGCCGGCTGCGGCCAAGCGCTGCCCCAGCCAGAGCGTGACTCCGTTGACAGAAAGGCTTTGGGTGAGGATGAACAAACCGATCAACGTGATGACCACAGGCTGGCTGAAGCCCGAAATGGCCAGCGCCGCCTGCTGGGGAACATGCGCCTCTCCCAAAATTCCCAAACCCGCAAATTGAGCCATTCCCAAAGCCGCTATCATGGACAAGGCAGCCAGGTCCATGCGCCAGCGCCCCAGCATGACCAACGCCAGAGGCAAAGCGATGACAGCGGCAAGGAGGAGCATTTCTCGAGTCATCGTTCAATCGAACATCGAAGGGTCATACGGCGTTTTCGATTCTTGGATACCCAAGAGCGCCTTCAGCACTTCAGGCGGGATATCCACCTCAGGCAAGTCCACTTTGTACAACTGCTCATTCTCGGCGCGCTCACGCAGACTGCGCCACAGGGTTCGACGCTCATCGCTCTGGACGATGAGGTCATGGACGGACTTTGCACGCAAGAGATATTCGCCAGTAGTGTAAAAGAAGGTGATGCGCCTCCACTTTTCGGCCAGGATGGGTTGGGATAGTTTTTCCAGCGCGCCGATTTGGATTTTGTAATACTCCTCGTTGGCACGCGGATGGTCCGCCTCGTCGCGCAGCAACTCGGCGCGGGTCGCCAGTTCGTGTCCCCTGACACTTGCGACGTACTCGATGCGCCCGCCGCGCTCGCCAAAACTCCCAGGCTGGTAAAAAGCCAGATAATCTACGGCAATCACTTTGGGCGCCGTGCGCAGCGGAATGCGATACCAACCCAACAACCGCGCAATCTCCAAGTCGCGCGGCGCGGGCAAGAGACAGACAAGGACAAGCGAGGCAGGAACCAGCATGAGAGTTTCTCAGACCCAGATTCTTCGACGCGGCGTCATTATATCCTGGTTTCAAAGGGCGCAACAGCCGTAGGCGCGGCTCATCGTCCCTGTCCTCAGCAGTTCTAATTTCGGGATAACCGTCCCGAAGGCTTTTTAGAGCAATTGTATAGGCAAAATCGAGCCTTCGGGACGGTTCGAAGGCTTATCCCGAATTCAGGTTCCGGGATAACCGTCCCGAAGGCTTTTTAGAGCCATTGTACGGGCAAATCGAGCCTTCGGGACGGTTCGAACAAATTTGGCGATTTTCGGCAATTTTCGGGGCGTTTTTTGTCATACTGAGAATTGCCGCTCTTTCATGGTTTTCTCAAGAATGCTTGACAAAATAGCCATGTCATTGCGAAGCGGCGGTTTGTGCCGCTGAAGCAATCTCCTCAAGGTCAGTTTTGTCCGTCAAACGGGAGACTGCTTCGCCAGAGAGCGGCTCGCA
>DAOUCM010000416.1:0-4317 GCA_034431895.1 Anaerolineales bacterium
AACCCATCGTCAAATTCCAGCATGTTACCTATACCCATTATGGAAAAACTGCACCCGCGCTCAGGGATGTCAATCTGACCATCCGGCGCGGTTCGTTTACGCTGCTGGTTGGGCCGTCGGGGTCGGGCAAGTCTACGCTGTGCCAGATGTTGAACGGCATCATTCCGCACGTGCTGGACGGTGTGATGAGCGGCAAGATCGTTGTGGATGGCCGGGATGTCTCGCAAACGCAGGTGCAAAATTTGGCCTCCTCGGTTGGCCTGCTCTTTCAGGATCCCGAGTGGATGTTTGCCACCCTGCAGGTCGAAGACGAGGTCGCCTTTGGGCCAGAAAACCTGCGCCTGCCGACGGCTGACATCGCAGAATACGTAGACGAAGCCCTGGATTACGTCGGCTTGCTGCCCTTGCGCAAGAACCTGGTCTGGACGCTTTCGGGCGGACAAGTACAGAGATTAGGGTTAGCGGCCGTGCTGGCCATGCAAACCCCGCTCATCGTGTTGGACGAGCCAACCGCCAACCTCGACCCGGCCGCTACCCACGCCGTCCATGAGTTGATTCTGCGCCTGCGCAACGATGGCAAGACCATCATCCTGGTCACCAAAGATTTGGATGAATTCATGGCCGAAGCGGATGACATCATCTTGCTCTCCGACGGGCGCGTGCTGGCGCAAGCCTCGCCGCGCGACATGGTGGAAAATCACGGCGCGCTCATGCTGGACCTGGGAGTCTGGCTGCCGGAACCGACCGAGATTGGTCTGCGCCTGAAGCGGGATGGCCGGCTGAAAGGCAAAGCCGTGCCGCTGACGGTGGAGGAGGCCGCTGAAACGCTGGCAAGCGCCTCGTTCAGGCAGGAGGCGAAAAAGAAGAAGCAGGCCGTACTTGGCGATGTTTTGGTGCGCGCGGAGAACGTCCGCTTTTCCTATAACAAGCGCAGCCAGGCGCTGCTGGGCGTTTCCTTCGAACTGCGGCAAGGTGAGATGGCGGCCATCGTCGGTCAGAATGGAGCCGGCAAGAGTACGCTCTCCAAACTGCTGGTAGGGCTGCTCAAGCCCTCTGGCGGCGAGTTGACCCTGTTTGGCCGCAAGGCGCGCCAGTGGCAGGTACAAGACCTGGCGAACGATGTAGCCTTGGTCTTCCAAAACCCGGAGCATCAATTCTTGAGCGACACGGTGCGCCAGGAACTGGAATACAGCCTGCTGGCGCAGGGCATTGATGATCCGCGCGAGGTGGATCGCCGCGTACAAGCCATGCTGGAACGATTGGAAATCAGCGACTCGGCTGAGAGTCACCCCTTCTCGTTGAACGCGGGCAGCAAACGTCGTTTGGGCGTAGCCACCATGCTGGTAGGCGGGCGAGCGCGCCTGCTGATTGTGGACGAACCCACCTACGGGCAAGATAAACGCCTGACCGAACGTCTGATGGAACTCATCAATTCTTTGCGGCGCGAGGGTATCACCGTGCTGATGATTACCCACGATATGCGCCTGGTGGATGCGCACATCGAACGCGCCATCGTGATGGCCAACGGCGAGAAACTCTTCGACGGCCCGCCCGACCAATTGTTTCAAGAGCCTAAAATCATCGAGCGCGCCTGCCTGCGCCCCACCGCCTTGCGCCGACTGGTGGATGCCTTACGGGCGCACGGCGTAACCGTTCCAGACGGCCTGAACACGGTGGATGCCTTCCTCGAGGCGTTGGAAACGCTATGAGCGAACAAACCCTGCAATTCATTGACAACAACTCCCCCGTCAACCGCGCCGACGCGCTGAGCAAACTGGCCTGGGTGCTGGCGGTGGTCGTCTTGACCTTTCAGTTCGAGACCAACGAGGCGCGCGCTTTCATGTTGGCGGCGCTCTTGCTCCTGGCGCTTTTTCTGGCGCGCGTGCCGCTGACGACTCTCTTGCGCACTTCGCCGCTCATCTTTGGCATCGCGCTGCTGCTCGGCCTGTTCCATTTCTTCATCACGCCCGGCCAAGCGATCTTCTCCCTCGGCCCATTGACCGGCACGGCAGAGGGCCTCCAAAAAGGGCTGGGCTACTTCTTCCGCCTGGCTATCATGGTGCTGGCGTCTTTCATGCTGATTTGGACCACCAATATCCGCGAATTGATGGTGGGCTTGGTGCGTCTGGGCATGCCCTACCGTTTTGCCTTTGCCATCTTCATGGCGCTGCGCTTCTTGCCCATTGTTCAACAAGAAGTAGACGCCGTCAAGGCGGCGCACGCCATCCGCGGACGCGCTTCGCGCTCGCCGTTTCGCCACCGCTTCCGCTTGTGGCAGCGCTACCTGTTCACGGTCATCGTCAATGGACTGCGCAAGGCAGAAAGCACCGCCCTGGCGGTCGAAGCGCGCGGCTTTGGCGCATACCCCGACCGTACCTTCGTCAAGCCCTTTCGTTGGACGTTTTCTGGCATTTTCTTGTTACTGTCTTTCATCGCCTTTGGGCTGGCGCTCATCCTGTGGGAACGTGGAGCGTGGCCCCTATTGAGGTAAAAGAAAATAGGGCGCGCAGAGGCATACCAACGGCTACTTCACGACCTCGAAGGCCACATACGGCCAGCACAAACCATCTCCCAATTTGAACGTCACTACATAGCGCCCCACAGTATTGGGTGCTTGGGCGTCGAAAGGACCCACAGTAATCGAATCGCCGGGCTGCACGCGGGGAACCTTGATGGGCCTGGGGATGGGATCGAGCGTTTCATCAGGATTGGCGGCCAGTGTCAATTCCAAATTTTCCGGCCAGACAGTCTCACCGCTGTTGAGGAGGATGAATTTGATTTTGAAGGCTTGACCGCGGCGAATCTTTGCGTTCTCTTCGGGTGCGAGGGTAATGGTATCGCATTCTATTGCCGCCTCAGCGGTAGCGGTCGGAAGGGTAGGGACTTCGGACGGAGTGAACGAAGCAGATGGCTCGAGCGAAGCGGTTGCCGTCTCGGCCGGTTGGGTAGGGAGAACAACCGTCTGGCCAATCTCAGTTGCAATAAGAGTGGGCGTTGGCGGCCACCATCTTTGACCCAGCGGCGAATTGAGAAAAGCAGGGATGACAGTGCCTGCAAAGCCAAAGAAGGCCACCAGAATTGTGCCAATCAACCCAATGAGCGCTACTTTGACAGTTACATCTGTGTCTTTTTTGGGGGAAGTTTTTGCCAACCTTTTTGGTGAAGAAGGAACGGCTTTTTTTAGCTCGAACTTACCCATGATTTCCTCCCTTGACAGCAAATCTCTTTCTTTTGCCGCTTAGCAAAAAGGACCCCCATCCTGGGTTGGAAGAAATTTCCGTTAGCGCGCTCCACCGATTGGGATGCAGTACGACTATCGCCCGAATCCGGCAATGGCTCCAGCGCCTCGATGCAATAACACTTTTCTTGTCCATACGTCTTTCCACCTCACACTGTGACGAAATGGAACATCGGTTCCCAATATAGAAATTATACAGCAAAAACCTGAAATCTTATTGATGTTGATGCGCCAAAGGGCTGGGATAATAGCCTGTTTGAACGGTGGTTGATGGAGTTTAACAAACGCCAGTTGGGGATAACCGTCCCGAAGGCTTTTTAGAGCAATTGTATGGGCCAAATCGAGCCTTCGGGACGGTTCGAAGGCTATCCCGAATTCAGGTTAACAAAATAATTCGGTAACCTTCCTTGCGGCCCCGGCTCCGGCGGCGGGATTGATCCCTCGCATCAGCGCATGAAAGTCGGCTGGAAGCCGACTCCAGGCGCAAACAGCGTATCCCCAGGCTCTGCCTGGCTGCACCGACCAAAGGTCGGTGGCACGAGATCAGGCGCAAACAACGTATCCCCAGGCTCTGCCTGGTCGCACCGACCCAAGGTCGGTGGCACGAGATCAGGCGCAAACAGCGTACCACCAGGCTCTGCCTGGCCAAACCGACCAAAGGTCGGTGGTACGACAAAAGTCGGTGGCACGAGATCAGGCGCAAACAGCGTACCACCAGGCTCTGCCTGGCTGCACCGACCAAAGGTCGGTGGTACGACAAAAGTCGGTGGCACGAGATCAGGCGCAAACAGCGTATCCCCAGGCTCTGCCTGGTCGCACCGACCCAAGGTCGGTGGTACGAGGGCTGATCGTTGCATCTTGCCAGATTACAGAAATAATTTGTTATCTTCAGGCGAGGTGACGCCGAAATAACGGTAGCAGATAGCGGGTCCGAAAAGAGACGAACATGCGGCGCACAGCAGGAACGCGCACAATCAGCAGGATCAAGACCAGCAATCCATAGACGAGAGGCCGGGTCACGTCGCCCTGCAATTGCAGAAAATCCCCCTTTTTCGAGAGTCCATAATGCAATACCGCCA
>DAOUCM010000417.1:0-8759 GCA_034431895.1 Anaerolineales bacterium
TTCAGCAAATCCAAAGCCTCATCAAATTGGTAGAAAACAGCCTGATAGAATTGCCAACACTCGTCACCAGCCTGGTAGAATGGGTCAACCTCCACAGCCCCATCCCGATAGACCTGAGCGCCCTCGACATCAACGCCCTCAACGCGCAACTCATCTCGATTGTCCAGCCGCTTTTAGGACGCACCGGTCAACTCTTGGGAACCGTGGCCAGCGGCGCCGCGCAAGGCTTTGGCTGGACGGCCTTCGTCCTGCTGGTTTCCTTCTTCGTCCTCTCGGAGAGCGGTGGCCTGCGTGAAGGCATCCTCAAAATAGATGTACCGGGCTACAACGAAGACATCGCCCGTCTCAGCCGCGAACTTGGCCGCATCTGGAATGCCTTCCTGCGCGGCCAAATCATCCTCTTTATCATGGCGGTAATCACTTACGCTATTCTGCTCAGCGCGCTCGGCGTGCGATACGCGCTGGGGCTGGCGCTGCTGGCCGGCCTGGCGCGCTTTCTCCCTTATGTTGGCCCTGCCGTCAACTGGATTGTACTGGTTCTGGTCGCCTACTTTCAGGGATTCAAACTCTTTGGGATGCAGCCGCTGGCCTACACCTTATTGGTTGTAGCGCTGGCGCTGCTTGTGGATCAAATCTTCGACAACCTCGTCTCTCCACGCTTGATGGCCGACACCCTCAAAGTCCATCCGGCCGGCGTACTGGTCATGGCGCTGGTGTCTGCCAACCTGCTGGGAATCCTGGGCGTGGTCATCGCCGCGCCCTTCCTGGCGACCCTACAACTGATCGGGCGCTACATCCTGCGGAAAATGTTCGATCAGGACCCCTGGCCCGAGCCGGAGCCAGAATCGAATGTAGCATCTTCCCCCCCTGTGCTTGCGCGTCTGCGCCGCACCCTCGACCTGCTGCGGCGCAAAAAGCAGAATCCACCCCTCAGCGCGGACCCGCTTCCCCACCGCGCCGACCCAGCCTCGAAAGGAAAAAACCATGACCGACAAGAATAAAGAACCCAAGACCGAAACCCTGGCCGAGACCGACAACTACCTGGCCTGGAAAGCCGAAGAGCCTGACGGCGAGACCACCTATCACATCGAACTCAACAACGTCACCTTGCACTTCTTCGAAGAAGAATGGGAAGAATTCCTCGACCTGGTCGCCAACTTGTAAGATGGAGGGCGAATGATGGAGTTTAACCAAAATAATTCGGTAACCTTCCTTGCGGCTCCGGCAGGGGGATCAATCCCCTGCCTCAGGGCATGAAAATCGGCTGGAAGCCGTCTCCAGGCGCCAGCAGACAGGCGCAAACAGCATATCACCAGGCTCTGCCTGGTCGAACCGCCCAAAGGTCGGGGATACGGTATCACCAGGCTTGCCTGGTCGAACCGCCCAAAGGTCGGGGATACGGTATCACCAGGCTCTGCCTGGTCGAACCGCCCAAAGGTCGGGGATACGGTATCACCAGGCTCTGCCTGGTCGAACCGACCAAAGGTCGGGGATACGGTATCACCAGGCTTGCCTGGTCGAACCGACCAAAGGCCGGTGGCACGACAGCGTATCACCAGGCTCTGCCTGGTCGAACCGGCCCAAGGTCGGTGGCACGACGGCGTATCACCAGGCTCTGCCTGGTCGAACCGACCCAAGGTCGGTGGCACGACGGCGTATCACCAGGCTCTGCCTGGTCAAACCGACCCAAGGCCGGTGGCACGACAGCGTATCACCAGGCTCTGCCTGGTCGAACCGACCGAAGGTCGGTGACACGACGGCTGATAGTCGCATCTTGCCAGATGACGGCAATCATTTGTTAAACTTCACGATTTCGCCCCATTCCTATTGTATGGGCAAAATCGAGCCTTCGGGATGGTTCGAAGGCTTATCCCGAATTCAGGTTAAAGCAAATGAAACGAAACGACACGATTACCGATGTTCCCGGCATCGAAGTCGGCCATGCCCAAAATGACCAGGCCCTCACCGGCTGCACCGTCATCCTGTGCCGCAAAGGGGCGGTGGCGGGCGTGGACGTGCGCGGCGGCGCGCCCGGCACACGCGAGACCGACTTGCTGAACCCGCTCAACCTGGTGGAAAAAGCCCACGCCATCCTGCTGGCGGGCGGCTCCGCCTTTGGCTTGGACGCGGCAAGCGGCGTGATGCGCTACCTCGAAGAACACGGCATCGGCTTCGACACAGGACTGGGCAAGGTGCCTATCGTCCCGGCGGCCATCCTGTTCGATTTGGGCCTCGGCAGTTCCCAGGTCCGGCCCGATGCGGAGATGGGTTACCGCGCGGCCGCTTCGGCCTCCCCGTCCCCGCCTGCGCAAGGCAACGTCGGCGCCGGCATGGGTGCATCCGTTGGCAAAATTTTTGGCATGAAGAGCGCCATGAAGGCCGGCATCGGCAGCGCCAGCACGGGCAGCGGCGGGCTGGTGGTCGGCGCGTTGGCGGCGGTCAACGCCTTTGGCGATGTGGTAGACCCATCCAGCGGGCAAATGATCGCCGGTGCGCGCTCCACCCATCTTGGCCCGCTCGAACTCGGCGCGCCGGGCTATTTTGCCGATACGCTTGCAGTCATGAAAACCTTCATAGGCCGCACCGTCTTGCATTTTGCCGCGCGCTCCAACACGGTCATTGGCGTGGCAGCGACCAATGCCAAACTGACCAAAGCCGAAGCGACCAAGGTGGCGCAAATGGCGCACGACGGCCTGGCGCGGACGATTCGCCCAGCCCACACCATGCTGGACGGCGACACCATCTTCGCCCTGGCAACCGGCGAGAAGAAAGCCGACCCATCCACAGTGGGCGCGCTGGCAGCAGAAGCCATGGCGCAGGCCATCTTGCGCGCCGTGCAAAAAGCGGCCCCGGCCGGCGGCTTGCCGGGCTTGGGATAGCCATTTTTAATGCCCCTTTGAGATTTGCTGTAGTTGTTGCCCCAGCAGTCCCAAAGGAGATATATTGTTTCCGGAGTGCGAAATCTCCAGATTTCACCCAAAATCTGGTCCCCTACGGGGGAATAAGCCTTCGGAGTCGTTCACTAAACCGTATTGCCTATAAGACTGTTGCCAAAACTGGCCGTGTGTACGGCAATTCTCAATGAACTTGCAGGACTCTATGAAAACAAGCAAAAAAATTCTCCTTTCTCTCCTAGCAACCCTTTTACCTGTATCCCTATATACGCTGGCATTGATGGTACGCTTTCCTTACAGCCTCAGCCAGTACCTGGCGCGCTACTCGTTCCCCTATTTCTTGATCGTGCTGGCCTCGTATTACCTTGCTTTTCGTGTGCAAGGCAGGGTTGCTTGGCTAGCGGGCGCCTGCCTGACCGCCTTGGTATTTGGAATGGGCATCTCCTTCTTGTGGAATTCCGGTCACTCGACGGATATGATCATCGGCGGCCTGTTGCCCTACCGCGACGCCTTTAGCTACTATAACGGCGCGCACTTCCTCTTGGAGGGGCATTTGCTGGCCAAACATACCAATGGCGCTGCCTGGCGACCATTGTTCACTAGTTTCCTCGCCAGCCTTCTATGGCTCACCGGTCAGAACTTGATGTGGAGCATCGCGCTCATTGTAGGGCTACTGGCGACGGCCATCTTTTTATCCGCCTGGCTGCTGCGCAACCGGCTGGGAGCGGCAGCAGCAGCGCTCTATCTTACTTTCACCTACTTTTATATCCAGCCCTTGCTGGGCATCTTGTACACCGAGCCGTTGGGGCTGGCGTTGGGCTGCTTGGGCTTCATCCTGGTCTTTCACGCTGTTCAGACCCAAAGTTTGCGCGGCTTCCTGTTGGGTCTAGCCGTGTTGATGGTGGCTGTCAGCGTGCGCGCCGGCACCTTTTTCATTTTCCCTACACTAGTGTTATGGTCAGGCTGGGTCTTCGGCAAGAAAGGGCGTTATTCGTTCCACGCGGCTGGGCTGGCGCTGGCAGTCGTCCTGGCTGTTTTCGTGCTGGCTAACACGCTGTATGCAAGGCTGGTTGTGGAACCGGGCAACTTATCATTCGGCAACTTTGCTTTCACGCTCTATGGTCAGGTGGTAGGCGGAGCAGGATACAATTCTGCCTATCAACAATTAGGTCTACGCGAACCGTCGCTCATCTACCGTGCGGCCTTGCAATTCTTCTTGAACCATCCGCTCAGTTTCTTCATTGGCGCGGCTAAGGCTTACCGCGATTTCTTCTTTCCCGACCTGGGCATTTTCGGCTACTACTCGCCGGGTGGTCGCAGCCTGTGGGACTACGTCCTGTGGCTGGCTGGCCTAGCGCTGACGGTTTGGGGGCTGGTCAAGGCGATGCGCAACATCTCCTCGCCGCTGCAATCCCTGTTCGTGGCGGCTTTTGCCGGTATCCTGCTATCCATCCCCTTCTTGCCGCCTATTGACGGGGGCGTCCGCATCTATGCCAGCACGGTTCCATTCCTTTTTAGTTTGCCGGCGCTGACAGTGGCTAGCCCCCGTTCGAACCCCAACGAAGACGACTCCTATCTGCCCCATCTGGCGGGGACGCTTGCCATCCTCGCGATCATCCTTGCCTCTGTTGTACCAGTTTTACTCAACCGGCTGGGCAAGGAACCGCTTGTGACGCCCCCCTCTTGCCCGGTAGAACAAGTCCCTTACGCGGTGGAACTGCACCCCGCCTCTTTCATTGACCTTCTGCCTGCTAGCCACTCCCAATGTGGACAAGCCCCCCAGGTCTGCCTGGACGATTTCCAGGTCAACTCCTGGATGGTGGATCCATCGGACGCCCAGGTTTACAACGAATTGATGACTTACAGCCTCTTGACCGATCATGCCATCCGTCTCTTCCCCGCACACGAGATCACAAGTGGTAAATTCTACCTGTTCATGGGAAAGGCGAGAGAATTGCCCCCTGGCCAGGTATTCACCGGCTGCGCAACAGAAATCGCCATCGAGAAACGCCCCAGCATATATCGCATCGAGACGGTAGAATAGTCAATTCTCATGCAAAAGATAGAACTTGGGCACTATCCCCATTAGAAGGACAGGACATGCAGACTCGGCATGGGAGTATCCTCTACATAAATTCGGATGCGGTATGTTTTGTCAGCCAGGGAACTTTTAGATCTCCATCACGGTCGGCTCTGCACCGTATAGATCAAGCCGCGCTCACTGGCATACACCAATTCCAGGTTGGCGACCTCGGCCAGCCACTCTGGCGGCGCAACATGCTTGAACTCGTTTGGCAGGAACCATAAGATGTAGCCTTCCTGCTCGCCCGGCCAGCCCGCGAATTGGGCGCGGAATTCCTCCAGCGTCAACCCGCCCAAACGGGGCATGAGCGGCGCCGTCTTGCGGGTATAGAACCACATCCCATCGGCATAGTTGCTGTAGAAAGTAGCCTGCGGGTGCGCCCGCGCCAAGGCCTGGATTTCAGCCACGGCCGGATTCTCTCGAAAAAAGCGGTTATTGTAATAATTGTAGGGGCTGGCCTCGCCTTCTGCCAGGCAATTGGAAAGATACTTGGACAGGCTGAACGCAGGATAAGCCATAAACCAAACCGCAAACAAAAGCGCTGTCAGCAAGCGAGCCTTGCCCGTCTCCAAGCGCAAACGAGGCAGAATCACATCGTCCAGCGTGAGGAACAACACCACAATGACCGGCGCCAGCAAGCCGACATAATAGCGATCCGAATACAAATCGCGATGGTCGCCGGTGACAATCGTGAAAGCCAAGCCTGCCAGCGAAAGCGGCAAAAAGAAGAGCGTAGGGAACACCTCTGGACGCCTCACATCCCGCCACCAAACCGTCCACTCCTCTTTCCTTGCAATCAATAATAACGCCAGCAAGATCGCGCCCAACGCAATCGTTGGATGAAATAAAATGAACTCCAGGCGCGGGTGATAGGGCAAGAACCAATGCAGTATCTTGGTCAGCGAATACTCGAGGTTCATCCACACATCGAGCGAGGGCGAATCATTGCCCCAAAAAGTCTGATACCGCAAGAGGTTATGAAAATACACCCATCCGCCCACCGGGAAAAGCGAACAGCCCATCCACACCCCATCGCGCAGCAGCAGGCGCCAATTTCGCCAGCGCGCCGCCAGCACAACGACACCGCCCATAGCCAACAAACTGGCCCCCAGCCAGCGTTGCAGCATAGCCAGCGCCGCGCACACGACCATGATGACCAGCGCCTTCCACGAGCGGTTTTGCAAATAACGGATGGCCGCCAGGAGGAAAATCAGCGAAAAGGTAATATACAACGGATCCGAAGCCACATTCGCATGGATGCGCAGCGCCGGTTCCGATCCGAGTACGAACACACTCCCCAGATAAGCATATACAGGCCGCTCGCGGAAAGCCGCATACACCAGCGCCCCGCCCAAAAAGGTATTCACCGCCATCAGGCCCAGGTTCACGCTCCAACCGACCACGAACACGTCCCACCCGCCCAGCCGGCTGAGTCCTGCCAGCAGCAGCGGGTAGAGCGGCGGCCAGTAAACGAACGGGTTGCCCGAATGATCGAAAAAGCCGCGCCCGGCCAGCAGGCTCTCGGCGGTGGACATACTCTTGGCCGCATCTGCCGATACCCCGGCGCCATACCGCCAGGTGGCTGTCAGCGTCAGCGCGGCTGCCGCCAGGGAGAACAATGCCAAAACGAACCAAAAGGTTTTGAAAACGCGCATGAATCGAATTCTATCATACCGGCGATTCCTCTTATAATTGGGACATGATGACCGCCCCAAATTACCTGACCCTTTCCCAAGCCTTGCCCCTGCTACACGCCGGTGACCTCACGCCTCGAACCCTGACCGAGGCCTGCTACCGTCAAATCGAGCGCTTCGACCGCCTCATCAACGCCTTCATCACTGTCATCCCCCCTTCTGATTCTCCGCTCGAACGGCTGCAAGGTGCGCTGGCGGGCATTCCCATAGCCGTCAAAGACTTGTACGATACGCAAGGGGTGCGCACGACCGCCGGTGCGCTGTTTTTTGCCGAGAACATCCCATCTCAAGATGCAATCGTCATCCAAAAAATGAAAGAGGCCGGCGCCGTGTTGCTCGGCAAAACCAACACCCACGAAATCGCGCTGGGCGTGACCACCGTCAACCCGCATTATGGCGCTTGCCGCAACCCGTGGGACACAACGCGCATCACCGGCGGCTCTTCGGGTGGATCGGCGGCGGCGGTTTCAGCCGGTATGTGCCTGGCTGCACTAGGAACCGACACAGGCGGCTCCATTCGCATTCCAGCCTCCCTGTGCGGCGTGGTAGGCTTCAAACCCACCTATGGGCGCGTCAGTCTACGCGGTATCTTCCCTCTTTCGTGGAATTTGGATCACGCCGGCCCGCTGACGCGCTGCGTGCGTGATGCCGCCCTGTTGCTCCAGGTCATGGCTGGCTACGACCCGCACGACCCGTCCAGCGCCGATATGCCGGTAGACGATTATCTGGCGCACCTCGAAGCCGGCGTGCAGGGCTGGCGCATTGCGCTGGCGGTGGGAGAGTACATCGAAGAAGCCAGCGACCCGCAAGTGCTGGCGGCTGTGCGCCAGGCGGCGCAGGTCCTGGCAGGGTTGGGAGCGAGGCTGGAGGAAGTCGAAATCGAATGGCTACGAGCGGCGGCGCTGGCTAACGGTCAGATGACCCAGGCCGACGGCGCAGCCGTCCATCGCGAACGATTGGCAAGCCAGCCAGAACGCTTTGGCGCCGATGTGCGTCAGCGGCTGGAGACGGGGCGGGCGCTCTCCTCGACAGAGTATATCCTGGCGCGGCGCACGCAGGCCGAAGTCCGAAGAAGAGCCGAGCAGTTCTTCTGCCAGTATGACGCTTTGCTGCTGCCCACTACGCCCATCGCTGCACCCTTCATCGAAGGCGAAAACGCCATCAAGCGCGCCCGCCTGCTGACGCGCTTCACCGCTCCCTTCAACCTGAGCGGGCTGCCGGCTTTGTCGCTCCCATGTGGATTTACAGACGAAAGGCTGCCGATTGGTTTGCAAATCATCTCAGGCCCCTGGCAGGAGGCCAAAGCGCTCCAGGTTGGGCAGGCCTACGAGCAGGCCAGCCACTGGCGCGATTACAGGCCGCCTCTGCAGTAACGATATGACACACCCTGCCCATGTTGCTACGCTGCGCCGTAGTTGATGAAGTTTAACAAAATAACACCGTACCCTTCTCTCCGGCTCCGGCTGATCAATCCCCCGCCTCAGCGCATGAAAGTCGGCTTCGAGCCAACTCCAGGCGAAAACAGCGTATCACCAGCCTCTGCTGGGTCGAACCGACCCAAGGTCGATGGCACGACGGCGTATCACCCGGCTGTGCCGGGTCGAACCGACCCAAGGTCGGCGGCGCGACGGCGGATAGGCTCTGCCGGGTCGAACCGACCTAAGGTCGGTGGCACGACGGCGTATCACCCGGCTCTGCCGGGTCGAACCGACCCAAGGTCGGTGGTACGACGGCGGATCACCCGGCTCTGCCGGGTCGAACCGACCAAAGGTCGGTGGTACGACGGCGTATCACCAGGCTCTGCCGGGTCGAACCGACCTAAGGTCGGCGGCGCGACGGCGTATCACCCGGCTGTGCCGGGTCGAACCGACCCAAGGTCGGTGGCACGACGGCGGATCACCAGGCTCTGCCGGGTCGAACCGACCTAAGGTCGGTGGCACGACGGCGTATCACCAGGCTCTGCCTGGTCGAACCGACCTAAGGTCGGTGGCACGACGGCGTATCACCGGCTCTGCCTGGTCGAACCGACCCAAGGTCGGTGGCACGACGGCGTATCACCCGGCTCTGCCTGGTCGAACCGACCCAAGG
>DAOUCM010000418.1:0-11777 GCA_034431895.1 Anaerolineales bacterium
TCTGGTAGATGCGCAGTTTCAGGCCGACCGGGTTTTCCAGCCCGCAAATGAAACAATGACGAGAGTTGGGTTGTTTGATGTGGTTGTTCATCGCTCGTTTTGCTGTAAGAAATTTTCAATCTGCACGCGGACAATCTCTAATAACGCAGTTCGGGATAACCGTCCCGAAGGCTTTTTAGAGCAATTGTATGGGCAAAATTAAGCCTTCGGGACGGTTCAAAGGCTTATCCCGAATTCAGGTTAATATCAGTATCATTTTGCTAAACTTCATAATTTCGCGTTACGCATGGGTTCTTTTACTCCCCAATGAATGGCGATCGTGCCGAACATCAGCCGCTGGTAACCAATTTTCTGGAAGCCGACCGAGGCCATCAGCGCGGCCAGTTTTTCGGCAGTGACGAAATTCTCGGTGCTGTCGGGCAGATAGTTGTAGGCGTCGCCCTCGCCAGAGATGAGCCGTCCCAGCGTGGGAATGACGACGTGCATGTGAAGCCAGATGAACGGCGAGAGGAGATTTTTCTTCGGGCGCGTGGTATCGAGAATGACGATGCGTCCGCCTGTTTTCAACACACGATATTGCTCTCGAAGCGCCGCGTGAATGTCAATCACATTTCGCATCAAAAAGCCCGACACGACCGCATCGAAGCAGGCATCCGCAAATGGCAGGCTCAGCGCGTCGGCGGCAGAGAAGGGCAGACGGCCGAGGCGCTGTCCAACACGCATCATCTCGAGCGTGAAGTCGGCGGCAACGACGCGCGCCTGTGGAAAGCGCCGCAGGGCCTCGCGCGCCAGGTCGCCGGTGCCGGCCCCTACGTCGAGCAGCGAGGCGTTTGGATCGAGGCCTGCGAGTTGAATCACGCGCCGCCGCCAGCGTACGTCCTGGAAGCCGGTCATCAGGCGATTCATCAAATCATAGCGCCGCGCAATACGGGTAAACATATTTTGGACGTAAGCGGCGCGTTCTTGTCCGGTCAGGTGGGTCATAGAACTCCTCAGATTTTGCTTGGACTCCGATATCTGGAGATGGCGGACTCTGTGAGCGCAATTATAAACGGTGATATACTCGCCCGCATGACTCAAACCGAACAATCTTTATCTCGATGGCAAGTGTGGATGCTGGCGATGCGTCCCAAAACCCTGCCGGCGGCGGTTGCGGGCGTGGTCACCGGCACGGCGCTGGCCTGGCGCGATGGGCAGTTCCATCCGGGCGCGGCGCTGGCGGCTTTGTGCGTAGCCTTGTTGCTGCAAATTGGCAGCAACCTGGCCAACGACGTGTACGACTACGAGCGCGGCGCGGATGCGGGCGAGCGGCACGGTCCCTTGCGCGTTACGCAAGCCGGTCTCTTGACCCCGGCGCAGGTCAAGGCAGGCATGTGGGTCGTGTTTGGGCTGGCGGCGCTGCTGGGCCTGTACCTGGCCTGGCAACGCGGCCTGCCCGGTCGAGCCGGCTGGACGGTCGTCTTGGTCGGGCTGGCGGCTATCCTTGCGGCCGTTGCTTATACTGGCGGCCCTTTCCCGTTGGGGTATTATGGGCTGGGCGACTTGTTTGTCTTCCTCTTCTTTGGATTGGCGGCGGTGGCCGGGACGTATTATGTACAGGCCGGCAGGGTCAGCGCGCAGGCTTGGTGGATGTCGCAGCCCATCGGCTGGCTGATCGTGAACATTTTGGTCGTCAACAACTTGCGCGACATCGCCGCCGACAACATGGCCGGGAAACGCACTCTGGCCGTGCGGTGGGGAGAACGCGGTGCGCGCTTGGAATACGCGCTTTTGCTGGCAGCCTCTTACCTTATCTTGCCCTTGCTGGTGGCTGTGCGCGTTTTGCCCTGGGGAAGTTTGCTGGCCTGGCTCTCCCTGCCGCTTGGCTGGCGCAGTTTGCAAATCGTCTTGAAACAACAAGGCCGCCCGCTCAATGCAGCATTGGCCGGCAGCGGTCAGACGGTCCTGCTGTACAGCGTGATGTTTTTCCTCGGGCTGGCGCTGGCGCACTGACATGACCTTGGCCTACAAACTCGTGCGCAGTAAACGCCGCACCTTGGCCGTGGTGGTCGAGCGCGACGGTACGCTTACCGTCCGCGCGCCGCTGCGGATGGCGGAAGCCGAGATACGCCGTTTCGTCGAGGCCAAGAGCGACTGGATTGAACGGAAGCAGGCCGAGGCTGCGAAAGAGGCGGTCGTTCCTCATCGTTTCGAGGACGGGGAAACGTTTCCTTATCTAGGGAAAACGATCCCGCTGCGCCTCGTCCCAGACCGTCGGCCTGCTCTCGTTATGGATGGCGAGCGATTCTGCCTCAGCCGCTCCCGTCAAGCCGAGGCCCGCGCGTTGTTCGCTGCCTGGTATCGGGCGCAGGCGCGGACGGTCATTGCTGCACGGGTGGAATATTTTGCGCGTAGCCATAATTTCGAACCCATCAAGTTGCGCATTTCCTCGGCGCGCACACGCTGGGGGTCGTGTAGTCGTAAAGGGACGCTCAGTTTCTCCTGGCGGCTGATGATGGCGCCGCCCGAAGTGGTGGATTACGTCGTTGTCCACGAACTGGCGCATCTGCGCGAGATGAACCATTCGCGGGCGTTCTGGGAGTTGGTGGGGACGATCCTGCCAGATTACAAGCAGCAGCGGGCATGGTTGAAAAAGAACGGTCATGCCTTGTATTGGTAGTGCAAGTCTCGCGGTTGCCTCAGAGTCAGTTCACCCCGCAGTTATGGAGTTTACAAACGCCAGTTTGGGATCACTGTCTCGGAGGCTTTTTTAGAGCAATTGTATGGGCAAAGTCGAGCCTTCACCCTGCGGGTACTTCGCGGGACGGTTCGAAGGCTTATCCCAAATTCAGGTTAACCAAATAAGGCCGTACCACCAGGCTCTGCCTGGTCGAAGAACCGGCCACCAGCAGGTCGTACCACCAGGCTCTGCCTGGTCGAACCGACCAAAGGTCGGTGGTACGAGATTAAGGCAACAAGTGGAAGCCGACCCCAGGCGTAGCAGGCCGTACCACCAGGCTCTGCCTGGTCGAACCGACCAATGCTCGGTGGTACGACGCTACGAGAAGAGCGCCAACAGGCCAAAGGCAAAGATGATCAGCCCGGCCAGGCGGTTGACCCAGATCATGAACGTTGGAGTGAATTTGTCGCGCAGCAGGCCCACGCCCATGCTGAGCGTTAGCCACCAGGCCGCCGAGCCGAGAAAGACGCCCAGCACCATCGCCGCCGCTGTTTGAGCGCCGCCGTCCGTTTCGCCCAGTCGCAGCCCGGCAAAGATGGCGATGAACGACAGGATGGTCATGGGATTGGTCAGGGTCAGGAAGAAAGTGGTCAGCCAGGCCGAAAATGTACCGTAGCCTTTGGCGCTGGCGGCTTCTTGGGCCGGTTCCAAGAAGAAGGTGCGCGCTCCCAGATACAGCAAGAACAGGCCGCCGAGCGGCGCCAGCCAGTTGCGTTGTTCGACCAACAGGGTTTGCAGGGCGGTCAGGCCAAAGGCGGCGATGGCACCGTAGAGCATATCGGCGCTGGCCGCGCCCAGGCCAGACAGGAAGCCCACCAGCCTGCCCTCGGCCAGCGTGCGGCGGATGCACAGCACGCCAATCGGTCCGACCGGCGCGGCGATGGAAAAACCGATCAGCAAGCCGCGTAGGAAAATATCCATGTGGGTGAAATTCTTGGCCCCGGCAGGCCAACCGCCGGGGCAATAGAAGATGACCAGCAGGCGGCTAAGCAGCCGCGGCTTTGCGCTTGAACCAGGTCGTCCACTCGCGGTTTTCCCAGATGACCAGGATGGGCGCAGCGATGAAGATGGACGAGTACGTTCCGCTCAGCAAGCCTACCAGTAATACAATAGCAAACTGTTGCAGGGTGATGCCGCCAAACAGCGCCAGCGCCAGCAGCAAGAATTCGACCGTCATCAACTGCGTGTTGATGGAACGTTGCAAGGTCTGTACGATGGAGTGATTGACCAGCGTCTCGAAATCCAGGCGGCGGTAGATGCGCGCGTTCTCGCGAATACGGTCGAAGACCACGATGGAGTCTTGCATGGAGAAGCCAATCACGGTCAGCAGGGCGGTCAGGAAGAGCGAGTCGATTTCCCAGCCCAGGAATACCCCCCCGATGGCCGTGATACTGAAAATCAAGGCCACATCGTGAATCATGGCTAGAATGGCCGAAACGCCGTAGCGGAAGGCGTTTTCCACGCCGCGGAAGGACCAGGCAATGAAAAGCACCACCAGCAGAGAAGAAACAGCCACTGCCATCGCGCCGCGCGTGGTCACTTGTTCTCCAATGCTCGGACCAACGCTGTCGAAGCGGATGACGGTAAGCTCGCCGAATTGTTCTTGCATGGTGGACAGGACGGCATCGCGGACTTCGTTTTCCAGAAACTCAGAACGGATGAGGTAACTGCCGGTTTCTGTCGTCTGCACTTGTACGTCTTCGACTTGCTGATCTTCGTACAAAGCAATGAGGTCGGCGGGGGCGGGCGAAGCGTTCGTGAACGAGACTTCGAGCAGGCTTCCGCCGGTAAAGTCAATAGACAGGGGCATACCGCCAGACAACAAGATGATCAAGCCAGGCACAATCAGCAACAGGGATAAGCCGAAAAAGAGGTAACGTTTTCCAAGAATATTCATAGGAGTTTCCTAGATGCCAATCCAACGAGCGAGATTTTGGGGTTTGAACCAGTCTAGCGCCAACGCCAGCAAGGTATGAGTGATGAAAAGCGCCGAGAACAGACTGATGACCACGCCCATTGCCAGGGTCAAGGAAAAGCCCTTGACGATGGTAGCGCCAAACGTGCTGCCAAACCAGAACAGAATCGCCGCCGTAATCAGGGCCGCAATGTTCGAGTCGCGAATGGAAGGCCAGGCGCGCGTCCAGGCTTGGTTGAAGGCTTGTTTGAGGGTCTTGCCGTTGCGCAATTCTTCTTTCAAGCGTTCGAAGACCAGGATGTTGGCGTCCAGCGCCGAGCCGGTGCTGAGCATGAAGCCTGCAATGCCCGCCAGCGTGAGGGTGACGCCAATCAACTTGAAGACGGCGAATACGATGGCGGCATAGAGCAGAATTGAAATATCGGCTGTAATGCCAGGCAGGCGGTAGTAGAGACCCATGAACAGCATGACGATCGAAAAGCCAATCAATCCGGCTACCAAACTGCGGTTGAGCGAGTCTTCGCCCAGGGTCGGCCCGATGATGCGCGTTTCCACCACTTTGAGCGGAACGGGCAGGGAGCCGTAACGCAATTGGACGGCCAAGGCGTTGGCGCTTTCTTGCGTGAAACTGCCCTGGATGACCCCGGCGCCATCCGGGATGGCCGAGTTGATAACGGGAGAGGAAATCACCCGTTTGTCCAACACAATGGTCAAGTATTTGCCAATGTTTGCCGCCGTGTGGTCGGCAAAGACCTTTGCGCCCTCAGAGGACAAAGTGAATTCGATGACATATTTTCCCAACTGGTCGCGGCTGACGTTGACCGTTTTGAGGTCTTTGCCGGTCATCACGGTATGGTAGATGACCGTTTCGGTTTGGTCTGTTTGCGCGTCGGGCTGGCTTTCGGCGGTCGGGGCAAAATCGGTTTGCACCACTGTCCCTTCTTCCAGGGAGGTATCACCGGTGTCTATGAATTCCAATAGTCCCGTTTGTTGGATGATAGCCAGGACCTCATCGGCGTTTTTCAAGCCGGGGAACTCGCCTACGATACGGCGTTCGCCGGCCACTTGAAGCACGTTCTCGCTCACGCCGAGGGCGTTGGTGCGGTTTTCCATGATGGTGCGGGCCGTCTTCATGGATTCGGCGTCCACTGCCACGTCTTGCGGCACATCGGCTTCCAGGAGCACCTGCAAGCCGCCGCGCAGGTCGAGGCCCAAACGCGGCGTGACATCACGGTCTACCAAGCGGGTGTCATTGAAAGGGTTGTAGATGATGATTTTGTTGCTCAAGTCAATCCATAGCGCGGCGGCCAGGATGACCAGGATCAAAATCAAACGAGTATAAAGGTTTCGAAGCATACGATACGTTTCTCCATCCGCAAAAATGCCAGCCACTGGCTGGCGGGGGTGATTATACTACCATACGGAGGAAATGGTCTACTTGGAATACAGTCCCTGCGGGTCTAGTTCTTCGCGCAAGATGCGGAGTTCCTTCTCGGTCAATGGGGCGGTGAAACGCACTTCGGCGGCGGTTTTCAAGTCCCAGCCGGTGTTGGCTTTGGCTTCTTCGACCGTGCGGCCGGGGTGCAGGGCGGTCAGGATCATTTCGCCGTTTTCGTCGGGTTCGAGCAAGCCGATGTCGGTAACGACCGCCAGCATCCCGCCGCCGCGCACGCCGGTGGCCTCGCGCTCCCGACGCCCGCCCAGGAAGCCGGCCGAGGTCATGAAGTCTACTTTTTCAGGGAAGCGGCGTTTCTGGTGAGGGGTCATGATGTAACAGCGGTTGGCCCAGGCCGCAATTTCTTGCGAGCCGCCAGAGCCGGGCAGCCGCACTTTGGGGTGCGTGTAGTCACCAATGACGGTGGCGTTGATGTTGCCGTATTTGTCTATTTGCGCGCCGCCCATGAAGCCCACGTCCACGTTACCGCGTTGCAGGTAGAGCGCAAAAATGTCGTACATGCTGACCACTGATAGCGCTCCGCTCACCAGCGTTGGGTCACCGATCGAAAGCGGCAGGCGGGCGGGTTCGGCCCCGATGACTCCGGCTTCGTAAATCATGACCAGGTGAGGGGCATGGGTGCGTTTGGCCAGGTTGCAGGCCAGATTGGGTTGGCCGACGCCGACGAACACTACGTCGCCATCGCGCAGCAGGCGCGCGGCGTTGACAATCATCAGTTCGGCGCTCGAATAATTCAAGTGGGTCATTGTGTCTCCTTCGAGAAAGTTCGAATCAGTTCATACACTTCGTGAGGACGTTCCAGGGGGAGAAGGTGGGTGGAATGTGGCAGCGTTTCGATCTGGACCTGTGGCTGCTTCCGTTTAACGAGGTCGCCGGTTTGCTCCCAAAAGGTATCCGTTTCTCCGCCGCGCACGATGAGGGTGGACGTTTGCAGACGAGGCAGCCCGCGCCAGATGTCCATGTCGCGCCATACGCCGGTGACGTAGATACGCGCTTCCCATTCGGGGCTGTAGCACAGTTGGTAGCCGCCAGAGTCCGTTTGGCAGGCAATTCCTTCCACGTAAGCGCGCAAGGCGTCATCATCGAAATATTTGAACACCGACTTGCGCCGGTAGCCCTGGTATAACCGTTCCAGGTCGTCGAATTGACGGCGGCGAGTTTGGGCGGTTTGGATGAGCGGGTGCAGGCGATAGCCCAATCCCAGCGCAAGGACGATCTGCCAGAAACGGATGAAATAAGGCGGGAATAGCACCGGGTCGAGCAGTACAAGGGAGGAGAAGCGTTGCGGCTTGCGTAGGGCGGCTCTCAGGGCCACGATTCCGCCCAACGAATGGCCGACGCAGGTCACGGGTCCAGCATGATGCGCGTCCAGGTAGCGCAGCAGGTCGTCGCTCAGCGGAGTCCAGTCGCGCAGGTCTTCTGGTTGGCTGCCGTCCCACAGCGGGCGTTGTACCAGGGCCTGGACGTGGAAATCCCTTGCCAGGTGCTCTAACAAGGGGCGGTAGCAGGCGGGCGGGTAGCCGTTGGCGTGCAAGAAGAGCAGGTCTGGCCCCTGTCCGCCGTAGTCCAGGATGGGGATCCGCGAATTTTCGCGCATCAATATTTCCCGTAATTGATGGCTTGACTCAGCCGTGGCTCGACTTGCAATTGGGCTTGCTTCTCTGAACCCAGTTTGTCCCAGTATTCCTGGCGATCTTTTACGCCGTACACCCATTCGTCCAGCCAGGCTGCAACGTTTTCTGTGCTTTCGCTAATTTTGTCCCAGGCGAGATAGAACTCGTTGTCGCGGTCGTAGTAGCCCTGCGCGTAAGACGGGTGGCAGGCGTATGGCACGTGACAGACGGCGTGAACGATGATGCCGGGGATCATGGTGCGATTCGGGTCTGAGCGGATGACCGATTCGTCTACGATTTCCTCAGCGGTCAGAATGACTTTCTTGGCGGCAAAGGCGGCTTCTTTTTGTTCGCCGATGATGCCCCACAGGTGGGCGTTGCCGTTGACATCGGCCCGCTGAACGTGGACGATGGCTACGTCGGGATGCAAGGCCGGCACGACGATGACATCTTTGCCTCCATATGGATCGGGGATACGTTTGATGTTGGGGTTGGCACGTTCCAGGTCGGCGACGCCTACCTGGTTCATGGGCAGGAAGGGCAGCCCGGCCGCCCCGGCTTGCAGGCGCGTGATCATCCCGAAATGGGAGTATTCTTCCATTTCGAGTTCGCCGCGCTCGATAGCGGCGCGCACGATGCGCAGTGAGCCGACGCCTGGGTTTCCCATGTACGAGAAGATGACTTTGCGGGCGCAGCCGGCCGCAACCATCATGTCGTAGATCAGGTCGGGTGTGGCGCGTGCCAGGGTGAGATTCTTTTTGCCTTGACGGATGATTTCGTGCCCGGCGGCAAAGGGAATCAGATGCGTGAAGCCGGCCGCATAGACGATGTCGCCGTCGTTGATGTATGTGGATATGGCTTCTGAGAGGGAGAGGAGTTTGGTCATTTTTTCTGTGCCTTCTTCAATTTTTCTTCTCTGCGTTTTTTGGCGTTCTCACGCAGTTTACGGAGCAGGGCAAAACGTCCGGCCGGAGGAGGCGGGGGGGCGCGGCGGCGAAAGACGATGCCGATGGCAATCGCCAGCATTCCGAGGAATAGCCAGTCGAAGTCGGTTTGTTCGGCAAAGTCGGAGGCCAGGAACAGGATGGAGAAAAAGATGCCCAGCAGGATCAAAAACGTGCCAATGCGTGGGATGAATTCGCTTTGATCGGTGGGGTTTTCGCTCATCATACGCCTCTTTCATGCTGGGGAACGTTTTGGCAATGACGCTATTTTACCCTTCGAGGACGATTACTACAAATGAGGCCACTCGAAAAAACAGGATAGAAGGATGTAAGGATTTTTGTTGGTGTGTCGAAGTGCTGGGATAATAGCCTGTTTGCGCGGCAGTCTCCAAAGGGGATGCTATTCAACTGCCGCCCCATCGGTTCGACGCGCTAACAGGATTTTTTGTTGGTGATGTTTAGCCGCTAGGCCAGGGATAGCCTGGCGTTTCTAAATGCTCATTGTTCTGGGCAGGGAGAAAGCGATAGTTGGTCGGTGACCTTGGCGGTTCGGGCAACTTCGCGTCCATAGGCATTGGTGGCTACCAGTTGGAACTCTACCCAGGAATCCTTGTAGTAAGAATATGGCTCTTGTTGGTGCAGATCGTCTGCATCCAGGGTCAGGCTGTAAAGCCCGTCGCTGACCGGCTGCATGACGGTGCCGATGTCCCAGCCGGTGTCGTTGCCGCTGGACTTGCTGCGCAGACGCATGAAGAAGGCGACGAACTTGACTTTTCCTGTGTCCATTACACGCACGGTGATACGCGCTTCTTTGGGCAGGCCGCATTTTCCATAGTAGATGACCGGTTCGGACACCAGCGCCGAGAAAAAACCGCTGGTGTCTGGAAACATGATGATGTTGCTTTCCGGCGTGGGGGTGACATCGGGTGTATCGGTGGGCGGCGGCGTACCGGTGACGGTGGCGGTGGCGGTCGGCTTCTGTCCGATCAAGGTGGGCGTGTAGGTGAAGGTGGGGGTCGGTTGCGTTGGGGTGATGGTAGGCGTTTGGGAAGGAATTTCGGTGGGGGGCGGCAGGGGAGAAGGGGAGGCGGTAGGCGTGATGACGAGCATGACCAGGTCGGCGGTCGAGCAGGCCAGCAAAGTCAGGGCCAGCAGGGACAAGAAGAGCGCTTTTTTCATAAGGACATCCGTTTTTCCAGACTTCCCCTTTTATAACGTAACTTTGCGTGGAAAGTCAATCCCCCCCTATTCTCCTGAGCATGTTATAATGACATGCATCGGGGTCACAGCAGGCAATCCGCGTGGAATTTGTTGCTGTTCGTCTGACTTGCCCCGATTCGTATCTGTGTTCCCGCCCAAGCGGCAATGAAGTTCATCGAAAAATGGGTTCAAGGGTTGATGACCCGACGTGATTGGATTCCTAGTTCGAGCATGGAAAGGAGACGGGCATGAAGACAGTGGTGGCCGGCGCGCTGGGCGAATGTTATGGCGTGTCGGTGCGCGGCATGGAGAGTTTGATCAACCTGGCAAACTTCATCCATCGCACCGATTACTGGCGGCGCGGGCGCACGCTCGACAAATTAGGCATCGAGCAATACAGCGTCAGCGAAGTGACCGCCCTGGTGCGCGAAGGGCTGCCAACCTGATACAATTGCCACACGAATGATTTCCTCTCGACTGGCGCAGTACCCCTCGACTGGTATGGGTGGTTCATCCTGCCCATCCTCATCTCGCTTTTGGATTTATGAAACTTCTGCTCATCCGCCACGGAGAAACGGACTGGAACCTCGCCCAGCGCTTCCAGGGCCAGAGTGACATCCCGTTGAACGAAACCGGCTGCCGGCAAGCGCAGGCTCTTGCTGAACGTCTGGCTGCTGTGCCATTCGAGGCGGTCTATTGCAGCGATTTGCAGCGCGCTGTCGAGACCGCTCGAATCATTGTCAGCGCGTCGAACCGTATGCGCGGCTCTGGCGCATCGGGATTTCGACCTGACATGCGCTTGCGCGAAGTCCACTTTGGCGATTGGGAAGGCTTGACCTACCATGAAATCAAAGCCAAACATCCCGCAGCGCTCGCGGCCTGGGAAGCCAACATTTTCAAAAACGCGCCACCCAACGGCGAGACCCTCGCAGGGCTGGCGCTTCGCGTTCAATCCATGCTGGAGGAACTCCGCGAGAAACACGAAGACCAAAACATCCTCATCGTCGCCCATGGCGGCGTACTCCAAACCTTGATTTGTCTTGCCCTGAATCTTCCGCCGACGATGTACTGGCAATTCTCTCTTTCTCCGGCTTCGCTTTCGGAACTCGCTTTTTATCCGGCGGGCGCGATTCTCAATTCGTTGAACGATGCTGCTCACCTGTCCGAAGCGGCGCTGAGCAGGATATAGTATAGTATTGCTCTTGAGAATCTATCCCAATCGTAAAGATTTTGTAGCACGGCATTCATGCCGCATTGGGTTGCGGGATAAATCTCGTGCTACGGAATCCGCTATTATGAAACCGAAAATCGTACTTCTTGCTCTTTTTTTTCTTTTTATGACATTGTTGGGAGGCGCTTGTGCTTTCCCTACATCTCAAGTTCTTTCTTCTACGCCCACTTCTGACGTTTCTTGCCAGCCCTGCGGCTGTGGAGGCGGCGAACCTCCCTGTCCTACTTCGCTTCCCCCCGATGAACTTGCTGCTTGTCAATCTGCTTTAACTCAGGCTTTTTCTGTCGCATCCACCATTGTCGCTCGAACTGCAACTTCCATTGCCCTCAGCGCCACGCCCACTTCAACAGCCTCTGCCACGCCGACGGCGACACCCACGCGCACGCCCGTCCCCACCTCCACTGTTTGGCGGGTGGAACCTATTGCCACGCCTGCAATAGCGCATTATGAACATTTCGATATTTTCGGGGTTGACGATTTGCCATCGTATGGAATAGGCGGGCGCTGGGAAACATATTCCTTCGATGAAGACTTTGACGGCAAGCCCGACCATTTTCTCTACACAAAACTGACAAATGAACAGAAAGAAGTTTGGCGTCAATCCTTGTTGGATTTTCTGAAAAAGCGCGGCGACGCCCCCAGCGTGGGCGCCAATGGGTTTGCCGTGTTGGACGCGCTGGAGATTGACCTTGACCGCGA
>DAOUCM010000419.1:0-1892 GCA_034431895.1 Anaerolineales bacterium
TTGGGCAAGCGCGGGCCTGTTCAATGACAGTGACCTGCCTGACCATGCCTTTTTGTTTTTGGGATACATAGCCGATTGTCCCGCCGCTCACGCTCAATCGGCCTTCGTCCATCGGTTGATTGCATTTGGGGCAGGGAGTTGTTTCCATGATTTTCTCCTTGAAAGAAAAATGTCCCGAAGGTTGTTGTAATCAGGTCAGATTGCGGTTCAAGCCTTCGGGACGGCGGGAATAATTGTTACGACTTTTCCAGCGAAAAGATGTCGTCCACCCCGTCCCAATAATAGACGGCATAGGCGGCGCCGTCTTGCAGTTCGGCGAAGGCTGCGTCTGGCACGGTGAAGATTTTGTCTGCGATGTGCAGTTCGGTGACGACGTAGGTGCTGGTGGAGTTGTTCGTGCGGCTGGTGCGTTGGACGCGGGCGAGGCGGGCCGTCCCTTTGGCGGCGACGACCTGGACGGGTCGCATGGGCTTGACGCCCAAAAAGATGAGCAGCGCGCCGAGCAGGGCGGCAATCCCCGCCCCAACGAGCATCCCCACCCCGGCGGCGCTGTCGGTGGAGAGCGACTGTACGCCCCCGAACGCCAGCCCCCCGCCGAGCAGGCAGGTCAGCCCCAGGCCCAGGACGGCCAGAAACAGTTTTTGGGCGCGGCGTTTCTTCGTCACGCGCGCAGATTGACGCGGCGAGAGCGTACCTTTGCGGTTGTAGGTCAGGTCTTCGGCGGTGAAGTCGAATAGTTGCATGAGACGAGGGGTCATGATTCTCCTTTATCTTGAGAAAAGCACAAACGGGACAGCCATTCCGCACAGCATCAGGTTGACAATTGCCAGCACGAACCAGAGAATTTTTACCGAGGCGGGGGTGTTGATTTCCAGCACCGCTTCGGACGGATTCTGCGCATTGTAATAAGCCCTGACTTGCGATCCAAGCGGATATTTTGCAATCACGCCGGGCGCGCCCGTCCCCCCGACTTCCATGCCGGGACTGATGCGGTCGCTGATATAAGGCTGCCCGCCGACGCTATAGGTATACACCACGCGCGGATAGTTGACCCAGCCGCGATTGTCCGAACTCCGCCTGCTTTCCAGCCGCGATTCGACGACCACGCCGGCGGCTGAGGGCCAGTTTCGCGCCGCACTGGCTTTGCGCTGGGTGAAGAAAATGCTCGCCAGCAGAATGGAATCCACGAGAATGAGGGAGAATCCAATCGCGCCAACGACAATCAGGATGGTGAGGGTATCGTCCATGTGTTTCCTTTCAAGGATTCAAATGTTGAAATTCTTTGCCAATCTCTTCGCGCTCGAAGGTCAGGGTCAGTTGTTTTTTATCCTGTGAGAGCGCGGCGGAGAGGCCGATGACGTTTTCGGCGTCGCTGAGAATTTCCAGCGCCGTCAGCGGGCGGCTCATCAGCATTGTGCCGTAGAAGGGGGTGAAGAGCAGTTTGGAGGCCAGTTCGACCAGACTGCCGCCCAGAATGCCCGCGATCAAGCCGACAAACGCGCCAATGACCAAATCAAAAGAGCGGGTTTGCACGGTCTGCAGCGGCGGTTCGGGCGTCAGCAGCCAGGCCAGGACGAAGGCCGCCAATCCGATGAGCAGGCCGCCCAGCAAAAAGGGGACGAGGGTCACTTTGGCGATGCCGCGCTCCCGTTTTGCGCCCTCGGCGCATAGGGGAACATTCAGTTCGAGCATGACCGGTTGGGAGCGTTTCTCGACGCCCATCGAGAGTTTGAGCGGCAGAAATTCGGCCGGGGGCTGGCCGCAATGCACGCAGCGCGGCGGGAACTTGACCGCAGGCGGGTTTTTGGGGTCGGGGATGGGGAGGGTGAGAGAAAGCATGAAAAGTTTCTTTCTGTGGCAAGCGGCAGTTACTGATTGATGTTACGCACCGT
>DAOUCM010000420.1:0-2993 GCA_034431895.1 Anaerolineales bacterium
GCCGTGTGCCGAGGGGGATGGTGGCGTGGGTCGCCAGTTTGACTTCCAGCGTTTGGGTAAGCGGATCGTAGAGATACAAGCCTGCCCCGGTGGCGCCGAACAAGCGCACAACGCCTTGGGTAATGGCTTGCAATACTTCCTCCAGCGAGGTCTTGCCTGCCAATGCCTCGGCGCTTTCGTATAATCCCGCCAGTTCGTCGGCGCGGCGGCGGGTCTCCTCGAACAGGCGGGCGTTTTGCAAAGCCAGAGATGCTTGTCCCGCAAATGCCTGGAGTAAAAGACAATGTTCATCGGTGAAGAAATTAGGCATCAGGTGGTCTAGCGAAAAGAAGGCTTCCACCTGGTTGTTGATGAGGATGGGCGCGCCAACCCATGAGCGGGTATAGACATTTTCGACGGGAATCCAGCCCGGATATTGGGCGGTATCTGGAATGACCAGCGGCTGTTTGTTCTCGTACAGCCAGCGCAGGTTTTCGGTGGTTTCCAGGTCGAAACTGAGATTCTGGATGGCCTGCTGCCCCTTTTCATCCAAATGCCGATAACTGCGCAGGCGGGCAATGCGCACCTTTCCGCTTTCCCGCTCAAGGAGCATGATGTTCGCACCATCGAAGGGAATGACCTGCTCGACGCTTTCGAGCAAGCGGTCGAGAACGAGGTCGAAATCCAACAGCGCAGTCAGCGATGCGCCTGCTTCCAGAGCGCGGCTGAGTTGCTCGGCCATTTGCCGCTGACGGCGTTCGACCTCGAACAGGCGAGCATTTTCGATGACCAGCGCGGCGGAGGCGGCAAAACCGACCAGGTGATTGAGATCTTCCTGGGTGAAAGCGTCTTTGCGGGTGGAATCGAGCGAGAGGACGCCGATGATGCGCTCCTGGATGAGCAAGGGAGCGGCAATGGCGCCGTGAATCTGGCGCGCTTCCTCGATCTCGCCATCGTAGCGGATTTCAGGATCGGCGCGGACATCGGCAATGAGCAGGGGGCGGCGCTCGCGGGCGGCGCGGGCGCTGTAACCCGAATCGCTGGCGAAGGCAAATTCCTTCAGGCGCGGGTCGCCGTATCCGTTCAAAGCGCGGACCCTCAGCCTGCCATCCGCTTCGAGCAGCAGGACGCTTCCCTTTTCCGCGGCGGGGATGGCATGGCGGGCGGCTTCCAGCAAGCGTTCGAGCAGCGGCTGGAGTTCGAGCGACTCGCCCAGCGCCTGCGCCAGCATGGCTTGCGCTTCGAGTTCCCGCTCGTGATGTTTGCGCGCGGTGATGTCGCGCACGATGGCCTGGAGAACGAACTCGCCCCCAACGAAGACGCGATTCAGGCTTACCTCGGCGTGGAAAGGCGTGCCATCCAAATGAGTGTGGAGCCATTCGAAGAATTGCGGTTTGCCTGCGAAGGCGGCTTCGATCTTCTCTGCGGCTGATTCGCTGGAAAGCCTGCCATCGGGCTGGTATTCGGGAGAAAAATCAACTGGCGAACGGCCGACAATCTGGTCCCTGGAACATTGGAAAATTTTCTCTGTGGTGGCATTGCAATCCAGGAAGGTGGTATGGTTCATGAGGAAAATGGCGTCATTGGCCGAATGGAACAGGGTCTTGAATTTTTCCTCGCTCTCCTTTAGAGCCTCCTCCACCTGCCTTTGCAGGGTGATGTCGCGGGCGATGTGCAGGGTCTCGACCAGTTGCCCGTTGCGGTAGAAGGCGCGCCCGCGAATCTGCACCAGCAGGGTCTTGCCGCCGCGGGTATGGACGGGCAAATCCATGTAATCTACCGTTTCGCCGTCCCAGATGCGCTGGAGAGTTTGAGCGGCTTCCTGACGCGCTTCGGGCGCGGCCACCGTCAGGGCGGGTTTTCCGAGCAGGTCTTGTTCGCGGTAACCCAGCGCGGCGCACATGGCGTCATTGACAAAGGTGAAGTTGCCCTGCGGGTCGAGGGTAAAGATGTAGTCGCTGGCGCGCTCGATATAGGCGCGGAAGCGTTCCTCCTGCTCCCGCAGCGCTTCATCAGCCTGCTTGCGCTCGGTGATGTCGAGCATGAATCCCTGCCAGTAGAGCGGCGCGCCGCTTTCATCCCGAATGAGAACGGCTTCGTCGCGCACCCAGCGAATCTCGCCGGAGCGGGCAATCAGGCGGTATTCGACGCGGAACGGCTTACCGCTTTGGTTGGTTCGCTCGTCTTCGGCAACCACGCGGGGGCGGTCGTCAGGATGAATGATTTCCTTCCACAGGTTAGGGTCGTTTATCCATTCTTCGGGGGTATAGCCGCTGAGCGCCTGAATTTGCGGGCTGATGAAGATCGTGCGCCTGTCCTTCGATGATTCAGTGTACGTTACCAACGGCACCTGTTCCACCACGGAACGCAGGCGCGTCTCGGCTGCTTTGCGCTCGGTGATGTCGAAAGCGCTGCCGATGGCGGCAGGCTGCCCCTGCCATTCGATTTTGCCCGCGGTGAAGTCCACCCAGCGTTCTTCGCCGTCTTTGCGAACGATTTTGAACTCGTAACGCGAAGGGATTGGTTCGCCGCGCTGACGCGCCAGCCCGCGTTGACGAATCATTTCGCGAAAATCAGGATGCACCACATCCCAGAAGCGCATGGCGAGCAATTCTGCGGCGGTGTAGCCGGTCAGTTCTTCGGTGGCGCGATTCGCATAAATGAATTTCTCGCCGGAATAGACGAAGATGGCGGTGGCGGTGGTTTCTGCCAGCGTGCGGAAGCGTTCCTCGCTCTGGCGCAGTTGGGCGGTGCGCTCCTCCACCGTCCGCTCTACGTTTTCGTAATGCTCGATGTTACGCAGGATGGGGGCGAGATACGCCAATGCCAAATCCAGCAGGCGCTGTTCTTCGCTCAGGGCTTCGCCTTTTTGCGCGCTGACGACCGCCAGCAAGCCGAACAGTTCGCCCTCCAGCAGGATGGGCAGGGCATACCGCTCGCCGCGCGGCAGGGATAACTTTTGCGCTTCCAGCCAGGACCAGGGGTCGTGACCGGCGGGCAGGACGCCGCGCGGC
>DAOUCM010000421.1:0-3209 GCA_034431895.1 Anaerolineales bacterium
GGGCGGGGGGCGCGCGCCGCCGCCAACACCTGGAAGCCCATGGCCATAGCGGTCGAGTAGGAGTCGATGACGGTCACTTTCTCGCCGCTTTTGCCCATCTGTTCTTTGGCCTGCAGAGCGGATTGAATCGTGCCGGATAATTTCGAGGAAATGAAAATGCCAACGACCTCATAGTCTTTGGCCACCAAAGACTCGAAGGCCTCTTGCATAACAGGAATTGGCACCTGAGAGGTCGTCGCCATGGTTTTGGCCGTTTTGAGACGGGTGAAGAATTCCTCAGAGAGGATATCTACCCCGTCTCGATAGGTATTCTCCCCCCAAATCAAGATTTGTGGGGTAACGGTTAGATGGTATTTTTGCACCAAGTCTGGCGGAATATAAGCGGTGCTATCGGTTACAAGCGCAATTTTGGACATGTTTCCTCCCGGCGAGATTTAGAATGGAAATACTTCGAACAGTTATAACCCCAACTTCGAGCGTTGGTTTCACGCGACTCTTTGCACAAGGGCTTCGACAGGGTCTCAATAAACTCGACCCAACGGCTCAACCTGCCAGCGCAGGGCAGGCGCTCGCCTGGTCTCAGTACGGGTTTCTTCGACCCTACTCGACAGGGCTTGCTCCCCACAACATCCGTTTGGTTGCAGTTGGAGACCGCACTGTGGGCATCATTCCCTCTGCCCGTCAGGTTCAGGGCAATCGTTTCTTACGCATTTCATACGCTGGCTGACTTGACAGCACGCCGCAGTTTTGATAGCATATACTTACTGACCGGTCAGTAAGTTCTTGCAAAAAAAGGATGAATTCCATGAACGACAAAACCCGCAATCACATTCTACTGGTACTCTTTCTGGGCGTGCTGATGGGCGCGCTGGATATTGCCATCGTCGCGCCAGCCCTGCCCTCCATTCAAAAATTCTTTGGCGTCGGCGACCGCACCCTCACCTGGGCGTTCACCATGTACGTTCTGTTCAACTTGATTGGAACGCCCTGGATGGCCAAACTGTCCGATCGCTACGGGCGTCGCGCCATCTATACGCTGGACGTGGCCCTCTTCGCCGCCGGCTCGCTCATCGTTGCGCTTGCTCCCGCCGGCCTGTTCGGCGTTCTCCTGGCCGGACGCGCCCTGCAGGGCTTCGGCGCAGGCGGCATCTTCCCGGTAGCCAGCGCGGTCATCGGCGACACCTTTCCATCCGAAAAACGCGGCAGCGCGCTGGGTATGATCGGCGCGGTCTTTGGCCTGGCCTTCTTGATTGGCCCCATCTTGGGCGGCATCATCTTGAGTTTCAGCAACTGGCAGTGGTTGTTCCTCATCAACTTGCCCATTGCGGCGCTGGTCATCTTCCTCGGCCTGAAACTGCTGCCGGTCACCCGGCCTGCGGTACAACGCCCGTTCGATGCGGCAGGCATGGCGGCTCTGGGCGTGGCGCTGACCGCGCTGGCGTATGGATTGAATCAAATTGATACCCAAAATTTCTTCTCCAGCCTGCTGTCGGTCAACGTCCTGCCTGCGCTGTTGATCGGCACCCTGGCGCTCATTCTCTTTGTGCGCGTGGAACGCCGCGCAGCCGACCCCATCCTCAACCTGGACCTGTTCAAAAGTCGCCAAACCGTGCTGGCAAGCATTTTGTCGGCCGGGGCGGGGTTAGGGGAAGTCGGGATGGTCTTCATCCCGGCCCTGGCGGTGGCCGCCCTGCCGGGCATAGTGAACAAGCAGAACGCCAGTTACCTGCTGATGCCGGTGGTGCTTGCAATGGCTGTCGGTTCGCCGCTGGCAGGACGACTGCTGGACAAATTCGGCTCGAAGGTGATCGTGCTGGCGGGGACAATTCTGCTGGCCGGCGGGGTGCTGATGCTCAGCAGCGGGCTGACTTCCCTGCTGTGGGGCTTCATCGTTTCGGGCGCAGTCATTGGACTAGGACTCAGTTCTCTGCTCGGCGCGCCCATGCGCTACATCATGCTCAACGAGGCCTCGATGGAGGAGCGCACCGCTGCCCAGGGCGTCATCACGCTGTTCACCAGCATCGGGCAAATGACCAGCAGCGCGGTGGTCGGCGCAGTAGCCGCTTCGATGGGCGGCGGCGTGCGAGGGTATAGCGCCGCCTACCTGGTCATCGGCCTGGTCGCTGCCGTAATGGTCGTTCTGGCCTTGGGGTTGAAAAATCAACGCCAGGAACGCGCTGTGCAAGCCGTCTCTGCATGAGGTAAAATCAGGCCATGAGCGCTTCTGAGACCGGCCTGCGCGACGAAATCCTGGCAACCGCCACGCAATTGTTCATCCAACAAGGCTATCACGGCCTGGCCATGCGCCAAATCTCAGAAGCGCTTGGCGTTTCCAAAGCCGCGCTCTACTATTACTTCGAGGACAAAGAGGAACTCTTCCTCGCTATCCTGACCGATTACCTCGAAGAAATCGAAACCGCCATTGCGGCCATCCACGCCCAGACCGAATCCGGCGCGGAGCAGATTCACCGTTTCGTCGAGATGGTGCTGCAACAACCTGCCGAGCGGCGCGCCATCATCCGCCTGGCCAGCCAGGAAATGGCGCAACTCAGCGCCTCGGCGCGCACACGCTTCAACCGCTTGTATCACGAAAAATTCATCGGCAAATTGACCGCTCTGCTGCAAAGCGGCATGGAAAGGGGGGAATTCCGTCCGCTCGACGCCAAAACCGCCGCCTGGGCCTTGTTGGGAATCATGTACCCCTACTTTTACCCGGCTCACAGCGGTGACCGGCCGATCGAAGCCGACACCATTGACGAAATCGTCACCATCTACCTGAACGGCTTGACCCAACCCTGAGCGAAGGCGCTGCTCGCTCCCGTTGCGCCCCGACTCGCAATCAATCAGGGGCTATTTCTCCGCCCTATTCCCATCGCCGGTGATGATGGTGCTGCCCTTCACGTCGCCGCCGATCATCACCCCGCCCTTGCCCACCGCCTTAGCGCCGGGACCCTGGGCAATCGCCCCGCCGCCGTGCAGGGAAGCCTGGTAGGTGGGCGACGCCGCTTCGAGCAGGCGGGACAGGCTGGCGGCGAAGGCGGCATCGGCTTCGAGCAGTTCTTTCAGTTGCACCTGAAATTTCATCTGGGCGAAGGGGTCGTCTGGCCTGGTGAGCAGTTCGTCCAGCCCCTTTTGCGTCTCGGGGCGGGCAGCGAAGCGCTTTTTGACCGCTTCCCACACTTCGCCCACGCCGCGTTTTGCCAGTTCTT
>DAOUCM010000422.1:0-3118 GCA_034431895.1 Anaerolineales bacterium
TTCCCCGATTTGAAAGGCAGCGACTTCCTGCCCTGGATCAACCCCGACGAGGCGCGCAACAAGAACCTCACCCCCGAAGCCTACGCCGATAAACAAGCCGCCCTGTGGAGCAAAGGCCTGGGCGAGTGGGGGCAAAGCGGCGCGCGCATCCAGCGCCTGAAGGATGCCGTCGAAATGCTCATCTACACCCCCGGCAGCACGGCGGGACTGCCCGTCTCCATCCTCAAGTCCTTTGCTGCGCCGGGCAAAGAAATCCTCGAAGAGGCCGACCTGCTGCGCGAACGCATCAGCGTCACCGTCTCCAGCCTGCTCGGGCTGGTAGGCATCGCAGCCGACCCCATCCAGAGCCGCGAACACATCCTGCTGTCCACCATCCTGGATAGCGCCTGGCGCGCCGGCAGAGACCTCGACCTGGCAGCCCTCATCCAGCAAGTGCAGGCCCCGCCCGTGCAGAAAGTGGGCGTACTCGACCTGGAAACCTTCTACCCGTCCAAAGACCGCTTTGGCCTGGTCATGGCGCTCAACAACCTGTTGGCCTCGCCCGGCTTCAACGCCTGGCTTGAAGGCACGCCGCTCGACATCGGCCAAATCCTCTACACCCCGGCCGGCAAGCCGCGCGTAGCCATCTTCTCCATCGCCCACCTGAGCGACGCCGAGCGCATGTTCTTCGTCTCCCTGCTCATGAACCAGGTGCTGGCCTGGATGCGCTCCCAACCCGGCACCACCAGCCTGCGCGCCATCGTCTACATGGACGAAATCTTCGGCTACCTGCCGCCTACGGCCAACCCGCCCTCCAAGATGCCCATGCTCACCCTGCTCAAGCAGGCGCGTGCCTTTGGCGTGGGATTGGTGCTGGCTACCCAAAACCCGGTCGACCTGGACTACAAAGCCCTCTCTAACATGGGCACCTGGTTCATCGGACGCCTGCAAACCGAGCGCGACAAGGAACGCCTGCTAGACGGCCTCCAAAGCGCGGCCGGTGGCGGCTTCGACCGCTCCCAAATCGAAAAGATCATCTCCGACCTCGGCAACCGCGTCTTCCTGGTCAACAACACCCACGAAGACGCGCCCGAACTGTTCCAGACGCGCTGGGCGCTCTCGTACCTGCGCGGCCCGCTGACCCGCGACCACATCAAGACGCTCATGCAGCCCTACAAGGACAGGAAACCCGCCGCCTCGAAACCCGGACCTGTAATTGCCCCCGCTATGGAAAGCGGAACCAGCCCTCAGCCGCCGTCCCTGCCCCCTGGCCTGAAGCAGTTCTTCGTCCCGGCTCGAGGCGCGGCCCCCACAGGCGGGAGCCTCGTCTACCAGCCCAAACTCCTGGGCGCGGCCAAAGTCCATTACAGCGACAGCAAAGTCAAAGTAGATACCTCCGCCAGCCTGGTCTACGTCACCGCCGTCACCGACAACGCCATCCCCGTGCTGTGGGACCAGGCCGAAGCGCTGGACGTGCCGGCCACCGACCTGGAAAAATCCCCCCGCAGCGGCGCGCATTTTGCGGCCTTGCCCCCGGCCGCCAGCCAGGTCAAAAACTACGCCGACTGGGAAAAAGACTTTGCCGCCTGGCTATACGGCTCACAGCGCCTCGACCTGCTGTACAGCCCCAGTCTGAAGACCGCTTCCAACCCCGCCGAAGACGAGCGCGCCTTCCGCATTCGCCTCTCGCAACTGGCGCGCGAACAGCGCGACGAACTAGCCGAAGCCCTGCGCAAGAAATACGCCCCCAAGATCGCTGCGCTGCAAGAGCGCCTGCGCAAGGCCGAAGCGACCCGCGAAAAACAAGAGGAACAAGCCAAGAAAGCCAAACTCGACACCGCCCTGTCAGTAGGCGCTACCCTGCTGGGAGCGTTTGCCGGGCGCAAAATGTTCAGCCAGAGCAACATCAGCAAAGCCCGTTCGGCCATGCGCGGCGTTAGCAGGTCAGCCGAGGAAAGCCAAGACGTGAAACGCGCCGCCGAGTCGGTAGAAGCCGCCAACGCCCAACTGACCGAACTGCAAGCCGAGTTCGAGGCCGAAATGGCCGCCCTGCAAGCAAAGATTGACCCATTGACCGAGCCGTTGGAAACGTTCAGCCTGAAACCCAAGAAGACCGACATCCAAGTGCAACTCGTCACCCTGGCCTGGCTGCCGTTCTGGCAGGATGACAAGGGCGCGCTGACGGCAGCCTGGTAAAAACTTGTGAGCGCACGAACAGATGGGGCGATCATTGTCCGATGGGGCGGCAGTTGCCTGCCCCCTGGACACCCACCCAGCCTGTCCTGGCGGATGTCCAGGAAACAGGCTGGCACTTGCCTAGGGAACCGCCGCCCCCACCGTTTGGCACGTCAAAAAACTTCGCCAAACGAACGCAACAGCCTGGCGCGCGCCCGTTCGTTTTTGTACCCGCCCTGACTTTCCCCCGCCCCCCCAATTTATAGAAATGCGACCAATTTCCTATCGTCAAAATTTAGATAATTATGATAAAATTTATCAACCTTAAATCTACTTTTACGTCAAAAAAGTATGAAAAACAAAAACATTCTTGTCTTTGTATTGATTTTTCTTGCATTGTGCCTGCTGGCGCTCTGCATCGGCGGTTTTCTGCTCTGGCGCGGCATGAAGGGTGCCGTCAGCAGCCTGCCCAATCTGGTCGAAACCGCCGCCCCGCAAATTCCCACCGTTGCTCCGATGGACAATCCCCCCGCGACAGCAGTCCCCTCTACGCCCTTCGTGCTGGGCGCCGCGCCGGTCATTCACCTGGCCGGGCGCACCGACATCCCCATCCCGCCGCTGGATCAGCCTTCGGATATTTCGCTCTTTTCCTGCCGCCCGGCTGGGCTGGTGCAGGAAACGTATCCACCGGGCTATCGAATTCAGCCCGGCGCCGAATTCACCTTCGAGGTGAGCGGCAAGATCAACTATTACGGCGGCGCGCCCGAAGAGGGCTTCCCGCCGGATGGTGATCCGGCTACCTTCGCCAACATCGAACCCTTTGGCGGAATCAGCGGCTATCAGGGACCGGGCGGGGCACTGGTCGGCGTCTTTTTGGATGATGCCATCCCCAACGGGTCGCCGCCTGAAACCCTGAACTTCAACGCCGACGGGCAGGGAACCGACTTCGAGCGACTTCAGCCCC
>DAOUCM010000423.1:0-3740 GCA_034431895.1 Anaerolineales bacterium
GTCTTTTGGGCGTGTTGTATGCCCAAAAGACCCCGCTTCCCCCTTCTTTTCGAGAAGATACTGTGATAGATTCAGTGAAAATACTGCTAGCGGACGATCAACATGCAAGACTATCATGAATTCTTGAGCGAGATTCTCATAGACGAGCACACCTTGCAAACCCGCATTGCGGAACTGGGTGCGCAAATCAGTCGCGATTATGCGGGCACAGACACGCTCTTACTCATTTGCATCTTGCGGGGCGGCGTGGTTTTTCTGGTGGACTTGATGCGCCACATCACCGTGCCGCATCAGGTAGATTTCATGGCCATCTCCTCTTATGGCGCCGGGGTGCGCGCATCGGACGGCAATGTCCGCGTGACGCTCGACCTGCAAACCAACATCCGCGACAAGGATGTGTTGTTAGTGGAAGACATCATTGACAGCGGCCATACCATCTCCCACGTCCTCGAATTGCTCAGCACCCGGCAGCCGCACAGCCTACGGGTATGCTCCCTGCTCGATAAATCCGAACGCCGTGAAGTCGTCGTCCCGATCCATTATCGCGGCTTCGAAATCCCCAACAAGTTCGTTTTTGGGTATGGCCTCGATATGGATGAATATTATCGCAACCTGCCCTTCATTGGCGTCGTAGACATCGCTAAATACCAACCATAACCCTTACGTTGCGTTTTACGCTTCACGTCTCACGCTCATGCCTTTCAGCAACCCGGCCACCCCTTCTTCTCCCTACGCTGGACGCTGGATAGCGCGCCTGCATGGCCGAGTTGTGGCTCAGGGCGCCACGGCTGAAGAGGCCCGCCGCGCCGCTGGAGCCCTTCGTTACAAAGAGACACCAGAAATCGTCTATATGCCTCCTTTTCCCTTTTCCCCTTTGCTCCAGGCTGTGCGCGAGGCCCTGCCGGCGGGTCAACCCATCCACCTGGTAGGAGGCGCCTTGCGCGATGCCTTGCTGGGACTCGAGACGCACGACCTGGACTTCGTCGTCCCTGCAGAGGGCATTCGGCTTGCGCGGCGGGTTGCGAATACGCTCCAGGCGGCTTTCTTTCCTTTAGATGAAGAGCGCGACACGGGGCGCGTTCTGCTTACGGACGAGAGCGGCAAGCGTATCATCCTGGATTTTGCCGCCTGGCGCGCTGCCTCTCTGGACCAGGATTTGCTTGCCCGCGATTTCACCATCAATGCCCTGGCTTTCGACCTGCAAACCGAGAGCCTGTACGACCCGTTGGGCGGCGGCATGGACGTGCGTCAAAAGCGAATTCGCGCCTGTGGGCCAGACTCGCTATCTGCCGACCCGGTGCGCGTGTTGCGGGCTGTGCGCCTGGCGGCCGCGCTCGGCTTCCATATCGAGGCGGAAACCCGTCAGCAAATGAAGCAGGCTGCGGCCGGGCTGCGAAGCGTCTCGCCAGAGCGGGTGCGCGATGAGTTGTTCCGCATCTTGGACGGTCCCCAGCCGGCTACCGTCCTCCGCGCACTGGACATGCTCGGCGCGCTGACCTACATCCTGCCCGAACTGGCGGCCCTCAAAGGCGTCGAACAGCCCACGCCGCACGTCTACGATGTATGGACACATACCCTGGCGGCACTAGACCATCTCGAAGCCATCTTGGCGGCTCTGGCGCCCGGCTACGATGCCGAAACCACCAACGACTTGTATACCGGCCTGCTTACCCTGCGCCTGGGACGTTACCGCGCACAACTGGCGGCGCATTTCGACCAGCCGCTCAACGCTGACCGTTCGGTGCGCGCCTTGCTGGGCTTTGCTACCTTGTATCACGATATTGCCAAGCCGCAAAACAAGACGATAGACGAGCAGGGCGACCTTCACTTTTGGGGACATGATGAGCAAGGCGCCAAAATGGCTGCCGCGCGCGCGGAGGCCTTGCATTTCAGTAACCCCGAAATCCAGCGCCTGCGGCTCATCATCCGCCATCACATGCGGCCACATTTTCACAGCAAGCGCATGGAGGCCGAAGGCAAAGCGCCCTCGCGCCGCGCCATCTACCGCTTCTTCCGCGATACGGGCGAGGCCGGCGTAGACGTGTTGCTGCTGGCGCTGGCCGATGCACGCGCCACGCGCGGCCATACGCTCACCCAGGAAGGCTGGCGTGCTATGCTGGATGTCTGCCGCATCTTCCTGGAAAATTATTGGGAAAAACCCTCCGAAACGGTCTCGCCGCCGCCTTTGCTCAACGGCCACGACCTGATGGCCGCTCTCGACCTGTCTCCCGGCCCGCAGGTGGGCAAACTGCTCGAAGCCATCCGCGAGGCCCAGGCTGTTGGCAAAGTCGAGACGCGCGAGCAAGCCATTGCCTTTGCACGTGAAAAGTTGTTGGAAACGTGAAACGTAACGCGAAATTCATTCCGCAGCGGGAGGCCGATATAAATATCGCGCTACAAAATCTTTACGATGGTGATCGATTCTCAAGAGCAATACTGTAATGCGCAAATCCAAAATCGCAAATCGCAAATCGCAAATCGCAAATCCCATGAACCTTGTCTTCTTCGACCTCGAAACCCAAAACCTGTTCCAGGACGTAGGCGGGCGCGACCACATCGAAAAATTGCGCCTGTCCTGCGGCGTCACCTTTTCCACGCAGCGCAATGATTACGCTGTCTACTGGGAAAAGGATGCGCTGGCGCTGATAGACGAACTCAAGAACGCCGACCGCGTCATTGGCTTCAACTTGATTGGATTCGACTACCAGGTGCTGAAGCCTTATGCTCCGGCCTTCAACTTCGCCTCGCTCCGCACCCTCGACCTGCTCCAGGACATCCATCGCCTCCTCGGCTTTCGGCTGAGCCTCGACTCGATTGCCGAAGCCAGTTTGGGGGCGCACAAAACCGCCGATGGACTGCTGGCGGTGGAATGGTTTCGCACCGGCCAATTGGACAAGGTGGCCGAATACTGCAAAGCAGACGTAGATATTACCCGCCGCGTGTACGAGTTTGGGCGCGATAACGGTTACATCCATTATCGCTCCAAGATGGGGAGTAAGTTGCGGCTGGCTGTCAATTGGAAATAGGCTTATGGAAAAGATCACCGTCAACGGTATTCGATTGGCCTATCTTCGCCGCGGAAAAGGGATGCCGCTTGTGCTGGTGCATGGCTATCCCCTCGACCATAGAATTTGGGACGAAGTCGTCCCTCTGCTGGAAGATGAATTCGACTTGATTCTGCCCGACCTGCGCGGCTTTGGCGAGAGCGGCATGGTCGAAGTCCCTGGGGTGAGCAGCGCCGAAACCCCTGGGTTGAGCACCGTCGAAACCCCTGGGTTGAGCAGCGCCGAAACCCCTGGGTTGAGCAGCGTCGAAACCCCTTACACCCTGACCGACATGGCTGGTGATTTACTCGCCTTGCTCGACCATCTTGGCATCGAGCAGGTTTGCATGGCAGGACATTCGATGGGTGGTTACATTGCGCTGGCCTTTGCGTGCGCCTGGCCGGGCCGTCTGCGCGGACTGGGGCTGGTGGCTTCACAGGCGCGGGCCGACACGCCCGATCGCCGCCAGGCACGCTACGATGCCGCCTCTGCTATTCTAAAGAACGGCGTGCGGCAGGTGGCAGAAGAGATGTCTGCCAAGTTGACGCCCGATGAGCGGGTACAGGCGCTGGTCCGCAAGTTGATCGAAGCGCAATCTCCCGCTGGGCTGGCGGGAGCGCTCAGGGCCATGGCCGAGCGCCAGGATGCGACGCCTTTCCTTCCCTCTTTCCATTTCCCGGTCGTCATCGTTCATGG
>DAOUCM010000424.1:0-16303 GCA_034431895.1 Anaerolineales bacterium
TGCGAGCCGCTCTCTGGCGAAGCAGTCTCCCGTTCGACGGACAAAACTGACCTTGAGGAGATTGCTTCAGCGGCACAAACCGCCGCTTCGCAACGACATGGCTATTTTGTCAAGCATTCTTGAGAAAACCATGCTTCGTTATCTTCTCGAAAAGAAAGAAGGCAAGGGGGCTATTTCACCACCGTTTCAAGCATTGTTGGATAAAGCAGAAAAGCGTATTCAAGTAACTGGCGGAGTAACTCATGAAGACGTATGGGCGCAAATCGAAGCAAAGGCACAGGTAACACCGTTTACACCTGACCGCCTTCCGCGAGTATGCGGCGGTGATTGCATGAGTTGGGTGGCTAACAGGCAGTGGAGAGGCTGTTACCAAATATTGCTTCTTCGCAAGTCGGTGCGCTTATTGGTCGTTTTCGAGCCGTATTTTTCGACCAGACGGTTGAAAATTTCCATGTCGGTCGGCGTGATTTCGGTGATTTGGAAGCCAACGTTGTACACGAACGGGTCGAGAGGGTCGGCACGACACCATTTGCTGCGGGCTTTGAAGACCATGAACGGTTTACTGGCGATTTCACTGGTCAAGTCAAGATGCAAGTGATAGTCTTTTTCCAGCGGCAAGGGCTTGGGACTATCTAACTTGAAACCGCCTGTGCTGACGTCTACTAAGTGACCCACCAGTTCGTCGGTCTGTGTGTCAATCAGCCGCATGTAGTAAGAAAAATCCTTGCGTTCGAGTCGTCTGCGTTCAGGCATGGCACATTCCTTTCCAATAAATCATCTTTCACTTTAGTATAGAATATTTTTGGTCTGAAATCAATCCTGGAGGGATTACGAGTACATTTCAGTTTTTCTTGATTTATTGACCTTTTCTGGCCTTTTGCGCTCCTACGCAGCGCATCATCTCACTCGATCGAGGGGCAAGGCGTTTTGGCATGAAAGATTTGCGCGCGCCAGGCAAATATTGTGGGGGCATATTATAATACAGACATGACCACCCTTTCTCTGACCACCGATTTCGGCCTGACCAATGGCTTTGTAGGCGTTATGAAAGGCGTCATTTATGGGATTGCGCCAGAAGTGAAGATTGTGGATATTACCCATCTGGTGAGGCCTCAAAATGTGCGCGAGGGGGCATATGCGCTGTGGCGCGCTGCGCCATTCTTCCCGCCGGGTTCAATTCACGTAGCGGTCGTAGATCCTGGCGTAGGCACCGAGCGCCGCCCGCTAGGAGCGCGCCTGGGCGAACAGTTTTACATAGCGCCAGACAACGGTCTGTTGACGCCGCTCATCGAAGATGCCGAGCGCGCAGGTGAGGCCGTCGAATTCGTCCATTTGGATAATCCCCGCTATTGGCTGCCGCGCGTCAGCCGAACGTTCCATGGCCGCGACATTTTCTCGCCTTGTGGGGCATACCTGGCAACAGGAGTGCCGCTGAACGAGTTAGGCACCCCCATCACCGATCCAATGCGCTTGCCGCTGCCGCACCCTGAGAAGACCCAAGATGGCTGGCGGGCGCATGTGACCATCATTGACATCTTTGGCAATCTCACCACAGATTTACCGGCTGCTTTCTTAGCGGGCTGCCAAAACGTGCTGTTTCGCCTACGCGGGCATGAAGTGAACGGCCTGGTCGAGTCGTATGGTCATCGCCGGCCGGGCGAAGTGGTGGCACTGATAGACAGCGAAGAGTTCATCGAGATTGCTGTGGTAAACGGCAGCGCTGCCGCTTTGTTGGGCGCTCAAGAGGACGACCCGGTGGAGGTGATCGTCAATTGATTTCCAACAGATGCGGAGTCGAGAGTCTCCCGGCTTTCGAGCAAAATCTGGAGAGTTTGCAGTCCGCAGTGACAACCAGCGCCCAGGCAGGCACGTTCATGTTGATTCCGACGGGATACGATATAATGGGCTTACCGCCTTATACTCTCAATGATACGTTTCACCCGCTAGGGAATGTATGTCCGATGCTCCTCTTGTAGTCGAGAATCTTTCGTTCCAATATCGCTCCCGGCCCGAACGGGCCATTGAGAATATTTCCTTTGAACTCCAACCGGGAGAAATGTTGCTGATCGCCGGTTCCAGCGGCTGCGGCAAGACCACCCTGGCGCGCTGTATCAATGGCTTGATTCCGCGCAGTTACGGCGGCAAGCGTGAAGGGCGAGTACTCTTGTACGGCAAAGACGTGGCCGAAACGCCATTGCCTGAAGTGGCACAGATTGTGGGTACGCTGCTGCAAGACCCAGAACGCCAGATTGTAGCCAGTAATGTCTACAATGAAATTGCTTTTGGGCCAGAAAACCTGGGATTGCCGCGCGAGGAAATCATAGAGCGGGTAGAAATGGCTATGCAGCGGCTGGGCATCACTTACCTGCGTGAGCGTGAGACGTTCAACCTTTCTGGCGGGGAGAAACAAAAGGTGGCTCTGGCCGGTTTGTTGGCGATGAACGCTTCTATTTTGTTGTTGGATGAACCCCTGGCTTCACTCGACCCGGCCTCGGCCTACGAGGCGCTGGAGGTGTTCCGTAGCCTGACCGACGAGGGAAAAACAATCGTGTTGATCGAACATCGTGTAGAAGACGCGATCGAGGCGCGCCCCGACCGGCTGCTTTACATGGAAAACGGGAAGGTCAAGTATTTGGGCCGTATCGAACGTTTGCCCAAAGAAATCAATTATCACGAGGTCAAACTCCCGGCGACGTGGGTGGTAGAACAAGCCAAGAGACAGAAAACGCTGATAGAACCGGCAAGCAGGCCGGTCGTCCGAGAAGAGGCGAAAGAGCCTGAAACGTTGGTCGTCTTCGAGGAGGTCAGTTTCCGCTACAACGAAGACAGGCCGTTTGTCCTCAAAGAGGTCAGTTTAGAGATTCGGCGCGGCGACTTGATCGCTGTGTTGGGACCGAATGGGGCCGGGAAGTCCACGTTGGTGAAACATTCGATCGGCCTGCTCAAGCCAACCAAAGGGCGCGTATTGGTGGGCGGGCAGGATACCCGCAAAATGAGCGTGGCGCAAATTGCGCATCAGATTGGCTATGTGTTCCAAAGCCCTACCCACATGTTGTACGCGCCAACGGTGCGCGAGGAACTGGAGTTTGGACCCAAAAATCTGGGCTTCCAAAGGGAAGAACTTGCCAGTGCGGTGGCCGAGAGCATTGCCACCGTCAACTTGACCGGCCTGGAGGAGTACCCCCCGCTGGGGCTTTCTTTTGGGCAGCAAAAACGCACCACCATTGCGGCTGTTTTAGCCATGCGCTCGCGCATCATGATTATGGATGAGCCGACCGCCGGGCAAGATTATGCCAACTATACTCATTTCATGGATGCCATGTGCAGCCCACGCGAAGGGACGCTCTCACTGCTTTCGGCCCATTTTGCGGCCACCCTGTTCATTACGCATGACCTCGACCTGGCAGTGACATATGCCAATCGTGTGCTGTTGCTGGGCGAGGGACGCCTGGTGGCGGATGGACGACCGGAGGAGGTGTTGAAAGACTTCGACTTATTGACGCGCTGCCGGGTGCGGCCTACCTCGCTTCTGCGCCTGAACTTGGACCTGCTCCCCAAAACCGGAGCCTTTTTGCCGGCCGAAAAGTTGGCGGCGTATGCGTGAGTTGTTGGCGTTGGACAACGACGCGAAGGAAAATACCCTTGCAACGTTTTCAACCGAGCAGGGTTATCAAAGATAGGGTCAGCGCTTTCATTTCATTCAGTTAGACAAAAAGGAGAGAAGTCATGGACGAAAAGAAGAACATCTGGGCGTTCGGCACCCGCGAAGTGGTGTACGGTGCGATTGGCGCTGCGTTGTATGGCGCTTTTTCTTTGCTGACGAACCTGGTGCCTTTGCCGGCAGCCGGCAATATCACCTTCCGCCCGGCAGTCGCGGTGTTGATTTTCTTCGGCATTGCGTATGGGCCCTGGGTGGGGTTGCTGGCCGGTTTCGTGGGCAATACGTTGGGTGATGCCCTGGCCGGTTGGGGCTTCTACTGGAACTGGAGCCTGGGCAATGGCTTGATGGGCATGATTCCCGGCCTGGTAGCCGCTTCTATCACAAACTATCGCGACCAAAAGGACATCGTCAAGGCCGTCATTTGGGGAACGATTGGCATTGCAGTCGGTATGCTGTTCGCTTCCCTGACCGAAATGTTTGTTGGCGGCATTGACTTGAATACTGCCCTCTTTGGCTACTTTGTCCCTGCCTTTGCCGGCAATTTCGTCGTCACGCTGGTTTTGCTGCCTATCCTCATGGTGGCTTTTGCAGCGGTGGCAGCGCGGCGCGGACGGTAAGTACCCATGCTGGTCACCTGGAAGTATCGCCCACGCGATACGTTCATTCAGAGGTTAGATCCGCGCACCAGGCTGATTTTCCTGTTCTGCGTCATTTTTGCGCTCACCATCCCTGAAATCTGGGATTTTCGCATTATCCTGCCGCTCTTTCTGCTTTCGCTGACCCTGTATTTTCTGGCCCGCATCGAGTGGAAGGATATCAAGCGCACCTGGATTTTCATCATTATCCTGGTGGTGTTCATTGTTGGCCTGAATGGCTTGCTTTCTGGGCGCGGCGGCCCCTCCTCTGTCCTCCAGGTGGAATCGCCAACCGTTTTCGAAATCCCGTTCTTCGTCCCCGGCACAGATTGGGGATTCACTGTGCCGGTGACGGTGAACAAAATCTGGTTTGCCATCAACCAGATGACCCGTATGCTGGCCATGGCTATCCTGGCCATCCCCATCCCTTATACGATGGACCCCAACATTTATGGCGTCACCTTCCGACGCATGGGCGTATCGGACAAAGTTTCCTTTACGATGGACCTGGCTTTTCGCTTCTTGCCTACCCTGGCGCGCGATTTGAGCATTACCATTGATGCGCAACGGGCGCGCGGTTATGAGTTAGAGACCTTGAAAGGCGGCCTCATCGCCCGCCTGCAGAGGCTGGCGCCGCTGATCATACCGGTCACCATGCAATCCACCGTGACAGGCGAAGAAGTGATAGACGCCATGGATCTGCGCGCCTTTGGCACCCGGCCGCGCACCTGGCTAAAAGAGCTGCACTATGCCAACCGCGATTATTTCATGATTGGCTTGGGAATTGCCATCTTCGTCGCTTGCTGTGTTTCGAAATGGGTGTTTGGGTTTGGCGGCTTTTGGGTGCCAGAATTCATGTATACGCTGTTCGGATAAGCGGGACACACGAAGTTAATTGTTCATCTGGGGGGTATTGCAGGAATTCTCTCTCCAAGGTTGCTTTGTATTTCAATCCACTCTTGAATGACAGGGCGATTGTCGAGAATGTATTGCCAGAATATGTTCTGAGCCCGCGTCATAGGAGTAACGACATGACGCGAGATGTAGATTGTACGGCTCAAATTCACTTTCTCAATGTCCACCTTACAAACACGCCCATCTCGCAAGCCTCTTGCGGCAACCAACTCAGACACAAAAGCAATCCCAACGCCATTCTCTACGGCCATTTCAATTGCCTCGGCATTGCCGAGTTCCATGCACGGGCGCATCAACTCGCACGACAGACCGTGCGCTCTCAATCCTTCGGTAATCGCCTCGCGTGTTCCTGAACTCTCCTCACGCACAATCAGCGGTTGGTCGAGCAAATCAGCGGGCAGGGCGCGCCCAAATTTTGTCCAGGGGTGATCAGGGGGCACAATCAAAATGATTTTGTCTTCGAAAAGAGGCAAACTTTCCAAATTGGGATGTTCCAAGAGACGACTGGTGACTCCAAAGGGGATGACTCGGTTGAGCAGACGCTCCAATACCATCTCTCGCCCCATAATCCGCACGCGCGGGAGGACGTTTGGGTATTGTTTTTGGAAGTTAGCCAAAAGGATGGGGAGGATGTACTTGCCTGCCGAGGTGGAACAACCCAGCAGCAACTCGCCGCTCACCTGCTGGTTGAGGTTGAGCAAGGCATCTTCTACCAAACGCATGGAATTGAGCGCGTCGCGGGCCATGGGCAAGATTGCCTGACCCGCCTCGCTGAGGGCAATGGAGCGTCCGCGGCGCTCGAACAGGGAAACGCCAAACGCTCGTTCGAGTGCCTGAATGTTCTGGCTGACTGCAGATTGCGAAAGGTGCAAGCGCTCTGCTGCCCGGCTAAAACTTTGCTCTTCTGCAGCAGTCAAAAAAGTATTGAGATGTGAATATTCGATCATCTTAACCTCCAAAGATGAGAATTTCATTATAAGACTTGAGAAAGATTCATCATAAATTAATCTAATAAGAGTTTGTGATATTTATCACTGGAAAGCATAAGCAAATTTAATGATAATTGTAAGTGACAGATGTCACGAATTTTTGGCATCTTAATCTTTGGGATTTTCCCAGAAAGGAGTAGTCGAATGAGAAAAATTGCAATACCCATCATCACTCTGGGCATCCTGCTCTTGTTTGTAGCGGCTTGCGCACCCAAAGTCGAGGAAACGTCAGCACCGGCTCCCACCGAAGTTCCTACGGAAGCGGCAGCCCCAACAGAGCAACCCACCGACGAAGAGACGGTAGCCGCCCCACCCGACCCAGTGCAACAAGCGTTCGAGTGGCTGCCCAACTCGCTGCACGGTACCACTGCGGGTAAGGCTTACTGGTATTCAGCCAGTAACGGTGGCATGGAAACCCTGACCGGCATCCCATACGAACAATTGCCTTGCCAGAATTGCCATGCCCTGTACAACAAGGTGGAGGATAAGAAAGGACAGCCTCGCTGCGAGTCGTGCCATATCAATCACGAATACGCGCCGGTGCAGGCCATGGTCAAATTGCCTCAATTCCCAGACGATGGGCGTTCCCAGGGCTGCCTTTCCTGCCATGGTCGGCAACGCTTCGAATGGGGAGCGACCAAAGCGCGCGTGGATGCGAATGGCAATCCGCTCACCGATCCCGGCACGGGCGCGGCGCTCACCGAACCGGTCGTCACCGACGTTCACCGCAATCCGCCACCGTATGGCAAAGGCATCGCACTAACATGCGTCAATTGCCATGGCACGGGCGACACACACGGCGATGGCAATGCCTACAATTCCCTCCTTGAGTCGCCGAATACCGAATGCACCACCTGCCATACCACTGAAACCCTCAGCCAGACAGCGGGTCACACCACTCATGGCGACAATATGACCTGCCAGGCCTGCCACGCGCAGACGGTGGTCTCCTGCCAGGGTTGCCATCTGAACAGCGTTTTGTCTGGCCTGCCCGAATACCCGAACGCGCGCGTCACCGGCTGGAAATTCCTGGTCGTCAACGATGAGGGCAAATATGACCTCGGCAATATGATGACCGCGGTTTACACCACCGATACCGGCGAAGTCAAGACCTTTGCCGCTTTGGCGCCCTTCTACAGCCACAGCATCCGCTATCCGACCACGCGCGAAGAAAAGGTGGCGATGTGCGCGGCCTGCCATGCCAGCGACGCGGTCAAGGCCTACACCGAAACAGGGACGATTGTGATCAGCAAGTGGGATGAGGCGCAAGGAAAATTGCTCTTCCCGACCAAAGGCGTCATTCCCATTCCGGCTGATTACCAGACGGCTTTCCAGGTGGCCTTCCCTTACATGACCAACATTGACGAGGTGCTGGCTGCCAAGAACGAAGGCAAGCCCCAGACCGAACTGGAGAAGTTGACGAAGTGGGCATTGGGCAAAGACACAGTTGACCTGTGGCAGATGCTCTTTGCCAAGCCGGTGGACAAGATGCCGCTGCAAATGCCCATCGAGACAATTGAAGCAATGTTCCCCGAATGACAGATAAATTGCCATAGTCTCGACTCAATGTGATGAAATTGGCGACTGCGTGGGAAAAAAGCAGTCGCCAATTTTCTAAAGACAAAGTGTTGTACAATAAAATGACGATTTTCTTTGCTATGCTCACCCGACGGCTGTAACGATGATTATTCCCCCTCTTCTGGTGATTTACTTCTTCTACGGCCTTTCCTTCTTTGGGATGGGATTTCTGGTCGCCTTTGAGGTCAGCCGCACAACGAACGCGCATCTACGACGGGCACTACGGCCATTGGCCGTATTTGGCATGTTACATGCTGCTCACGAATGGCTGGAAATGTATTTTCACCTGGAAGAATTCCTTGGTGCATCTCCCGCGCCATCTTTACAGGGATTGCGGCTCATCATTCTTGCTTTTTCGTTCGTCACCCTGAGCGCCTTTGGAAGTTATCTTCTTGTTTCCAATCCGCAAGCCCAGCGTCTGAGCCTGCTGATTCCCTTGGGACTGGAAGCAATCTGGGCTTTGGGGCTATTGGTCTTGAGCGGACGATACGCGCAAACTTCCCTATTCCTGGTGGCTGATGTCTGGACACGCTACAGCCTGGCTATTCCGGCCAGTTTGCTGGCGGCAGCCGGGTTGATCGCTCAGCAGCGGGCGTTCCGTCGGGCCGGCCTGGTCTCATTTGGACAAGATGCTTTATGGGCAGCCGTAGCGTTTGGATGGTATGGAGTAGTAGGGCAACTTTTTGTCCACGCGAGCCAATTGCCCCCATCCACCTTTCTCAACGAGGTTCTCTTCGAACATCTATTTGGCTTTCCGGTGCAAATCGTCCGCGCCGGTGCGGCTCTCACGGCGACGATTTTTGTCTCTCGTTTCTTGCGCGCTTCTCAGGTGGAGATTGAACGAAAAATCGCCGAATTAAACGAAGCCCGCTTACAGGAAATTTCTCAGCGGGAAGCGCTCAAGGGAGAGTTATTCCGCCGGGTGGTGGAAGCCCAAGAGGCCGAGCGTCAACGCATTGCCCGCGACTTGCACGATGAAATCGGTCAGAGCCTGACCGCCATTGGGCTGGGCCTGCGCAGTCTGGCAAGCCTTTCGAGCAACGGCAACGAAAAAACAGCCCAACGTCTGCGCGACCTGGAAGATTTGGCGGCCACGTCTCTCAAGGAGTTACAGCGCCTGATTGCCGATTTACGGCCCTCCCACCTGGATGATTTGGGTCTGCCGGCTGCCATTCGCTGGTACATCGGTCGGTTGAAAGAACACGCCGCGCTGGACATCATGCTGGAAATGCGCGGCGAGGAACGGGAAATTTGTTCCGAATACGCCACCAGCATTTTCCGCATCTTGCAAGAGGCGCTCACCAACGTCGTCCGTCATGCACACGCTACCCAAGCGACCGTTTTGTTGGATTTTCGCTCAGAGGACATCCATATTGTGGTTTCGGATAACGGCGTGGGCTTCGACAAGCATCAACTTTCTCGCCAAAATTCCTGGGGCCTTGCGGGTATGCAAGAACGAACCTCGCTTCTCAATGGTCAAATGAATATCCGTTCCTTGCCAGGGAAAGGCTCCACGGTCGAGATTGTGATTCCATATTGCCCCAAACATATGCTTGCACAGGAGTAAGCCATGACCATTCGCATTCTCATCGTAGATGACCACCGTGTCGTTCGTTCTGGCTTGCGGATGTTGCTGGAAGACGAGGAAGGGATGGACGTTATCGGGGAGGCAGGCACAGCCCTCGAGGCACTGGAGGTCATCAAACAAACCCAGCCAGATGTCGTTTTGATGGATATTGGCCTCCCTGATTTGTCAGGGATTGATGCCACTCGCCAAATTAAAGAAACCTTGCCTCAGGTAGCAGTTGTTGCACTCACCATCTACGAAGATGAGGAGTATTTCTTTCGGATGCTCCAGGCTGGTGCGAGCGGCTATGTTCCCAAAAGAGCCGCGCCGGAGGAACTCGTAACGGCGATCCGCACCGCAGCGGCAGGGGAGGTATATCTTTACCCCAGCCTGGCAAAATTGCTGGTGCGCGACTATCTTTCTCAAGGAGGGCGCACTTCCATGGAAAGCGACGGCGGCACCGGATTGACCGACCGCGAGCAGGAGATTCTCGTCTGCCTGGCGGAAGGGGACACCAACGAGAAAATTGCCGAGAAATTGTTTATCAGCCCCAAAACGGTTGCCCGCCATCGCGAGAATATCATGCGGAAGTTGAACTTGCACTCGCGCGCCGACCTGGTCAAGTACGCCATTCGCAAGGGCATCATCCGCCCGTAAGCGCCTCCTGCTAGACCCTTCGTTGATTGCCGCGCCGGCTGCTGGTCAATTCTATGACCGGCGGCCGGCGCGACGATTCTTGTCCCTCCGATGGGAATTCGTCGGACTTGGTTGCATTGCGGCGTGGTGTACTGCTTATATCCCATTTTTTCCCAAACCTGATGGGCAAGGATAGGGCAAACGAAGTATTCACCAGCCGCCAGAGGGGGCAATTTGGGGCAAACAGAGCAAAGAAAAAATCGGGGGAATCGCGGATTTATTTTTCCCTGTCCATGCCATACACTGGAGTCAGAAGAAAGGAGGTCGAAATGGAAGGTGTGCTGATGGTGACCATTTTGTTTGTCCTTCGCCTGATTGTGCCGGCGGTACTTCTGTTGGCCCTAGGGCAACTCTTGCAACGAAACAGCGTCTCTTTACGGACAGGATAAGCCTCGATGAATGCCTTTTGGGCCTTTTTGCTAGGTGTTTTGTTGCGACTGGGGATCCCCGTTGCAGTGACGGTGCTGGCAGTTCTTCTGTTGCATTACCTCGATCAGCGTTGGCAGCGGGAAAGCATGGCCTTGCCAACCGTTCATCCCCAAACACCCTGCTGGCAAGTCAAGAACTGTCCCGCCGAGAAGCGCCAGAACTGCGCGGCAGCCCAAAGTAATCTCCCTTGCTGGCAAGTTCATCGTGCTTCCAATCATGGGTTATTGCGGCAAGAATGCCTCAATTGTGACGTCTTTCGAACGACACCTGTTGCTACGACTTTCTGAAAATTGATTCGCAGTGAGGAAAACCGATGTGGCCTAAGTTATTCAAGCGATTTTGCTTTTCACTGGCAGGCGCTGTCCTGCTGGCAAGCATCAGTCTGTTGTGGTTTAGTTTCCAATACCCCCACGAGGCAGCCGCCCAGGAGACGCCCTCTTGTGCGGGCTGCCATCCGCAAATCCAGAATGCCTGGCTGGAGGGGTTGCATGGGCGTTCCAATACCGACCCCACCTTCAAAAATGCCTGGGAAGCGCAGGGAAAGCCGGGGGCTTGTCTGGTTTGCCATGTAACGGGGTATGACCCCCAAACAGCCACCTGGCGCGAGGACGGCGTTTCCTGCGAGGCTTGTCACAGCCCACTTCCCGCTGACCATGCGCTCGACCCGGCTGCTCATCCCGTGCCGGTTGACCGCACAAGCAACTTATGTGGGCGCTGTCACAGTGACACGCGCTTCGCCTGGGATCAGTGGCAGATCAGCGCTCATTACCAGCGAGGGATGACTTGTTCGGTTTGCCATGACCCGCACACGGCAGATCTGAAACTTCTGACCGATGAGAATGGAAAATCGAACGTCTCGTTGCTTTGTATGAATTGTCATCGCGACTATTCGATGACCATCTCTTACTCATCGCATGCTCAGGCCGGCGTGACATGCGTGGATTGTCATCTGCGCCATTATGGTCAAGAAGTCACCGCCGAAATCCACACTGTTCCAGATCACAGTTTCGCTGCCAGCATTACCTCTTGCAATGACTGTCATGCAGAGCAGATGCATAGCGCCGCCGAGGCGGATGCATCTCTGTCAACTCAAGACCCTCTCTCTGAGCCGCCCTTGCCAACACCAGAAATCAGCGACACGCCTGCAACGGTCAGTCCAACCGGCTTTGCCTTCCTGGCCGGCTTGCTCGGCCTGGCAGGTGGAATGGTGTTATCTCCCTGGTTGGAACGCTGGTATTGCTACTTGAACAAAGACAGGAGCGTGAAGAAAGATGAGCAAGAAACCTCTCACTCGTCGTGACTTTTTGAAAATTGCTACCGTAGGCGGCGGGGCGCTTGCCGCCTCTAAGATGTTCCGCCCGGTCGAAGCCTCTGAAGCCGTAGAGGGAGAACATCAATGGGCAATGGTAATTGACCAGTCGAAATGCACCGGTTGTGGGTATTGTACGCTTGCTTGCCGGGCACATAACGACGTTTCTCCTGATATTTCCTGGAATCAGGTCGTTCAGGTAGAGAACTTGAATGGCCATCCGGTTTTCCTGGCGCGACCGTGTATGCATTGCGCTCATGCGCCATGCGTGGAGGTCTGCCCCGTCCAGGCTAGCCAGTATCGGGAAGATGGGATTGTAATGATGGATTATGACCGCTGTATCGGCTGCCGCTACTGTGAAGTGGCCTGCCCCTATGGCGCCCGATCCTTCAACTGGGAGGCCTTTACCGGTCCGAATCCGGCCGTGCCAGAGTGGGGCGAACCCGAAGTGCCGCGCCGTCCGCGCGGGGTAGTCGAAAAATGCACGTTTTGTTTTCAACGCATCGACCGGGGACTGGCGCTTGGTCTCACGCCAGGGGTGGACATTGAGGCCACACCAGCCTGTGTCGTGATTTGCCCAACCAAAGCCCGCATCTTTGGCGACTTGAACGATCCGGAGTCGAATGTCAGTCAAGCGCTGCGCAGCCAGGTCTCCTACCGCCTGCGCGAAGATTTAGGCACTGCCCCGCGGGTTTACTATCTGTTCGCAAAGTTGGAGGAAAGTTAAGATGAAGTCTTTCTTCTTGCTCAAGCAGCGACTCTCGCCCTGGCAAGTGTGGATAGGCATCCTGGTTTTCTTTGTGCTTTCTGGCCTGATTGCAGGAGTGTTCGTTCTTTGGAAGGGCCTGAGCATCACCAATCTGTCTGACTTCGTTCCGTGGGGATTGTGGATTACGATCGACCTCTCCTCGATTGCGCTGAGCGCGGGCGCCTTTTCGCTCTGCGCGGTAGTTTACTTGTTGGGCCTGAAACGCTTTGAACCTGTAGCGCGCACGGCAACTTTTATCGGCCTGATTGGGTACACGATGGCCCTCCTTGCACTCTTGCTCGATATTGGGCGACCGGACCGTTTCTGGCATGCCCTCGTGTATTGGAATCACCATTCCCTGCTGTGGGAAGTGACAATGTGCGTTTGTCTCTATCTGGTTGTCTTGATTTTAGAGACCATGCCTCTCTTTTCGCGGCTGGAATGGGTGCAAAACCGCTGGCCAAGGCTGGCGCAAAAGATGGCAACAGTACACCATTACGCCCCTTATCTGGCGGTAGCAGGATTGTGCCTTTCGATGCTTCATCAGTCGTCGTTAGGAGCAGTGTATGGCGTGCTAAAAGCGCGTCCGGTGTGGTATCGCCCGGGTATTTCCGTATTATTCATCATCTCAGCCGTAGCCGGCGGGATGGCGCTCACAGCGCTAGCCTCGATGATCTCTGCCCGTCTCACCTCGCGCGCCAGAGTAAACGATTCTCTCGTGGAGCAGGTCTCTGCCATCGTGGGTTGGATCTTGGTGGCTTATCTCTACTTTCGCTTTTGGGACGCGCTGGCATTGGGTTATACCTATCAACCGGGGCGGAGTGAGGGCTTACGTATCTTGACTAACGGAGCACTTTCGTTCAACTTCTGGGTCGGTGAAATCTTCCTGGGAGCGCTTATCCCTATCTTCTTGCTGCTCAACCGCCGGACGCGCTCCATGCCCTTATTCCGGATGATCGCTCTTGCTCTCGTTGTGGGAGGAGTCGTCGCCTATCGCTGGGATACGAACATGTCCGGGCTTCTGGTTGTACTGTATTCCTTGCCGGGCGAACCTGTGATCGGGTATGCAAATTACTTCCCATCGTTTGTTGAATTTGTGAGCGCGGCAGGAATTGTTGCCTATGGCGTGTTGGCATTTTCGTTGGGCGTTCGTTACCTGCGAGTAGTCGAGCACCCTGTGGACGAAAGCGAAGTCATCTACCAGACGTTACCCGAACCGGCTGCTGCCGACTGAACCCTGAAAAATGCAAGATACAAAAAAAGACGGTCGCTCTTGCTTGAAGAGCGACCGTCTTGCAATAAGCCCTGTAGGGATTATTTCTCCGGCGCGCCGGCGTCAATCCATGCTTTGACCATCTCGAGTTCTTCTGGCGTCAACTGACCACCATGCCCCCCCTGGGCTTGCAAGATGACCAGCGAACTCTCGGCGCTGTTGCCCGGCACAATGACGGCACCGTTCTTGCCGCCGGCAAGAGCATTGGCGTAGGTGTCCAGGGACAGACCGGTGAACGAATCGGCGCCATGACAGAGGCCGCAGCGCTGCTGGAAGAGCGCCCCAATGGCTCCTTCCCACACCAGAGGCAGGGACGAGGTCGGAGCAGCCGTTGCCGTTGGCTGCGGCGTGGGGGTGCGCGGCGCGTAAATGGGGGCAGTTTCGGCTTCGGGAGCAGTTGCCCGGGCAGTCGTTTCGCCGAACACGAAGAAATACACGCCTGCCAACATCACGATTGCCAGGATGGCTGCAATGGGGAAGTAAAGGACTTGCCTGCGGCGAAGGGTCTTTGGCTCAATATGTACTTTTGCTACACCCGCTTTGATGTCCGCGAGTTCGAGCGGGTGCTCGTGGAGCATTTCTTCCTCGCCAAGATACCCCGTCCACATGGCTTTGTTGAAACGTTTGATGTGGACACCGTACATGTGCCAGATGATGATGGCCAGGACGGCCAACAGGGCCTCTCCACCATGCGCCGCTTTGGCAGCCGGGATGAATTCCCCAGGCAAGAAACGGGTGGTGGTAATCGGATTCCACATCATGAAGCCGGTGATGCCCATGATCATTGCACCCCACACGAAGGCCCAATACTCCATCTTTTCCTCGAAGGTATAGCGGCCCATCTGAGGAAACTGCTTGTTCAACCCTAAATTGTAGAAAAAGGCCTGGAAAGCGTCTTTCACATCTTTGAATGTAGGAAGCATGGTCATCGGCAACCGCAGGACAAAAATTTTATAACCTGCGTTCAGAATGTGGTAAATCGTCCCTAGCATCATCACAAATGCAGCCGTGTGATGGATGAAGCGCACGGATTCGATGCCTCCCAGCAGACTGATGACCAATTTAGATGCCGAAGCCAGCGGGAATTTTTGCGGCAAACCCGTGAGGCCCAGCGAGGCAAAAGAGAGCAACATGACAAGATGCTCGATGCGCTGAGCAAGCGTGAAGCGCAAATAACGTGGGGAAGTACCTTTATTTTGACTCATGGATCACAGTCCTTTTCCGGCGAATGACCAAACGATTAAGAATATCACTCAGCACGAAGATGCTCATTCCGCCCAAGACAAGGGGAATGAAGATTTTGTAAAACAGGTTGACGTAGTACACGATGGGGTAATGCTCAGGGCTGGGATCGTAATGACTGAGCCAGGCCTCGGAAAAGTTGGTATTGGCGTCGGGATGGCATTTCTGGCAGGCGGTCAGGATGTTTTCCTGAATCCGAAGACCATGTTGGGGGTCACCTACCGACAAAATATCGTGCACCCCATGACAATCGAAACAGAGCGGTTTGTTGAAGGCCTGCTCGGGCGAGGTCGCTTCGAAAAGAAGGGCTGTCGTGCCATGAAAGTCGGCCACATAACTGTTGAGAACGTTGGTCGAGATGTCGTATTTGTCCATCATGGCAGGGTCGGTGTGACACCGCCCGCACATCTCGGTGGGCGAATTCAGGACAAACGCAACATCATCAGGCCCTTGCACGGTATGAACACCATGACAGGTGGTGCAGGTTGGAACATCGGGGTTATTTTCTTCGTAGAGAGCAGCGCCATGGATGCTGGTACGATACTCCTCATAAATCGCCCCGTGGCAGCGGCCGCAGGTTTCAGCAGTGAGGATGCGCTGTTCCGCAAAGGGCTGACCAGTTTGGGGATCGGTGATGCGCTGCTGCGTATGGGCAGCATGGCAATCGGTACAGACCGCGGCGTTGAGATTCCCCTCCGACAATGCCTTGAAGTGTACGCTATCCTGTGTTTGATTATATTGTTCAGCATGGCATTTCTGGCAAAGCGAATACATGGCTATCGTGACATCGCGCCGGCTCTCCGCTTCCAACGCAGGATGGGGGAAGGAGGTAATGGTCTCATGACAATCCGTACACTTCACCCCCGCTTCGACGTGGACGGACTCGTTATGAGCCGCCTCGTCAATGGTCAGGTCGAGGGTATCCCCATTGGGCAGAGTCTTGCTCATCCCTGTCACGCGATGGCAGACCAGACAGGCCTCGTTATCCGTGGTTTGCGTTAGTGGGGCTGCCTCAACAGGCCGAGTTTGCCCGGTAAGAAAAAACGCTGCCAGTAAAAGGAAAACCGCACCTAATCCAAGCGAAACAACTTGAAGATGTTTCATAGAGATTTCTCCTCGTCACAACGAACTCTACCAAAAAGAATCACCTGACTTGCAAAAAACAAGTTTGGATGTGCTAAAAAGTGCAAATTACCACGAACTCAAGAATTCTAATGGCAAGAGAAAAATTTTTCCAGGTATAAATCATTTAGTTTTTTTG
>DAOUCM010000425.1:0-6904 GCA_034431895.1 Anaerolineales bacterium
CAGGCGCTTGTCCAGGGAACTGCGGCGTAATGCCAGTCGGATATTCGTTTTTAGACATTCTCCGCTTATCCGTTTCCTATCCACTGAAGGGCGTATCACCAGGCTCTGCCTGGTCTGGCAAAGGTAGCACAGGCAGGTCTGCGGTTCGACGTATGGAACATCCAGGTTTGCCGGCCTACCATGGACTCGAAGATACCCATACAACTACCCACAAGGTGGGAAAAGGGTGTATATTAAGCGCATCGGGGACTCCTTTCCCCCAGCCCACCTGCACGCCGAGGCAGCACCATGAACCTTCAAGATGAAATTCGCAAAATCGAGGAAAGTATCCGCCAGCTGCAAACCGCCCGAGAGAGCGGCGCGTTATCGCCGGAGGTAGCCGAGGCCAGCATCCGCGCCCTGGAGGCTCAAAAAGCCACTTACCAGGCGCAACTGACCGGCGGCGGGGGGATTGCGCAGGGCCCGGGCGCCAAAGCGGTGGGGGCAGGCGGTGTCTTAATCGAGGGTAATGTGTACCTGGGAGAAAAGCCACAGGACACAGCCAGAGCCCTGGAAATTTACCGGCGGATGATGATGCAAACCACCGCCAATCTTCCGCTGCGGGGGATAGACATTGGCGCTTCTGATCCCAGCGCCGGACAGCGACCGCTGCGCCTGGCAAATGTATATATTCATCTGGACACGACTACCCTTGTCCCGAAGGAGATTATAGAAAGGAAGTCACAGAAGGATTTTATTGGGCGAGCGGAAAAAGAACAGCCTCTTTCTGCTCTGGATGCTGTCATTGAAAATCGTGCGCTGGTTCTACTCGGTGATCCGGGCAGTGGAAAAAGTACCTTCGTCAATTTCCTTGCTTATTGCCTGGCTGCTCATGCGATCGAGCCTGAAGCGGGTTGGTTAAAGCATTTGCCTGGATGGCCTCAAAAAGAGGCCATGCTGTTGCCGCTTATCGTCACCTTGCGCGATTTTTCCCGCGCCTATGCTGCTAATCTGCCCCCAAAAGCGGAGGTCATTCACCTATGGGAATTCATTGAAGGGCGCTTGAGAGAGCAAAAAATTGAATTTGCTGCCGGGCCGCTTCAACAGGCGCTGGAGAATGGGGGCGTGCTGGTGCTGTTCGATGGTCTGGACGAAGTGCCGACGCAGGCGCAACGCCTTTTTGTGCGTGATGCGGTGCGGGCTTTTCTCCAGCGTTACCCCCAAAATCGCTTCCTGGTTACCTGCCGTATCCTGTCTTATCAGCAGTCAGCGAAAGGCAAACCTGACCTTAGACTGAACGAATTGCCTTCGTTTACGCTTGCTCCTTTCGACAACAAAAAAATCAGCCGCTTTATTGAAGCCTGGTATGTCGAATTGTCTCAACAGGGCGTGATTCAGGACAATGAGCGCCAAGGATATATCCAGCGATTGGGCGAAGCCATCACCCGCCCCGATTTACTTCGCCTGGCGCGTAACCCTTTGCTGCTCACGGTGATGGCGCTGGTGCACACCCACAAAGGACGTCTGCCAGACGCCCGCGCCTTGTTGTACGAAGAGACGGTTGACATGCTTCTCTGGCGGTGGGAACAGAGAAAACTTGGTGGTCAAAAGGACGAACCGCCTTTACGGCAATATTTGTTGGAAGCTGGTCGGACGGATGTGGATTTAAAACGCACACTCTGGGAACTGGCTTATAAAGCACATGCAGCATCTAAGCCGAATCCGGACGGGGAAACCCTGGCAGACATTCAGGAACACGACCTGGAAATAGCCCTGGCTGCTTTGAAGACGCTCCCGGAGGGAGACGACGATCGCAACTGGGCAATGAAAATCGTAGAAACGATTAAAGTTCGTTCTGGACTTTTACTTGAGCGCCTGCCGGGTGTTTTTACCTTTCCCCATCGCACCTTTCAAGAATACATGGCTGGAGCGTATCTTGCTGGAAGAAGCGATTTTGCCTCCTTTGCCTGCCATCTGGCAAAGGATACTCTGTGGCGGGAAGTGGTCCTGTATGCAGTAGGCAAACTGGTCTATGTACACGGCGAGATGGACAAACCCCTGGCGCTGATCAGTGAACTTTGCCCGGCGCGTGCACAGACAGATGATACTTCCTGGCGACTGGCCTGGCTGGCTGGCGATTGCCTGCTGGAAGTGGGGTTGAAGCGAGTGTCAGATACCCAAACTGGCCGCGACTTACTGGAACGTGTCCAGGTGCGGCTGAAGGATTTGCTGGAAACAGGCGCTCTCGCCGCTACGGAGCGCGCCCGCGCCGGTGACACCCTCGCCGCCCTGGGCGACCCGCGCTTCAAAGAATATTGCTTCCACTCCCCTCTCCCTTCGGGAGAGGGGGCGGGGGTGAGGGTCATCCTCCCCGCCACTCCCACCCTCGGCTTCCTTTGCATCCCCAAAGGCAAATTCCTCATGGGCAGCAGCGAGCAGGACGAAGACGCATACGGCGACGAAAAGCCCCAGCACGAACTCGACCTGCCCTACGATTACTGGATTGCCAAATATCCGGTCACCGTGGCGCAGTGGCGTGCCTTCGTCGAGGCCAGCGGCTATCGGGATTTCGCTCAAGGCGCCCTGCACGACCCCGACAACCGCCCGGTGCGCTGGCTGACCTGGCACGATGCCCTGGCGTACTGCAACTGGCTGGATGGGGTTCTCAAGGCGCAGGCGTCGAAAATCGAGCCGCAGGACGAGGCCGCACGCGCCTTTTGGGGGGCGCTGGCTTCGGGAAAGTATCGTGTTACCCTACCCAGCGAAGCCGAATGGGAGAAAGCGGCGCGCGGCCCAATCTACATTCAGCAATCGAAAATCAACAATCGCATTTACCCCTGGGACGACACCTTCGACCCGAACAAAGCCAACACCGCAAAAACCGGCCTCGGCACGACGACGGCGGTGGGCGCCTTCCCGTTGGGCCTCTCGCCCTACGGCTGCCTGGACATGAGCGGCAACGTTTGGGAATGGACGCGCACCATTGGGAATGATAAGTTTGGCTACCCCTACAAACTCGATGATGGCCGCGAGGACCTGCAACAAAAAGACGCTCTCCGCGTCCTGCGTGGCGGCTCGTACATCGACCTTGCTGACAGGGCTCGGTGCGCGTTCTGCGGCAGGTTCAATCCCGACTTCAGGGACTTGAACTACGGGTTTCGAGTGGTGGTCTCCCCATTTTTCTCTCTCTGACTCTGGGCTCTGTTGTCTCTGCGCTCTGGGGCTCTGACTCTCTGTACTCTGGTTGCGCAAGGTGAGATAATCGAAAAGGTATTATGACCGTCTCTTCTGAAATGCCGGATTGAGGAAATCTTTGTTGGGCAGCCGCATTCTTTCACCATCCAGGGAGTAGAAGCATGGCATTCGATTTCGAACAGTGGAAAGAACAAACTCGAAGAAGTCTGCTTCAGTGGAAAAAGCATTTTCAACGCGCAGGTACGCGCTCGGTGTACTATTTTCTCGCCGGGACGGCGCTGCTGCCGGTTGCGCAGGCGGTTCACCAGGGCGATTGGGGCGCGCTGGCAGTTTTGGGCGCGGCCCTGGGCGGCTCAGTTGGCACGAACCTGCTTGCCAATTTGATTCAGCAGGCCAAAGACCGCAGTGAAGACGAAATGGCGCGTCTGCTCGAACAGGAAGCCGCTCGCTCTCCTGAGTTGCAGAAAGCCCTGGACGTCCTGCTCGAAAAACTGGAGGCCCTGCCCCTGGCAGAACGCGGCCTGGACGAAGCCAACCGCACCTGGTTTGCCGAAACGCTGAAAGCCGAACTCGCCCAAATCAAGAGCGGAATCACCTATACTGCAACACTCACCGGCACAGGCGCGATTGCACAGGGCGCGGGCGCTACCGCGCTGGGTGAGGGGTCGACTCTCGTTCACGGCGACTACATCGCTCCCGGCGGTACAAAAATCACCGCTCCCGACCCGCGTGAACTGGCCCGCCAGGAAACCGAGAAAAACCGCCGCGCCTACCTGGAAAAACTGCGCCGTCATTGCCAGGCGCTGCCGCTGGCTGCCCTGGGCGGCGAAGAAGGCACCGACGAGGAAATCTCGCTCGACGATGTGTACATTGACCTGAATACTACCCGCCGCATCCGCAAAAAAGACCTGGAAGCCTTGCAAAGCGGCAAGCGGGACACCCTCCCAGATGAACTGCCCGAAGGCGAACTCGAACGAAAAACGGCTTTTGCACAGGATGACGAGACAACTTTTCTGCCTGCCTTCGAGGCCGTGCGCCTGACCCCGCGCCTGGTGTTGTTGGGTGACCCCGGAGCGGGCAAAAGCACCTTCGTGCGCAAATTGCTGGGTTGGCAGGCTGCTGCCCTTCTGGGAGAATGCGCCCCGCCGCCCGGCTTTGCCAGCGATTTGCTGCCCGTTCTCATCGTCTTGCGTGAACTTGCCATCCGGCTGGGCGAACTTTCCCTGGCCGGGCTTTCGGCGGAAGCGCAAAAACGCCGCCTGCTCGAGGCCGTTCATCGCCATCTAAACAATCCCCTGGTCAGCGAGGCGCTGGAAGCGGGCAAAGTCCTGCTGGCATTGGATGGATTGGACGAAGTGCCGCAAGACCTGCGCCAGACGGTGCGCCAGGAGGTGATGGCGCTGGTGACCGAGTACCGCCTGCCACGCCTGATCCTCACCTCGCGCATTCGCTCCTACACTGGCCAGGCGGTCTTCAAGGATTTGCCGGTCTTCACCCTGCGTTCCTTCGACGAAGAGCAAATCGAAAGGTTTGTGCGCGCCTGGTATTTTTTCCAGACCCGCATCGGCCGGATGCGGGAGCAGGAGCGTGACGAACGCATCCGCGACCTGAGCCGCGCCGCTACCTCCGCCGATTTGCGCGAAATCGCCAGCAACCCGATGATGCTGACCAGCATGGCGATTATCCATCAAAAAGAGATTGGCTTGCCCAAAGAGCGCGTCCGCCTGTATAGGCTGGTGGTGGATGTGCTGCTGCGCCGCTGGCAGAAATACAAACTCGGCGAGGGGCAAATGGCGCCCTCCGAGGCTTTGCTGGCTTTCCTGAAGGACGAGAACCGACTGCTTGGCGCCATGGAACGTCTGGCATATGAAGCCCAGGGTACTGCAAGGGGGCAGAAAGAGACCGCTGATGTGCCGCGCCTGCGGGCGCTCAACATTCTGGAAGCGAAAGAATACCTCGGCGGCATCGGCCTGGCGCAGGAGTTTCTGGATTATGTGGACCAGCGCGCCGGTCTGCTGCGGGGCAACGGCGGCGAACTGGAAAAACCCACCTCGTACAGTTTCCCTCATCGCACCTTTCAAGAGTACCTGGCGGGCTGTTACCTCATCCGAGAGCGTTCTGCCGTGCGCCAATACCGCCAGCATCTGGCTGAAGGCGATACCTGGATGCTGGCCGCCCTGCTGGGCGCGGAGGAACTGTACTACAACCGCCGCAGCGCTCACGTTCTGCGCGACCTGGCGTACGAGTTGCTGCGCGATCCCACGCCTCGCTCATCCCTCGAGCAGCGTGCAGCCCTGTGGTCCGGGCTGATTGCCTGCATTGCCGGGCGGGAGGAAATCGAGGCGGATAAAGACGGCGTCCGCGAGGGAGCGGAGTACCTGGAGCAGATTCGAAAGGCGCTCCTGCACGTCCTGGAGGGCAGCCTGCCGCCGCTGGAGCGCGCCGAAGCCGGGCGGGCGCTGGCCAGACTGGGCGACCCGCGCCCGGAAGTCCTCGCCTGCGAACACATGGCTTTCTGTCACGTCCCGGCGGGTGAATTTATCTTTGGCGAAGGCAAAGAGCAAAAGAAAATCCGCCTGCCCGAATACTGGATGGGCAAATACCCGGTCACCAACGCCCAGTTCCAGCAGTTCGTGCAGGCGGGCGGCTACGACAATCCCGACTTTTGGGCGGAAGAAGCCCGCCAGGCAGGATACTGGACCGAAGCGGGCGTCGAAGGGCGATGGGATAACGCCCCGCGCAAAGCCCCGGTGGACTACGGCGAACCGTTCAACCTGCCCAATCATCCGGTCGTGGGCATCTCGTGGTACGAAGCGCTGGCTTTCACCCGCTGGCTTTCCAGTCAGTTGCCAGTTATCAGTCATCAGTGGTCCGTGAACGGGGGTGAGGAGGAATTCAAGGCACATCTCGAGGCTGGACGATTGGGAGTCACTTTGCCCACGGAAGAGCAGTGGGAGAAGGCGGCGCGCGGTCCCCTCACGCCATCCCCCCGGCCTGAAGGCCACCCCCCTTCCTCTCTCCCTCTGGGAGAGGGGAAGGGGGGCAGGGGGGTAGGGATGAGGGTCTACCCCTGGGGCGATACCTTCGACCCCAACAAAGCCAACACCGAAGAAACGGGCATCGGCACGACAACGGCGGTGGGCTGTTTTCCTGGCGGCGAGAGTCCTTATGGCTGCCAGGATATGAGCGGCAACGTCTGGGAATGGGTCAATGGTGAGCAAAACCTGCGTGGCGGCTCGTTCATCCTCAATGCAGACTGGGCTCGCTGCGCGTTCCGCAACTGGAGCAATCCCGTCGTCAGGGGCTGGTACTTCGGGTTTCGAGTGGTGGTCTCCCCATTTTTCTCTCTCTGACTCTGGGCTCTGGCGCTCTGGTCTCTGGGGCTCTGACTCTCTGTACTCTGATTGCGCAAGGTGAGATAATCTGAAAAAAGACAGGGGTTTCCCCGCCGAAGGCGGGGCGCGTTAAAAAAATTGTGGCGCAAATCTGTGATTTGCGCCGACAAAAGGAGCAAACGCATGGACATTCCTCAACTTACCACCTCCCTCTGGCAGGCGCTTCAACCGCTCCTGCCCGTGCTGGCGAGCAAGGGCGCGGAAGAACTGGCAAAACGCGGCGTGGGCGAAGTGTGGGAAGCGGTCAAAAAGCGCTTCGCTGCCCGCCCCGAGACGCAAAAGGGGCTGGACGAACTGCTCACCAGGCCAGACGACCCCTTCGCCCAGATGAAATT
>DAOUCM010000426.1:0-7329 GCA_034431895.1 Anaerolineales bacterium
GCATCTTCCTGCAAACCGAGAAGGCGCGTGGTAAAATGAGTTCCTCCCGCGATGGGCGGGAGGCTTTTTTTGACCATGTCCACCATCCCTTTCCCTGCTGAATTTACCCTCTCCCGCCGCCGCTCGGACCGAGGCGGGCCTGTGCGCTGGGTGCTTAGCCACGGCTTGCGCCACGGGTGGTTGATTATCATCATGATGGTCGGCGCCTGGGGCAACGCCCAACTGGCCGCCTACGTCCCCATCTTGACCGGCAGAGCCTTCAATACCATTGTTGCCGATCCGTCTGCTGTCGCGGCGTTGATCCCGATTGCTTTGTTGATTGGCGGTTCGCAAGTCTTACGCGCCGTCCTGCAATTGGGGCGCAACTTCGGAGCCGAGGTCATCGCCCAACGGGTGGAGCGTGATGTGCGCGATGAACTGTACGTCTCGCTGCTCGGCAAGAGTATGACCTTCCACAGCCTGCAACCGGTCGGCGACACAATGGCCCGCGCTACCAACGATGTGCGTGAAGTCAACTATTTGTTCAGCCCCGGCGTGAACCTGGTGGTCGGCTCCATCATCTTTCTAATCATGCCGATGATCTATGCCGTTCAGTATCACCCCACCCTGATTTTGACGCCGCTCATTTACACCATTTTGTACTTCTTTGCGCTTCGCGACTACTTGAGGAAGTTGGAGCCAATCACCGACGAGGTACGCGCTTCCTTTGGGCAGATGAACACTCATCTAGCCGAAGCATTGGATGGCATCGAAGTGATGAAGGGCGCCGCACAGGAGGAGGCCGAGGTGATGCGCTTCGAGGCCAATGCGCGCCGGGTGCGGGCGGCCAACGTCCGCCAGGGCGACTTGGAGGCGCGCTTCATCCCGCTGCTGATGTTTGCGGTCGCCCTGGGCGTCGGCCTCTTCCATGCCATTCTGCTCTACCGGCAGGGTCTGGTACAGGTCGGCGACGTGGTCGCCTATATGGGCCTGCTCTTGATGCTCGACTTTCCCACCTGGACTTCGATCTGGGCTTACTCGCAAATCTCGCTCGGCCTGGCAGGCGCCCGCCGCATCCTCGAACTGATGAACCGTGAGAACAATCTGGACCAAAACGAGGCCGGTTACGCCGGTATGTTGCGCGGCCGGGTCGAGTTTCGCGGCGTATGCTTCTCTTACGAGGATGAGCCTGTGCTGCAAGATGTCACTTTCAAAGTCGAGCCCGGACAGACAGTAGCCCTTGTGGGCCAAACCGGAAGCGGCAAGACCTCGCTGATGAAACTGGTCAACCGCACCTACGACGCCACCTGTGGCCAGTTGCTGGTGGACGGCGTGGACGTGCGCGACTGGAACCTGGCTGCCCTGCGCCGTCAGATTTCGATCATCGAACAAGACATCTTCTTGTTCTCGCGCACCATTGCCGAGAACATCGCCTTTGGCAAACCCGGCGCGAGCCAGACGGAAATCGAAGCCGCCGCCCGCGCCGCCCAGGCCGACGAGTTCATCCAGTCCCTGCCCGACAAGTACCAGACCGTGATTGGCGAGCGCGGCGTGACGCTTTCGGGCGGTCAGCGCCAGCGCCTGGCCCTGGCGCGCGCCTTCCTGACCGACCCCCGCATCCTGATCCTGGACGACTCGACCTCCGCCATCGACTCGGCCACCGAGGACTTGATTCAGCGCGCTATTGCCGCGGCAGCCAGAGGGCGGACAACCTTCATCATCACCCATCGCCTCTCACAGATTCGCTGGGCCGATTTGATCGTCGTCTTGCGGCAGGGGCGCGTAGCAGCCATCGGCACGCACGAGGAACTCATGCGGACCTCGGAGGCGTATGCAAGAATCTTCCGCAAGTGACAGCGAGAGCCTATGGGATTCTTCGAAGGACTCAACCCCGAAAAGTACGACCGCCAGTACAAAGACCGCGACTTGATTCGGCGTATTGCGGCTCAATTCAGCCCTTATCGCAAGGGGATGATTCTCATCTCTCTGCTGACCTTGGTCATGTCGCTCATTGGGGTGTTGCTGCCCATCGTCAGCGGGCGCGCCCTCGATGTTCTCGATGATACCAGCCACTGGATCGTGCTGGTCGCCATCCCGGCTGTTGTGACGCTGGTCGGCGTTGGCGAGTGGGGGCTAAATTGGGTGCGGCGCAGTCTGACAGCCCGCGTCTTGGGCGACGTAGTGCTTGCTCTGCGCACGCGCGCCTTCCGTGCCGCAGCCGAGCATGACCTATCCTTCTACGATCAATATTCCTCGGGCCGCATCGTCTCGCGCATCAATTCAGACACCAACGATTTGAGCCAACTGGTCGTCATCGTCACCGATGTGGCTTCGCAAGTGGCTCAGGCGGTGATCCTGGGCATGGTGCTGGTCAAAATTGAATGGCGTCTCTCGCTGGTCGTGTTTTCTTTCATGCCCATCGTCTTTGGCATCGCCATCGGTTTCCGCCGCCTGGCGCGCGCTGTGACCAAGAAGGGCATGCAAGCGATGGCCGATGTCAACGCAACCATCAAAGAGACCGTCTCGGGCATCGCCATCGCCAAGAACTTCCGCCAGGAGATGACCATCTTCGAGGAGTTCAACAATGCCAATCAGAAATCATACCGCTACAACATCCAGCGCGGCTTCGTCCTTTCGCTCGTCTTCCCGGTGCTAAACGCCACCACAGGCATCTTTACCGCCATTCTGGTTTACCTGGGCGGCGTTAGTGCTGCGGCAGCGGTCATCTCGGCTGGGTCGTGGTATCTCTTCCTGCTCAGTTTAGACCGCTTTCTGTGGCCGGTGATGAATCTCTCGGCTTTCTGGGCACAAATCCAGTCGGGGTTGAGCGCCTCGGAGCGGGTCTTTGCCCTGCTGGACGCCGAACCGGCCGTCGTCCAGACCGACTGCCGACCGGTCACGGCGCTCAAGGGCGGCATCCGCTTCGAGCGTGTCACCTTCCACTATGCGGACAACAAACCGGTTCTGACCGATTTTAGTCTGGACATCCGCCCCGGCGAAAACCTGGCCATCGTCGGTCATACCGGTTCGGGCAAGACCTCCATCGCCCGCCTGATTGCCCGTTTCTATGAATTCCAAGCAGGGAACATCCTTGTAGATGGGATGAACATCCGCACCCTCGACCTGGCCTCCTACCGGCGCCGGCTGGGAATTGTTTCACAGGTGCCGTTTCTGTTCTCTGGCACGGTGGCCGATAACATCCGTTATGCCGTCCCGCAAGTGAGCGAGGCCGAAATACTGGCTATGGCCCGCCGCATCGGCGACGGCGAATGGCTGGAGTCTCTGCCCGAAGGTCTACAAACCCAGGTCGGCGAGCGCGGCGGGATGCTTTCGATGGGACAGCGCCAACTCGTGGCGTTGATGCGCGTCTTGATGCAAAAGCCGGCTATCTTTATCCTAGACGAGGCAACTGCCAGCATAGACCCGTTCACCGAATGGCAAATCCAGCAGGCCCTCAACCTGATTCTATCCGAAGCGACTAGCATCCTCATCGCCCACCGTCTTTCTACAGTCAAGGCAGCAGACCGAATCATCGTCTTGGAAAAAGGAAAGATCATCGAAGAAGGCGACCACGAAGGGATGCTACTCAAGGGTGGTCACTATGCCACACTCTACAACACCTACTTTCGCCACCAGAGCCTGGCCTATGTGGAACAGGCCCGCCAGTTTGTGGAGGGGGACTGAACGCAAAGCGCCTTGTCCACGACAGGGAACATACGGCTTTCCTTTGATATAATTTCCCTTCGACAGGAGAAGCATGTTCGAAAACGAGCAACGAGCCATCGAAGCCAAAATTGTTGCCTTTTGCCGCCAGCAAAATATTCCACTGACAGGATTGAAGTGGCAGCCCATTCCGTTCAGCGGGGAGTGGGGCATGTCCACATCGTTCTTCCAAACGGCGGCGGACGAGGCGCGGGCCGGCAGGGGGCCGGGAATCCCCGTCCCGCAGAGAGCGCAGCAGATCGCCGAGCAGGTCAGGGTCCAGATTGGAAGCGTAGCAGGCATCAGCCGCATCGAAGCGGTAAAAGGGTATCTCAATCTGTACTTTTCGCCCGGTCAATACGCTGCGCGCGTCGTCAAAGCCATCCTGCAAAAAGGCGCGGATTTCGGTCGCGGCGCGCCTAAACATGAGCGCGTGATGGTAGAGTATGCCCAGCCAAACACGCATCACTCGTTTCACATTGGACATGCGCGCAACGCTCTGCTGGGCGAGTCGCTGGCGCGCATCACAGAATTTGGCGGCTTCGAGACCATTCGCGCTTCCTATCCAGGCGATATTGGGCTGGGCGTCATCACCGTCTTGTGGGCCTACGAGAAGTTCTACAAAGGCCAGCAGCCAAGCGACATCCACGAGCGCGGACAATGGCTATTGAAGATTTATGCCGAGGCCACCCGTCTGCTGAGCGAGAAGGAGAACGAGACGCCCTCTGAGAAAGCGCAGCGCGAAGCCTACGAAGCCGAACGACGCGAAATGTACCGCAAATGGGATGCGGGCGACGCCAACGTGCGCAGGCTGTGGCAAGAGACACGTGAATGGAGTTTAGAAGAACTGCGCGCTATCCTGGCAATGTTGGATATCAAGATTGACGTGTGGTTCTTCGAGAGCGAGGTAGATGAACCCTCGAAGGTTATCGTGAACGAATTGCTGGAGCGCGGCATTGCCGAGGATGAGCGACCTCAAGGCGGCCCGGTCATCGTGAAAATTGACGAGAAACTGGGATTGACCAAAGAGAAATACCGCACGGCGGTCATCCTGCGCAACGATGGCACCACGCTTTATCTGACCAAAGATCTGGCACTGGCCAAGCAAAAATTCGAGCAATATCATGTTGACCGCTCGCTGTATGTGGTAGACAACCGACAAAGTCTACATTTTCAGCAGGTGTTCAAGATTTTGGAATTATGGGGCTTTCCGCAAGCGTCGAAATGTTATCATCTAGCCTATGGCTTCGTCAGCCTGCCAGAGGGCGCCATGTCGGCGCGCCAGGGACGGGTGGCCTTGTTCAAAGAGGTAGCCGATGAAGCCGAGCGCCGCGCACTGGCCGCCATGACCGAACGCACTCCCGATATGCCCATAGAAAAGAAGCGCGAAATCGCCCGCCAGATTGGTCTGGGCGCCCTGGCCTATGCCATGCTCTCGGTAGATAACAACAAGGACATCGTCTTCGATGTAGATGAGGCATTGAGTTTCGACGGCCATACCGGGCCCTACATCCAAAATGCCTATGTGCGGGCAAATTCGATTTTAAAGAAGGCGGGTCGAGAGACAGACAAGCGCATCGGTAGAATGGAGCATGTATCGTTCGATTACGAACTGAGCAAGCATGAAATCGAGTTGGTCGAGCAACTTTCGCGCTTTCCGGCCGCAGTGGAGCAAGCGGCGCAGGAATATCGCCCGCTGGTCATTGCCACTTATGCCTATGACCTGGCAGATGCCTTCCACTCGTTCTATCACAGCGTTCCTGTGCTTCAAGCCGAGGGCGCACAGACCCAGGCAGCACGTTTGCAACTGGTAGCCGCTACGCGGCAAGTGCTGGCCAATGCTTTGCACCTGCTGGTCATCCAGGCGCCAGACGTTATGTAACATCCGTTCGTCCGCTTGACATCCGTTCGAGTCGTTCGTGTGATTCGATGCAACCTAAATTTGCGCGAACGATGCAAATGTTAAACGGTAATACGATATTGTGAATCAGGTCGGCTGGGTAAAAACGGCGCGGCTCAAATCCCACCTCGGGCGGCGCCGGACACTGTCCTCAGCGCGACTTGTAAAAATAGGAGAACCTATGCCTATCAAAACCATCATTATGGGCGCCGCCGGACGCGACTTCCACAACTTCAACATCTTCTTTCGTAAGAACGAGGACTATGACGTTGTGGCCTTTACCGCTACGCAGATCCCGGACATCGAGGGCCGCCTCTATCCGCCGGAATTAGCCGGCTCCCGTTACCCCAAGGGAATCCCGATCCATGCGGAAGAGGAATTACCTGCGCTCATCCAAAAATACGGTGTAGAGCAGGTGATCTTCGCCTACAGTGACGTGCCGCACGAATATGTGATGCACAAAGCCAGTTTGGTCAACGCCCTAGGCGCAGACTTTCGCCTGATGGGTACGAAATATACGCAGGTCAAGTCGTCCAAGCCGGTGGTGTCGGTATGCGCTGTGCGGACAGGCTCAGGCAAAAGTCAGACCACAAGGCGGGTGTCGCTCATCTTGCGCGCCATGGGGTACAAAGTTGCAGCCATCCGTCATCCCATGCCGTATGGCAACCTTGTCCGCCAGGAAGTGCAGCGCTTTGCAGACTACGACGACCTCGACGAACATGAATGCACCATCGAAGAACGCGAGGAATACGAACCCCACATAGATAATGGCGTCATCGTTTACGCCGGTGTGGATTACGAGAAGATCGTGCGCCAGGCCGAACAAGAAGTGGATGTCGTTCTGTGGGACGGCGGCAACAACGACTTCCCGTTCTATAAGCCGGATCTGCAAATTGTAGTGGCCGACCCCCATCGCCCCGGTCATGAAAGCGCCTACTACCCCGGCGAGACCAATGCCCGCCTGGCAGATGTGTTCGTCATCAACAAAGTGGACACGGCAGAACCCGACAACGTAATCAAGGTGCGTGAAAACTTGCGCCGCCTGAACCCCCACGCAACGGTCATTGAAGCCGCCTCGCCGCTGTTCGTAGAGGATCCCTCGGCGATTCAGGGCAAACGGGTTCTGGTCATCGAAGACGGCCCGACTCTGACACACGGTGAAATGGCCTACGGCGCGGCTTATGTAGCTGCCCGCCGCTTCGGGGCTGCCGAAATCGTGGATCCACGCCCCTTTGCCGTCAAGTCTATTGCGGCCACCTACGCCAAATATCCCAAGACCGGCCCCGTCCTGCCAGCCATGGGCTACGGCGAGGCACAGATGAAAGACCTGGAAGCCACCATCAACCAGGCCGATGTAGACATGGTCATTATCGGCACGCCAATTGACCTGACACGCATCATCAAAATCAACAAGCCTCACCAGCGCGTTCGTTACGAGTTGCAGGAAATCGGCCAACCCACGCTGGAGGATATTTTGAAGAAAAAGTTTGGGATGAGAGGCGGATAAGTTGTTAATCAAGTAGTCAAACAGTCAATACTCAGATAGTCAGTCGGCTTGTTGGAAAACAGGCCGACTTTTTTTGTGAAAAGTGCAGCCGCCTTGACAGGAAACAGGCATGGTTTTCTCAAGAATGCTTGACAAAATAGCCATGTCATTGCGAAGCGGCGGTTTGTGCCGCTGAAGCAATCTCCTCAAGGTCAGTTTTGTCCGTCAAACGGGAGACTGCTTCGCCAGAGAGCGGCTCGCA
>DAOUCM010000427.1:0-2498 GCA_034431895.1 Anaerolineales bacterium
GATGGTGGCTGTCTGTGCGGCTGCGGCGAATCATCTGTAAGGAGGCAGACATGAAATCCCAAATTTTTCTCTTTCTCCTTCTTCTTCCCCTTCTCGCCCTCGCCGCGCCCATGGGCGCCGCCTCTGCGCCCGAGTTCGACGCCGTGGATGCCTGCCTCGCCGCCCAGGTGCGCGCCGACCGCACCCCCGGCCTGGCGGTGGGCATCGTCCAGAATGGCGAAGTCGTCCACACCGCCGGCTTCGGCTTCGCTGACCGTGCCGGGGCGCCGGTCACGCCGCAGACGCCCTTCGTCATCGGCTCCATCAGCAAGGGGTTCACCGCCCTGGCCGTCTTGCAACTGGCCGAGGCGGGCCGCCTCGACCTGGATGCCCCCGTGCAGACCTACCTGCCCTGGTTCACCCTGGCCGACCCGCAGGCCGCGGCGCGCATCACCCTCCGTCACCTGCTGAATCAGAACAGCGGCCTGGGCTACAACGACAGCACCCGCCCGATGTGGGACCGCCCCGGCGAGTTCACGCTGGAGGCGCGCCTGCGTCAGTTCCCGCTCCAGCGCTGCGACCTTCGCCTGCAAGGCGGAGAGTTCCGCTTTATGGCCATTCCCGTTGCCGCCAGGCTGGCCCCAGCCATCTTGCGGTTTCTGCGGTATCGCCAGGAAGAACTGACGCCATTCTTCCGGCTGCCACGTGCCCGGCGCGCCCGGATCCAGCTGGCGCAGGCGTTCCAGCCGCTCCCCGTCCAGGCGGTACGCCAGTTCGGTCAGCACGCCGACCAGTGCCCGCGCCTTGCGCTCGGCCAGGTCGCGAAAGCCGCGCTCCGCCGCCAGGAAAGCAGTTGCTACGCCGCCGCAAAACGCCTGTATCGCCGTGTCTGGAATCAGCGCTTCAATCATCATCTTTTCAAGAGTCTGTACTCGACTTTTGCAGCTTAAAAACTGAATAGCCAGACCGTTGCAGACAACTCGCTTTCGTTGTTCAGGGCGGCCTTCAGGCAATACCCAATCCACCCCACCTGGGTACATTCAGGTGAGGCCGCAACCGCCTAACCCAGCACTGTAGCACTCAAGAATGGCACATGGCCTGAATGACAGGGGCCATGATTTTTTGTAAGGACTGTCCCTGAGTCAGACCAGCGCTGATGAACAGCGCCAGCGCCCACAGAGCGTGTGCTTGGGAAGCCCGACGCAAATCGGCTGCGCCTTGTTCCAGGGTCACCCGGAGCTGACGTTGAAGTTTTTCCTGAAGAGCAGGATCATGTTGGGCGGTTCTGAGCATACTGTAGACTACGGCAACCAGTGCAACATGGCGCTGAATGGCACGGAAGCCCCGTAGTTGATACTTATCTAGCCCTTCTTCCTTCCCCTCTTGGTGATAGACTTCCACGGGCCAGCGATGGCGTCGAATGCGCGTGATGCCTGCGGCGTTCCAGTACAAGCGATTGCTCACATAGAAATTGGGTTTGTCCGATAGGTCAGCCCGGTCATAATTGATCACCAGGCGTTGTCGGCCAAAGTTGTGAATGGAATGCGTCTGACAGTAGCTGTAATAGGTCTCCTGTTGGCCTTTGTAGGAGATGCTGATCTTACGGAAGACCGGTTGGTGGGGATTGCTCTGATGTTCCTGCTTGAGACGCTCAGCAAAGTCCTTCAAAGAGAGCAGACCCGTTCCCAGGTTGACTTGGTCATCTTCCCGCAAAGTGCCGACATAGGGCAGATGGAGCGTTTGGTCCAGGAACTGACAGAAGGTGGGGTGGGTGAACCAACTGTCAAAGGTCACCGGGCGTTGTTCTTCCGGGTGGGTCTTCACCCACGCTTCCAAGAGTTTTTTAGCGATGGTCAGTTTGGTTTCGTATAACTCCTGGAGTTCGGGATGCGCTTTCTGCTGACGCTGCCAGAGATGCATCAGATAGTCTCGCCATTTCTTCGGATCGGTTTCCTTGAGTGTTTCCTTGCTCTCCTTGATGGGAATGTGGGCCGCTCGCATCCCTTGTTCTAATTTATCCAGTTCGACCGGTTCCCATAGCTGGAACATCACCGGATAGTCGGTCTGGTCATCGCTGTAGTGCAAGGTGACCAGATTGTGAGCCCAAACATAGGTGCCGGATACATGATCCCACAGCTTGGCGATCTTTTCAAACTCCTGTCCTACATGGCTTAACAGGGTATCATCGATGCTGAAGACCCCCTTAGGTTTCATGCGCGTGCCCGCCTGGCTGTCCAGCATCGCCAGCCGAGCCTGATTCAACGCTTCGAGTGAATAGTGGCTTTCGGTCAGCAAGCGGTTCAAAGAACTCTGATTGCGGCTCTCGATGACGAATAAGCGGTTGATGCCATCCACGGTTTTGTTTTCGGAGACGAGCAATCCGCTCACATAGCGCTTGAACTCGATCCAGGCTTCTTCTGAGAACACGTCCCGAAAAAAAGGGGCATACTGTTCCACGATTTCAGGAAATTCGAGCAAGGGGATCATGTTGCACCTCCAGAGATTTTGCTATCCTCTGT
>DAOUCM010000428.1:0-2788 GCA_034431895.1 Anaerolineales bacterium
GCATGGAGGCCAGCAGCCCGCCCGGCCAGGCGGCGTTGACCTGCGCCAAGATCGCGTTCCAGTCGGCGAGGCTCAGTTGTTCATAGGCGCGGTTGTAGATGAAGATAACCGGCTTGCCCTCCCGCCTCAGGTAGGCCGGGTGACTGCCGTAGGTTTGCAGGATGTAGAGCAGGTCTTCGGCGGCTTCCGCGCTGGAATCCACCACACCCTGATCGGCGGTGTGCCAGCCTTCGTAGTACAGGGCGATTCGCAGTCCCTGGGTTTGCGCCTGTTCCAGCAGCAGGGAGACGGCGCGGTCCTCGAAGGAATTCTGCCCCCACCACGAGACGATGAATCCATCCAGCCCGGCCTGCCGCGCCAGTTCCATCTGCCAGGCGACGACCTGCGGATCATGCGAATCGTACGCGCCGTTGAGCGGGTAGTGCGCCGTCCTGCCGATGGTCTGCGCCTGGGGATCAATCGCTCCCCAGTGACGCCGTTCGCCGCTGAACTCCTGGGTGGCATACCAGGGGAAGTAGAAAGCCAGCACGATTTTTTCGTCTTCGGCCGGCTGAACTGCCGCTTCGGTCGAGACAGGGGGCTGGGTCGCCGTTTCGAGGGGCGTTCCCTCACCCCCGGCCCCTCCTGCGGTGGGAGAGGGCATGCCCCCACCCCCGGCCCCTCCCCCAGTGGGAGAGGGGAGAAGGGAGCAGGCGAGGGTGAAGAGAATGAGTGCGGTCAAAAGCGGGATGTTTTTCATTCGGTCAACTCCTGTTCTTTGGCGGCAAATAGCGGAACATCGTTCCATCCGGGCGGACGATGTACACCTGATCCTGGATTCCCTCCTGCCCGCCGGAAGTGGCGGAGGGCTGCGAACGTTCCAATTCTTCCAGCCGTTTGTGGGCAGCGCGCAGGGCGGCGCGTTCGGAGAGGTAGATGCCATCGAGCGGATACCACTTGCCCGCAAAGGTGTCATAGCCGCGCAAGCGCCAAACGGGAATGTTTAGACGATGCAAGAGAGTCTCAATCATGGTTTTTGCTGAGCCATGTTCACAATATCTTCCGAAGTGACCACCGTCAAATTTGCGGCGGCGTAGGCAACCATTTCTTCGTAGGCGGCGAAGATGGCGGCCTGGTCTGCTTCGGTGCGTAGTTTGGATGGGTCGAGGGCGGACAAATCCCAGGGGCCGGGCAGGGGGTCGCCCTTCTTTGCGCCGTTCATGGTGAAGTAGATGCTCGTCCAGCCTTCCGCGCCGCTGCGGTAGAAGTTGTTTTCGTGGATGAGGGAGGTGATGAACGGAGGACGGCTGTAGGGCGAACTTCCAGTTTGCTGTTCCCAATCGGCGAGCAGGTTTTGGAGCATTTGGGTCGGGTTGTAGTCGGCGGCGTCCGGGCGCAACATGAAGTTCCACCAGAAGTTATCGCTGCCGTCTATGCTGGTGACGCGCGTCACGCTGAAGTCGCTCGGGCGCACGAGCAGACCGTTGACGTACTCGAAGGGCTGTTCGAGTTTCGTACCTTCTTCGTGATAGAGCAGGGTCATCTGCGCGCCGAGGCTGGCGTAGACCCGCTGCGCGGCGTCTTTGATGCGCAGGTCGTTGTTCGGGGCAGGGACGACGACGGGTTTCCGCCCGAAGACCTGCGCCACATAGGTATAACCGCCGGGGCGCGAGCGGTCGAGGTCGCCCGTCTCCAGGTTCAGGGCGTAGGTCTCGTAATCCAGTAGCGTCTGGTAGAGCGTGGCGTCATCCAGCCCTTGCAGGCGCGCGTCGAAGCCGGTGTAGAGCGGGTGCGGCGGGCGGACGTGGTAACTGATGGTCATGTTGGAGTTTCGGAAGCGCTCTATGACATCGGGGCGCTTCTCCGCCAGTTCGCGGGTGATTTCGGCGGTGAAGTAAAAGTCGCCGCGCACGCCGTAGCGCTCGAACAGGTCCACCAGTTTGAGAAGGATGTCGGCGCTTTCATCCGGGTGCGTCCAGTCGTGGACGTTGATGATGAAGGAGATGTAGCCCTCACCTCCGGCCCCTCTCCCGGGGGGAGAGGGGAGAACCTCACCCCCGGCCCCTCTCTCAGTGGGAGAGGGGAGAACCTCACCGCTGGCCCCTCTCTCAGTGGGAGAGGGGAGAACCTCATCCCCGGCCCCTCTCACAGGGGGAGAGGGGAGCGTCGGGGAGGGGAGTGTTGGGGTAACAGGAGCAGGCGTCGGCGGGGTGGGAGGCGTTGTTTGGGCGCAGGCAAAGGTCAGAAGGGAGAGAAATGTCAGGGTGAGGAAAATTTTTTTCATGGGGAATCTCCTTGCGTTGCGTAGTTGACGTTCTCTAACCTCAACAACGGCGTTAGAGAACGCCTGCTCGCTATTCGCTGGCGGCGTAGGCGTCTGCCATTTGGGAGAAGGTCGCCCATTGGACTTGTCCGCTGGCAACGAGGGGGTCAACGACTTCGGTGAGGAAGCGTTCGATCACGCCGAATGGGTCTTGCGGGTCGCCGCGAAACTCGCCGGGGTGAATGGTGAAGTGGAAGACATTGACCTTGCCCGGCTGCGCGGCTTCGAGCGAGGCGTAGAGACTCTCTTTGAGATATTCAAAGTAGGCTTCGTCGCCGCCCGCCGTTTCGCTGCGGCGCATGGAGGCGAAATCGGTTTTGTCATATTGACCTTCGGGCAGGAAAATGATCGCGCCGTTTGGGTCATGCGTGGTGAAAGCGGTCAGGTCCACGCCATCGGTGCCGCCTGCGGGTCGCCAGGGGTTCACGCCCGTCAGCGACATGTCGGTGGATTGCGTGTTCGGATTCTTCCAGTCGCTGTTCACGT